>JAMOVR010000095.1 GCA_027061945.1 Candidatus Heimdallarchaeota archaeon
ATGCATTCGTATTACCTTCAATCATTGAATTGTTGCAAGTAGGGAGTAAAACATCACAATTACTTGGGACAATTCTTTACGATGGTTTTGAAAATCATCTTGTGTTGAAAGATAGAATCGAAGTTTTGAGTCACCAGCACCGTATGCATCCAGATATTTCCAAATTCCCAAGAGAATACATCTATAAAAACCAAAAATTAAAAGATCCGAAATACATAGAACAGGGAGCAAGGGAATGGGGTTATCTGTCAGAAAGAAAACATTTTCTATGGGTAGATATAAGACCGGGTAAAAAAAGGGTGAAGGGGCAGGCAATAAATATTGCAGAAATTAATGCAACTATCAAATATCTGGAAGAATTCATCGAGTATGCAGACAAGAATGGCCCTATTGAGAGACAAGAAAAGACATACTCCGTTGGTATTTTGACATTTTATAAGGCCCAAGAAAGAGAATTAAAGAAAAAAATCGCTCAAAAATTAGGTGTTGAAAGAAGCCGTTGGATCGTTTATGAAACTCGAAAAAACAAGGTGAAAATCAACATAGAGATATGTACTGTAGACCGATTTCAAGGAAAAGAAGCCGACCTAATATTGTTGTCAATGGTCAGGACTCGAGGCTTAGGGTTTATTGACAGTCCTAATAGATTAAACGTTGCCCTTACAAGAGCAAAATACCAGTTAATAGTTTTTGGAGAGTTGTCTAATTTTAGCAGGCAGACAAGATCTCCCATCATTCAGTCGTTGGTCTCTTTCGTAAAAGAAGAGGGACTTATCGCTAAAGCTGATTTAATTAAAAAAACATGAAATGTGAGTGTAAATGATAAATAGTAATAAACAACAATACATTATAAACGAATCTTCAAAATTCGTTTTAACAAAAAAAGTAAAAATAGAACGTTATTTAGTAAAAACTCAATATCAGATAAGGCAGAAAAGAAAAGACCTTTTAATTGTCTTAAAGTTCATCCATGAATTTAAAGAGAACTATCTTAGCTATCCGACGCCGAAAATCATCCGGGAAGAGCTTCTTGCTATACCTATTATCGGGATAAAAAGACTAATACAGCGGTTAGCTAACCTCGATCTAATCGATTTAGACATACACGACGGACTGATTTCTGATGAACAGCACTTGATTCTTACTGAGAAAGGGCGTCTTTCAATATCAGAAGGAAACGTTTTCTTACCCTCAGAAGGAATTCTTGAATTTTCAGTTATCGATGACCCATTATTTAGTTTATACTTTTACGGGATTAGAGAAAGCCCTCAATATAACAACAAGGAATTAAAAGAAGACTTGAATAAACACAGCAAACCAGTCGATTTGACACAAACCACTAAGTTAGAGCAATATATCGGGGCAAAAATTAATGGAGAAATAGAGCCTTATTTAAAGGGAGAAATAATTATAGAAGCAATTGATAAAAATGGAATAAGACTACCGCCGATAGAAGCAATTATTTCAATCGAGGTTACGCCTAATAACAAAACAAATGCGTATATTCAAGGTACAAACAGAGTTCGTTTTAGCTTTAGTTTGCCTCAAGAATTATCATATTCTAATTTATTTGACAATTTTCAGAAAAATTATCAAAGTGATAAATGGGAAAATGGTTATTTCCTAGTTAAATCTAAAGAATTAAAAAACCAAGAAAAAAAGAGTTTCCTCAAAAAGTCATTAATAATACAGGACCTGAAAATCAATGAAAAATATGTTTTAAACCAAGTCAAGTTTCAAAACGTGCCTATCCAACCAATAAATCAAGAAGAAGCCTATTTATGGTTGAAAGAGCTGGTGATTGACGACATAGATTATTTTGTAACAGAGAAAGAATTCAACGAAATAGTCGAACGCAACAAGAAAAACTTCGTTTTTCATAAAGACCAATTAAGTCTAACACTAGAAACTGTCTTGAACACTATTAAAGATAAAATAGAAAAAGGAATTACTAATTATCTTTCAAAATTTTGGTATTTACAAGCACCCATCGATTTAAGGAGGTGGAACTAGAATGAGTTCTAAAGTTTCTATAGGATTTTTTAAAAGTCCCCAGAAAATCACTCATAAATATTCTTTTGACTTGTCTTGGTCTAACTTCTGGATAGCTAGAAATGAAGACCAAGATATCAGTCTGTTAGGGGCAGACCTTGCTCAAAAAGGGATTTTTATCAATCGAACAAAAAATAAGACCTTAAAAGACGTTGTTACTGGGCTTATTAATGATGCGAGAGAAGTTATTGTTATTTCTTCTTTCTTACTATTCGAAGATGATTTAGCCAATAAACTAATTGAGGCGGCCCGAAGAGGAGTTAGGTTTTATATTCTTTCCTCGCCCGAACAAACGATAGATAAAGAAGAGGACTACATAGAAGATAACCCGAACAGTATTAAAAATAAGACAAAACACTTTTACAAAAAAATTAATCGGTTAATATTTCTGAGAACAGCAGAATATTTCCATGCCAAATTCCTAGTAATTGATCCGTTTACTCCAAACGCTAAAGGAATTATGACAACTGCTAATTTCAATAAAGCTTTGGATGACAAAATAGAACTCGGGGTGTTATTAAACAAAGAGCAAGTAAAAGGCGCGTATAACTTTTTCGTATACGGTTTCTGGTTAAAAGCAGAACGAGAATTAGTAGAAACAGGCGACTTACATCCTATTAATAAAGATAAAATCTCTTTATCGATAAAAAACCTAGTTCCTGAAAAAATAAAAGGCGTGTTTTTGACCCTCCCTAAAAACAAATCTGGAAAAAAGGACATTACTTATGATAGTATTGAAAATAAATTATTGGAACTCTTGTCTATAAATGACATTGAAAAAATCTATGTATCATCTTTTGGTTACGAAGAAAATCAGTTCTACAACAAACTTAAAGAAATAAGTAAGAACGCAAAAGCAGTGGTCTTCGCTCCACGACGAGAATCACAATTCGAAATTTTATCTAAACTAAAAAATGCTACCTCAAATGTCCAGATCTTGGCCCATCCTTTACTGCACGCGAAATTTGTCGTTTTAAAGACAAAGAATTCTAAATACTATGGTCTTGTAACTACTGCTAATTTCCAGCAAAAAGGGTTGAAAGAAGGTTTTGAAATAGGAGTAGCTCTTTCTAATACACAGGCCAGAGAACTTTTCGATTACTGCAAAATATGGGAGCAAAAATTTCCCTTAGAACTTTCCATGAAAAATTCAATTAAAAACAATTTACAGAAGCTACCTCCCGAATTCCAAATCCTAGTTAAAAATAATAATCAGCGATTTAGAACCTATAAAATAAGAAAGTTTTACAAGGAATCGGCAGACAACAAATTAACGTCCTTAGACGAAGAAATTAAGTTTCCAGACAAAACAACGTTATTAAATAAATTCAAAAATCGTTCATTTATTCCTCTGTCTTTTGAATATTCTTACAACGTCATTCCTCCCATTGTTACAAAATCAGAAATAAAGATTGACCAAGAAAAATCAAAAGAAAAACAAATAACAATTTTCCAGTCTTCGAAAAAGAGTGGAGCATATATTTTAGGAGTTAAAAACCAGAAAGAATATGTTATTGCTAAGAAATTGAAGAAAGAAGAAAAGAAATTCAAAAACGCAAAGATAGTTGTAATTGATTAAGGTAAAACAAACATCAGGGTGCCTATAATCTTGAATTTCAACAGTTTTTTCAAAGTACTATTATATTTCTGGTATTTTTCTTGTTGGTATTGGTCATTAGAAATTATTAACGCATCAAATTTTTGGGCTAAAGAGAGGATTATCTCGTCAGGGTCGACGTTTTTCTCACTAAAGTATAAAGTTACGTTACTCTGTTTTTCAGATATTTTTTTAACGTTTGTACTACTAACGGGGCGGTCTTACTTAACTTAAGAGTCATAACTTCCAGAATACTATGTTCCGGTTGTTTTTCAAGAAGTCGACCAATGCTAAGAAATTGTTCACACTATCCTTGTCTTCTTATCAATACATTTGGAGTGTCTATAACAACTACCAAGTCTTTTTGTTTGGCATAATCTATTATATTTAGATAATCTGTCTAATAATAAAAAGGAATATTAAAAATATTCAAGAATTAATAAAAAATTTAGATGGAAAAAAACGTATACGTCGCTACTGTTGGTCTTACAAAACAGCCCGTAATTGATGGTCTAAGAATAAAGCCATTTGACTATATTTATTTAATAACTAACGATACCCATAATAAAGATAGTGTTAATAATTATTCTAAAGAGAACCCTAAAAATATTGCATATTCTATAAAAGATTTTGTTGACGAGTTTTTTTCTTCAACTCAAAAATGCGAAATTTTTCTAGTAAATCTTATGGACTTCAATGAGAGCTTGGACAAAATAATAAGTATTTACAAGAATCATCGGAAAGACAATATTACAGTCAATATTACTGGCGGAACTAAAATAATGGTCTCTGCAGCATTGATTGGCGCATACGTAATCGGAGCGGAGATCTTATACGTTAAAGAAGCCAAAGAGAAAGATGTTACTTTAGAAGAGAGAATTATTTGGCTACCTACTCCTAAAATCCCCATAGAAGAGCTAGGTGAAAGTCACAGAAAACTCCTGCTAATTTTGGATAAGCAACCTAACAAAGAACTAAAACGGGCAACAACCTATCTTTCCCAAGAACTCAGATTAAAAAAACCGACGATTAGTGCCCATATTAATTTTTTAAGGGAAAATAAACTCATAGAATACAAAAGAAGCGGGAGAGATGTAATTATTAAACTGACTGCTTCTGGAGAGCTATTAGCCAAGTTTTATCATCAATAAATCTTTTTGGTCAAAGTTTTTCAAAGACTTCCAAAAACCGGCATTATAATACTTTGGCTCTAATTTCGTTTTTAACTAATTTTTAAAGAGGTGTGTATTTCTAAAGGATCTCCCCCAAAATATTTTAAAAAAGAAGTTAGAGAAAAAAAGTTTAGTCCCTCTTTTTATAGTATTAATTTTATTCCCGTGAACAGAAGCAACGTGGAAAAAGCTAGTTTCAAGTATAAAGACTGTATTTTTCTTGCAGACCGAGCCCCTAAATGTGCCCCAAGAACCGCGCCGATCGCAAGGGGAATTCCGTACGTAATAATGTTTGTCCATGACAAGTAATCTGCTTTTACTATAACAGCCATAATGCTGGAAAAGATAATTATAAAGGTCGATGTTGCTACTGAAAGATGCATTGGTAATCCAATAATTAGGTTTAATGCAGGAACAAAAATTATACCCCCACCAATTCCCAGCATTCCTGCAAGGACGCCACCAATAAAGCCAAACACTGCTCCCGTCTTCATATCCCTGTTATAGACAAACTTAACTCCTTTTGCGTCTGTTTTTTCTACTTTTTCTCCCCTGGTGGTCTGTAAGTCTTCTGTGGTTATACTTATTGTTTCCCCTTTTCCTTTCATCTTTTTGATTTTGAGATAAAATCTTCTATAGTCTCTTAACGCTAAAATTATAAGTAAAAGCCCAAACAATGCTCTTAAATATGTCCTCAACATTGAATAATAAGTAACAATTCTTGCCCCAATCAAGGAACCAGGAATTGCTAGCAACACAAGTATTATTCCTGCCTTAAAATCTATTCTCTTTTGTTTAGCATATTCAATTGTCCCGCTTAAAGATGTAAAAATAATCACAAAAGAAGAAACAGCAGTGGCAGTAAGAGCATCTACTTTAAATCCTAATATTAAAATAGGCACATATAAAACACCCCCTCCAACACCAAGCAAAGAAGCCAAAATACCGACAAGCACTCCAATTACTATTAACAAAATAAAGCTTACAACTTCCATAATGCTTGTTTCGAAATACCTTTTTTGTGTTTTTTTAAAATGCAGCAACAATGTAAATCCTTTGGTTAAAAAAAGGATTATAAAGAAAATAAATAATTAACAAATTACTTTTTGTTTTATTTAATATGAACAAGATAATAAAAGAAGTAAATTTCTCCAAAAACAATAAGATAAGGTCCTTGTGGAATA
The DNA here is from genome assembly GCA_027061945.1 of Candidatus Heimdallarchaeota archaeon. GTDB lineage: Archaea > Asgardarchaeota > Heimdallarchaeia > Heimdallarchaeales > JAJRWK01 > JAJRWK01. Next base: position 6,006 of record JAMOVR010000095.1, read on the forward strand.
GCAATAAATTGTTTTCTTTTACCAGTCAATTTTAGAGGCAATCTCAGAAGGAATTTCTACTCCATTGAAAACAGCTTTAACAGCCTCTCCACTCTGAATAAATTCAATGCTTAAATCAAAATGGGACTTATCTTTAGTACATACATATCTGGTCATTTCTTCATTTATAGCCAACTCCCCCCCGCACACAGGACACTTACCAGTAGCCAAAGCATTTTTTATTAATTCGATTTCTTTTTCAAATGCCATTACCATTCCACCAGAAAAAGGTTCTAATTAGAATTATTAAAAATTTTTTTACAATTAGTCCTAATAAGCCAAAAAAGAGGTTAATAACTATTAAATTTTTATTTTTTTGGCTTTTTAAAGCTATAATTGAGTGATGTCGATTAGCACGACTAAATCACTACCGCAATACGGGCATTCTCTATGACTATATAATGACTTTTTGAATTTTTTATTACAACTAATGCATTTCCAAACGTGGAGCGGTCCAACAATTTTTTTCTGTCGGAATATTATTGATGACTTAAACATAGACATTGTTGTAATGTTAAATTTGTTGCTCCCGTTTTTAATCGTTCCCCTTATTGGCAGTATTCTTCCCCCTATGTCCTCCTTAGAAATAAATAAATTTCCCTCTCTATGATTATTCAAACGCTATAACACCACTGTTATCTATTATCGGCATGTAATAAATCTTTATCTTATTTAGAGCAAGAAATTCAGTATGCGTTGAATTTGTGTATTTTTTGATCGTAATGCCTTATTTTTCACCATAAAACTTTAGAAACTTCATCCATGTTGTCTTTTGCTTTAGCTACTTGACGATTAGAGCCTGGCAAAATAGCGCCATCATGAGAAACAGGGGATGAAGCCATGAATAGCATTATATAAAACTCTTTGATTAATTTAATTGAATCTGATAATAAAGAAGTCCATTTCCCTTTTATCATGTCATTGCTTATTTTTGTCCTGAAAAATGCAGAACTAAATGGTCTTCCTTTCCTTGTAGTCAGATTTCCACCAGCGATCATGTTGTCTCTAATAATATGCCCTAAAATAACATTATCATGAAGTCCTAATGCCCCTAGTTTTTGCCTTTGTTCTTCGCTTCCTTTTTCAAAATTCGTTAATATAAAGATTTTACGACTCTCTGCTAGCTTTTGTATTTGCTCTATATCTAAGTAGTCAGGAGTAGGAACTGCCAGAAAAACATAAAGATTACTATTATTTTTAGTGATTACTTGATGCATTAAAAAAGACATTGCCACTTCTAGCTTATATTTTTCTTCTTTTTTCATGCTTATCGAGCCGCTTCTGTTACGAGAAACGCTTGAAAGTAAAGACATAGCAGCGGCATTAATAAAGTCCTCACTTAAAGTTCCTGAGATCCTTGCAATATTAGAAAAAATAATAGTAGGTACTTCTGTTACTTTATGTTCTTCTGCTTTCTTTTTTCCCTCTTCACTCATAATGTCATAGATTTCGTAGGCAAAATTATCTTTTCCTACTTTCTCAGACGCATACTGTAAAATATTTTGTAATACTTCTTTGTTAGGCATGTCAGATTCGATGAACAGCTTAGCAGTTAAATTTACCATCAAGAACAAATAAAAAAACCACATTGTTAAGATTATCGTATTTTCATTAATCTCATTAATCATCCTAAATAACTACATAGAGTTTTAGAAAAATCGATTTTAAGCCGAAATAACTAAAAAATCGGTGCGGAACTTTAGTAGTAAATAAAAAGTATTATGTTACTTAAAAACTACTTATTCATGATAATGATGTTTAGTCATCCAGAAATGATAATAATTCTGCGTCAATGTTAAGTTTAGGTCTTTGATTAGATATTTCTTCATCTAACTTACGAATTGCCTCGTATAAATCTTCTAAATATTTTAAAATGGTTCTATCTGCTTCTTTTAATTTGTTAACTGTGTTTTCAATTCTCTCAATTTTGTTCTCTAAAACGGAAACTCTAGTAACTAAATTATTTAATTTAGTTATTTCCTTTGAAAATTCTTCACTTTTACCATCTTTTTTTGAGGACAGAAGTGATCTAGACTTAAGACCATGCGTTTGAAGTCTTTCTGGCTCACGATCTTCATAATAATACCTTCTAGCTTTTTCATCTTTTTTAAGAACCTCTTCTCGAATATCTTCTGGAAGATAAGATAAAGCAGTAAGATAAAAAAGCTTTTCAATGTTTTCACCAGTTAAAGCCGAAGTTTCAACATAATACGTTGGGATCTTGTATTTTTCCTCTACATAACGAGCAAATTCTTCTCCTTCATTAGTAGCTACCACTCTAAATTCTTCTAGATCTATTTTATTTGCAATAATCGCTACTGTTTTTATTGTTTGTTGTGCAGCATCAAAACATTCTGATATCCAGTACTCTAATTTTTCGAATGATAATCTGTCTGTTGTATCATAAACAAGAAGAACTGCATTGGCCCCTTTATAAAATAAAGGTCTCATTGTTTTAAACATGACATGTCCAGCTAAGTCCCATATCTGGAGATGAACTACATAATCTCCTAAGGTAATTGATTTAGATGAAAAATCGGAACCTAAGGTTGCGAAATAAGATTCTTTAAATCCTTTTCCCATGTATCTTTGTCTAATACTTGTTTTTCCAACCAACCTTTCCCCTACTAAAATCACTTTTATTTGAATACCTTGACTTTCAATCACTCAAGGACCTCCGTAAGGATTTTGAGTACCTTCTCAACTAATTCATCATTCTCACGTTTGGCACCCTTTTCCATCGCCTCTGCTAATTGTTCTTCTTTTTCTCTTAAGGCTTTTTCTAGAAAAATTATTTGCTCTCTCATTTCAGCAATTTCTTTTGCATGGTTCTCAGTCATTTCTCTAAGCTTTTCTCCTAATTCTTTCTGTATGAATTCTAAGTTTCTCTCTTTCTCTTTAATGACATTCTCCAGTTCTTCTATTTGCTTTCTTAGTTCTTGATTATTCTCACGTAATAGTTCAATTTCCTTTGAGAAAGAAATATCTTTATTTTCGTAATCTGCTAGTTTATTAGAAAGTTTTTCTTTTTCTTGTTTTAATACGAAGTTCTCAACCTTTAGGGTCTCGATTTCAGTTTCTAGCTCCTTAATTCTTTTTTCTAAAACTTCTTGCTTGCCAGTTTCAGAAGCTACTTTTTGTTCTATTCTTCTTAAATCCTTAATTTCTTCAAATGCTCTAGCAAGTCTTTCCTGTAAACTAATATTTTGTTTTTGAAGCTCTGATTTTTCTTTTTCTAATTTAGTGATATATTTTTGAAGGGTAATAATTTCTTCTTGACTCTTTTTTTTCAGATCTTTTTCAAGGTCAATAATTGCTTGGTCAAACCTAGTAAGAAGATTAGTGAATTTCTCAGAAATATTTTGTAACTGCTTTTTAAGCTCCCTATTTTCTTTTTTTAATCTTTCATTTGCCCTTATTAATTGTTCTTTTTCTTTTTTTAACCTGTTTTCGTAGTCTCTAAGTTTATCTCCGAGTTCCTGGTTTTCTCTTTTCAATGTTTCTATCTCTTGAAGTAACTTGTTGAAGGCTTCACCAAAAGAATAAAATGCATCTTTTACTAATGGATGTAAGTATTCCCAATATCTTCTAATTAATGCATCTAAATCTCTATGAATCTCTGGGAGTTCCATTAGTTCATAATTTGGCAATCCTTCATCTACTGCAAATATGGGGTCATAATCAGGCATTGCATGCCAAAGATTTTTCTTTTTACTCACGGGGCACTCCTCTTTATGCTTTAATTAGATCCCCAACAATTTACTTTTAAATAATTAAAGCTAGGGTATCTCTTATACTTCTTTCTCAATAACTTATTAAACAAAACACGTTTTTATGTTCTTTTCCATAAAACAATCAATGATGGAAGAATTTCCGCCGGGATTTGTTGTAAATACCGAAACAGCAATTGGCTCTAATGTGTTAAATCATCTTATTAATAAAGTAAGAAATCAACCTGGCTTTAGTTTGTTTGACTATGAAAAAGTAAAAGGTTCAAGACATATCTTAGCAGCAATTAATAATACAGTACGAAGGAAACAATACAATGACTTACGTGCTAAAAGCATAGAAACAGAATTTATTCTTTTTCTAAGCGGAGAACGTCAAATAATAAAAGCTCAGAAAGACATAGGTCTATCGGAAAAAACCCGAAAAATAGGGATTATTATTTGGAAAATACACGATGCTGAGCATATCCTTAAGGAAATAGTAAATATAATTTCCAAAGAGGGAATGATTCTCAATGTTCATAAAATTGATTACTCTGAAGATAATGGGTTAGAGGAGGATTTAGCTATAGAAAAGACTACTATGAGTAATTTAAAATGAGTATTATTATGACTAAATTAAAATGGTGGGCCGGGGCGGAATTGAACCGCCGACCTCCACGATGTCAACGTGGCGTCATAGCCCCTAGACCACCGGCCCAAAGGGTATTTTACAATAAAAAGGGACAAGAAATGGTTTTTATGTTTGTCGCTTGTTGTTCTAGCTATTCGCAAATTTTTCAACACAGAAAAAACATCAAAGCAACAAGAATCTAACCACCCCAATATCAAATAAAGCAAAATTTTTTCAAACAATTTTTTTAACATTCAAAAAGATGAACCTAATAATCAAAAGAACTTTGTATTCGTTATCTATGGCTTACGTGCTAATGTATGTTTCAGAAATAATGTTTACTGCTACGAGCGTTCTTCTTTCTAATCTTTCCTACTTATTATTAGCATATCTATTTTATTTCATGGCTACTTGGATATTACTATTTATAATAGAATATTTTCATGTAAATGATGTTTGGTCATTATTTTTAGCAGGTGCGTTTTATGGATGGATATTAGAAGGAATTTATAGGACTACTATGTACTCTGCATTCCCTATATATCTCTCATGGATTGGTTTAGCCTGGCATGACTTATTATCAGTCATTATCTTTTTCTATTTTATTCGTCGTTCAATAATCTTAGATGATAAGAAAACAATAGCCATCACAACAAGTTTATTGGGGATCTTATGGGGAATTTTCCAGGCAGGATGGAGTCAGATAAAAGTATCAACAGTCTCTCCATTTGTTTTCTCCATATATTCATTTTTTGCAACGATACTCCTAATTATTGCATTATTTGGTTGTGGCTTTTTCTATGAAGTAAAGTTTGACCCTGGTCTTAAAGAAAGTTCAGTATATTTTCTCCTTCTCATCATCATATATTTTTTCGATGTAGTATTTTATCTTCAAGCCTTATTCTTAGTTCCTATACTTTATTTTCTAAATTATTATCCGTTAAATAGACATAGAAAAGTCCATAAAGAAGAAAAATCTCTAATTCAAATTTTAAATGATGCGATAATAATTAAAAAGGTGTCTCAAGATAAAACTTTCTTAGTTAGCTTGTTATTAATTCTACTCATACCACTTTTTGCTTCATTTAGTTATTACTTGTTTTCTCCTCTTACAATATCTAGTGATATTTTTGGGTGGATCTTCATAATTCTAACGTTTACGGGGTTTATTATTTATATAATCGCTTATATTAAAGTTCTCAGAAGAGCTCCTAAAATAGAAAACGATAATCTTTTAGCGCAAATCACTAAAGAAAAGAATAGTAAACGCAAAAAATAGTTTTTTTAGGTCTTTTTTTTTAGTCTTCTTCATAGTTTTCAGTCTTTTTTCCATGTTTTACCAAGAAAGGTATTTGTATTTCTCATTAATAATCGTATATGAGTGATCTTTATGGCAGAAGGCGTAGCCAGTTCTACAACTCCTGAAGGAAAACCAAAGTCAATGTTTGAAAAAATAATTGATGGAGAATATAAAATACCTTTTGAAGAGAGGCTCCGTTTAGACTTAAAACCAGATGAAATACCCCCATTACCCAAAGGTGAAGAAGCATTAAAACCAAGTACGGTTGCAGGATGGCAAACAGAAGCTATAATTCGAGCTATGATTAATAATCTACATAATGGCTCTGATTGGGAAACTTTATTTATATATGGTGGATCTGGAAGAGTAGCTAGAAACTGGAAAGCATTCTTTGAAACGATTGAGCTTCTAAAAACACTTAAGCCTAATGAGACATTATTCCTTCAAAGTGGTGTTCCCTATGGAAAGACAATAACTCATCCATGGGCTCCAAGAATCGTAGTGACAAACAGCATTATTGTTCCAGAATGGGCTAAATATTTTAACAACATGGTTGAGGCTGGGCTAACAGTATATGGTCAAATGACTGCAGGGTCTTTCTGTTTCATTGGGCTACAAGGAATTATTCAAGGCACTTATGAAACAATTGCAGCAGCTATTAAAAATGCAGAAAAAAGTCCCGCATATCAAAAATTATCAGACTTTGAAAAACAGATCATTGTCAGTGCAGGATTAGGTCTCATGAGTGGAGCACAACCATTAGCCATTAAAATGAATGGAAAAATAGCGATTATTGCGGAAGTTAACCCGAAACAAATCGACCGTTTATATAATTTAGGAAGAGACCGTGGAACACCATACTTAGACATAAAAGTTGACAGCGTTGAAGAAGCAATTAGAATTGCAAAAGAATATGCCGAAAAGAAGGAAGCTGTGTCGATAGGAGTATTAGCTAATGCTGTTGACTTGTTACAGTACTTGGTAGATAATAATATTACTCCTCATGTTCTCACAGATCAGACTTCTGCTCATGATATGCTAAATGGTTATGTCCCTGCAGGGATGACTTATGAAGAAGCAATTAAACTTAGAGAAGAGAACCCCAAAGAATATGAAAAGAAAGCATATGAAACTGTTAAAAGACACGTAGAATTAATGCTCGAGCTTCAAAAACGTGGAGCAGAAACTTTTGACTATGGGAACAATATTAGAGGGCAAGCACTAAAAGCAGGAGTCAAAAATGCATTTGACTTTGAGGGATTTGTACCTAAATATATCAGACCATTATTTATGGAAGGAAAAGGTCCATTCAGATGGGCAGCACTTTCAAATGACCCACAAGATATTTTGGTAACTGATGAATATGCAAAGAAACTTTTCTATGATGATCCACAATTAGTCAATTGGATTGACTTAGCAGAAAAGTATATCCCATTCGAAAAAGGATTACCAGCCAGAGTTTTTTGGGCTGGTTTCTTCGGTAGAGCTGCTTTTGGAATGTTGATGAATAAGCTAGTTGCTGAAGGCAAACTAAAAGCACCGGTATTTATTGCGAGAGATCACTTAGACGGTGGTTCTGTAGCGTCACCATTCCGAGAAACGGAAGGAATGAAAGATGGTAGCGATGCTATAGGGGACTACCCCGTCCTAAATTTATTAGGTAATGCATTAGGAGGAGCAACATTAGTAGCTTATCATGGTGGTGGGGGTGTTGGAGTAGGTTATTCTCTCCACGCTGGACAAATTGTTGTTGCTGACGGGACGAGGATTGCACAAGAAAAGCTCTTCCGAGTGTTATTATGGGATCCTATGTCTGCAATTTTGAGACATGCTGCTGCAGGTTATGAAAAAGCAATTAATATCGCAAAAGAATATGGATTAGTGGTACCCGGAATATTAGAAAACAAGGAAATAGACTACAAAGGACTATACAATAAAATTATTGAGACTGTCAAGGAGAGAACAGGAATAGATCTATGGCCACCAATGGAAAAAATAGAATTAGCTCTTCTTTAATCATCTAATAAAAAATATTAATTAATAAATTAAGAGTTCATAATTTTTTCATAACCAATATGTGTTGATGAATAATGTTTGGAATATATGAGTAAGGATATCCATAGGGTCTAAGTTTAATTCCTATAAAAACCCAAATGATATCTGCCTTTAGAATAAAACCAATTGTTTTCTAGTTCGTTGACTAATCTCGCATTATTTAACTGATATATTCCTTTTTGATAAGGATTTCTGATAATTATTACCAAATATTTTTGTTTTTTAATACGCGATATGTTTTTTTAAAAACGTAATTAGTTTTTCAAAAAATCCATCTGTATTCTTTAAATCTGCCAAGTCTTCTTTATGATTTGAATGCATATTATAAGTTGTCTTCCGATTACTAAATTTCTTGTATTCCCCATTGCTTATTGTTATATTCTAAGTGAATATTATACGGAGTATCCGTACAACAAGACTAATACTTTCGTCTTCTAGTTCCTTTTCTAGTTCCTTCAATAACTTAAGAGCGTCTCCCTGTTGAAGTTCCTGTTTTTTAACTTTCTCGGCGGGAAATCCTCTTCCGAAAGGGAGGGGATGAAAGCCGAAAACATCATATGTTTTTTTGTATATTTTTTTCTTGCAGGGCTGGGACGGCTCGTAGCGCCTGTGGAGAGAGTCTCCTCTGTGAAGCAGGAAGTCCCTCGCAAAAGCAAGGGGTAGTTCACACGTCTAGAATTACAAATACGTACCATTTTCCATTTTCCTTTTTTTCTACTTTGAGTAAGTGCCAAGTAACTGCCTTAATATCCATGCCTATTTCGTGTTTGTTAATGTCAGTAATATCTGCCTTTCCTCTTAAAAAGGCCTTAATTTTCCCATCAAAATATTTTACTTTTGCTCTTAGTTCTTTGAAAATTAGTCCTTCAGCATCTTTCAAAAAAATTATTTCTTCTAAGCAATCTAATAATAGTCTTTCTTCATTTTCTGCTTCTAACTCTATTTTTTTCTCAATTTTCCCTTCAATGGTCTCGATTTTAGCCATAAGTTTAATCATTGCCTCTATAGTTTCATTTAATGCTTGTTCGAAACTCTCTGCATCATAAACCTCAATGGCAACATCTGCGATAGCAGTATCTTCAGGATATCTATAAGGCATCTGAAAGAAAGTACGGTTAGAGTTATTAAAATAATTATTTTGTATAAGAAAAATTTGTAATTGTAGTATGTGATTTCTTCCAGGAACTCTTAATTTATATTTTTTTAAAAAAAGGTTATCTACGACAATAGAATCACTAAAAAAACAAAGTAAATAAATAAATAAAAATAGCTTAATAACTAATTATTATCTCTAAAAACTAAAAAAACATTATTCATTAGGAGTGATTGAAATGGCTGATAAAAATATTTTTGAAAGAGTAGATAATGTTACTTGGAAAATTCCTCGGACCTATAAAAAAACTATGAGGACAGATGCGATAATCTTTGGGACTGAAAAAATTATCGAACAAATGGATGATTATGTAATTAATCAGATTACTAACGTTGCAAGTTTACCTGGTATCGTTGGTAACGCCATGGCCATGCCAGATGCACATATGGGTTATGGGTTTCCTATTGGAGGAGTTGCTGCTTTTGACTTAGAAAATGGAGTTATATCTCCAGGCGGAATTGGTTTTGATATCAATTGTTTAGCGGCAGATACAAAGATTTTACTCGAACATGGATATACTAAAACCATTGCCCAGTTACAAGAAGAATGGAAAGATGAAAAAGTAATAGTAATGGATTTTAATAAGAAAACCCCCATAGAAGCAAAAATGATTTATTTCTTTTCTAAAAAACCAGACACTCCTGTATTTAAAATACGAACTGTAAGTGGTAATCAAATAATTGTCACTGCAGATCATCCGATTAAAACTCCAAAAGGAATGATAAATGCCGAAGAACTAAAAGAAAATGACAAAATCGCAGTATACCCATTCAAAGGAGTTCCTTACGAAGAACCCGAAAGTACAACAATTCTCGCCGAAGAAGATCTTAAGCTATTAAATTTAAGCCAAGATAATTTGAAAGAAATCATTTCTGAACTAAAAAAGAAAGAATTACTTCCATTAAGACTTAATTCCCCTAAATTACCTTATCTTATCAAAATCTTTGGCTATCTACTTGAGAGTGGAAACATTGTGAATATAACTCATAAGAAAGGAGTTGTATGGTTTTATGGGCAAAAGGAAGATCTCTTAGACATCCGTAAGGATCTTTTAAGGCTTGGTTGGTATTCTTCCGATATTGTTATGAAAACAAAAGATATCCCAATTGAAACAGCATATGGTGAAGAAATAATTCAAAAAACAGAATATCAAATCAAAATAGATTCTCAAAGTCTTGTTGCATTATTAACAGCATTGGGATTTCCTTTAGGTAATAAGTCTGCACAAGACTATGAAATTCCTTATTGGATTAATTTGGCACCTTTATGGATGAAGAGACTTTTTTTAGCATCATATTTTGGGGCAAAACTAAGTACACCTCGAACAATTTTAAATAATGGATATGAGTTTTACACGCCAACCATAAAATTAATCAAAAAATCACAAAATTCAAAATCTGGCTATTCCTTCTTAAATCAAATTAAAAACTTACTTAACGAATTTGGAATAAAAACCGATGAGATCTCAGAAAATATTATTGTTTCCCCGGAAAATAACGCTTCTGAAGAAATTATTCTAAAATTGACAATTACACCAGATACTGAAAATCTAATTAATTTATATTCTAAAATTGGTTTTGAATATAGCAGGAAAAAACAGCTTTTGGGATTAATGGCAACACATTACCTTAAAATTAAACAATTAGCAATGTTTTCTGAGCATGCAAATGTTCAGACAAAAAACATTGAAAACAAAAAACTAATTGAGCTCTTAAATCAAAACCAAAACGCTATTGAAGCACATACTACGATAAGCACACATTCTTCCCAAGAAAAAAAAGGAGCATATTCTACTTCTGATCTTTTAACATTTGAACAATTCATAGAAATAAATGCAATATATGAAAATGGAGCAATTGGTTGGGTTTGGGATGAAATAAAGAACATTGAAGAGTTAAAAAATTATGATGATCTGGTTTATGACTTTACTGTTGATCATGAAGATCATAATTTTATTGCTAATAATATTGTAGTTTCAAACTGTGGTATGAGACTAATCCGAACAAATCTAACAATTGATGAGGTTAGGCCGAAAATAAAAGAATTAGTCTCAACATTGTTTGACATGATTCCAGTAGGTGCTGGTAGAAAAGGCTTTGTCCCATTAAACAGAGCAGAGTTTGAAGAAGTAGTTACTATGGGCGTAGATTGGACTGTTGAAAAGGGCTTTGCCTGGAAAAATGACAAAGATCACACTGAAGCAAGAGGGCGTTTAGAAGATGCTGATCCTGAAGCAATTAGCGCTAGGGCATTCAAAAGGGGAAAAGATCAGTTAGGTACCCTTGGCAGTGGAAATCATTATTTAGAGATTCAATATGTCCATCCAGGGGATATTCATGATCCCGAAACTGCTAAAGCATTTGGAATAGAACAGGAAAATCAAGTTACTGTAATGGTTCATTGTGGATCTCGTGGATTTGGACATCAAATAGGTACCGATTATCTTAAACTATTTCTTGATATCATGCCAAAATATGGTATTAAAGTTTTAGACCGTGAGCTCGCATGTGCCCCATTTAATTCACCAGAAGGACAGAGATATTGGAAAGCAATGAGTGCAGCCGCAAACATGGCTTGGGCCAATAGACAAGTAATAACCTACCAATTAAGAAAAGCATTTGAGAAAGTGTTCAAAACTCCTGCTGAAGACCTCGGTATGGAATTGGTGTATGATGTGGCCCATAACATAGCAAAAATTGAAGAATATGAGATAAATGGTAAAAGGCGTAAATTAATAGTCCACAGGAAAGGGGCCACTAGATCTTTTGGCCCTGGACAACCAGAACTGCCCGTTGAATACAGAAAATATGGGCAACCAGTAATTATCGGGGGTTCCATGGAAACAGGTTCTTATCTTTTAGTAGGCACGGAAACAGCAATGAGGAAAACATTCGGTAGTACTGCACATGGCTCAGGTAGAACAATGAGTAGGAGAAAAGCAAAACGTAGTGTTAGAGGTGATGAACTTCAAAAACAAATGGAGAAAAAAGGAATCTACGTCAAAGCTGCATCAATGAGTGGTTTAGCAGAAGAAGCAGGTTTTGCTTACAAAAATATTGATGAAGTTATTCACTCAGTTCACTTAGCAGGAATATCTAAACCAGTAGTTAAGTTAAGACCTATTGGAAACATAAAGGGATAATTTATTAAAAAATAAATTAAAAAATTAACTATATCTTCCTCTACTTCCTTTTCTTTTCCCTATCATCCAAACGATATGATTTTATTATTAAAAAACGAGATGACTTCAGATTGCTTTGAAAAACAATGGTTCTCTTTTAGTTCCTATTAATTATCAACAAAAAATAGTAACTCCTTTTAATTCATTAAATCGTTTTCTTATATATTATGTTGCTTTTATAATTAGGGCCGTTACAGCGGTGTTATTTATAGATCGAATTGATGGTTCGGTTTTCATACAAACAACAAAGGATATCTTACTATACAAAACAGAACTATATTTCGATTCAACTTTGCAGTATAAATTCAATTATTTCCCTTTAGTATATCTGATATATTTACCTTCAATGGCTTTCTATTACTTTATATTTCCAATTAAATCACCCGCTTTTGAACGTTTATTTTTAAAACTTCCTCTAATTCTTGGCGAATTATTTGCAGCTTATCTGTTCCGCCCAATAAATAAAAAAACCATGGTTTCAACTTTGGAATTATTTATCCTATTTAATCCTTTTATTTTGTATGCTGGTAGTTATAAGTCTCAGTTTGATATATTTCCCGGCATTTTTATGTTATTAGCATGGAGAAAAAAAATAGAAGAAAGACCTTATGCTTCCGGCATTTTTTCAGGAATTGCAATGATGATGAAGCAATATTCATTGTTATTCTCATTTTTTATATGGCTACATTATGTTAGGCATGATAAAAAAAAGGCATATTATCATTCGCTTGGAATTATTACGGTGTTTATCCCTGTTTTAGGAATTGGCGCTCTATTAAATCCACATGGAATGATTTATCATGCTATTTTATTTCATTTAGGTAGAAATCCTAATGGTTATTCTCTAACAGTAATTATTTACTATGCAACTTTAGCAATCTTGTCTTTTTTAGGGTCTTTTCAAATAATAACTACTTTAATCGCCCAAGGAATCCTTTTAGTTGCTAACTTCTTACTTCTTTATTTATTAGTTAAAATAAGCATAAGGGTATGGAATACACCCAAAAATGATTATGCTGGACTGCTATATAACGTATTGTTAGGATTTGGGATCTTTTATTTTTTAAATAAAGGATTTTTATTTCACTATTTAGCAGCGTTCTTTGTATTGTTAACTGAATATTGGCGAATTACTAGGCGTAAACCATCTTTAAGGTTGTTAGCTTGGGAAATTGCTTTTATTCCCATAATTTATGCTTTGCGAATAATTCTTATGGTGCCTATTGATATTAAAGTTTTAATTGGTCCTAATTGGTTTTTGATTTTATGGATAATTCTCATTCTTATTCATATGCTCATTATTATACTTATTACAATAATAAAAGGAAAGAATTATCTATTTTATAACAAAAAAGTAAAGATAGGATATGTTATTTTTCTTATTCTTTTGCCTCTCCATTTCTATGGCCTATATTTGACCCTTAAACTCCAACTTTATACTCCATAATTATAATTTTACCGTATTCAAATGTCTTTTAAATCCAAGAAATATTAGCCTATGCGCGATGAGATAAGGGTTAAAAGTTTAATAGTATGGTGAGTAAAAAGACATAGTAGGTGGTAGTTATGCCAAGATGTCCTAAATGTGGTTCAACCAAGGTAAGAAAAGTGGAAGACAAAACAAAAATCGTAGCAGTAATTGGACACACTCCCAGATACAAAACTTATTACATCTGTGGAAATTGTACATATCAATGGGATCCAGAAGAACAAAAATCAACAGAATGATCTTGAAAAAAGAAAGGAGAACTTTTTTCTTAGGCAAACTCGTTGTTCATTTCATTTCTTAAAAGATAGGCCTTTCTTACTAATTAACTGTGTCATTATTGTTTCCCTTTTTAATGAATTTTTTTAAAAACGAATAGGATGTCATATTCCATTTTAAACATCATTATAGCTACTATGATTATCTTTTTAGCAGAACTAGGAGATAAAACTGGACTATTAGTTATTGCTTTGTCAAGTAAAACTGGAAAAACAAAATCAGTGATTATTGGTGCAATGCTTGGTCTATTTTTTATGACAATAATGGGTATTATTGCGGGGTCATTATTAACTCAATTAGTAAGTAATATGTATCTTGTTCATTTAATTGGTGCAACAATTTTTGTAATTATCGGGGTTTATCTCATTTATAAGTCTTTGAGAAAAGATTCAGAAGAGAAAAAAGAAGAAGATAATCCTTCAGGGAAATCTATTTCTGAGTATAGCCATTGGAAAGTTATCTTCTTGTCATTAATAGCAATTGGAAGTGCCGAATTCTTAGATAAAACCCAATTTGCAGTAGTAACTTTAACTATTGAGTTTGGTTGGATAAATACGTTAATTGGTTCTATGTTAGGGTTCTTTTTGATTACTTTTTTAGAAGCAATACTTGGTAATAAGTTGTCTGAAAAACTACCTGAAAAATATGTTGACCGTTTTGCAGGAATGCTATTCGTGTTAGCGGCAGTCTTTATGGTTTTATTTTAGCGTTTGAGATTTAAACTAAAAAAGAAAAACAATTTTTTTAGTAGATTTATATTAAAAACTCTTTATTTTCACTTATTACCGGTTTTTGGATAACCATTAAACTACCAATAGTTTATAGGTATGAATGGCATACCAAAATATGGGAATGTGTCTAGGGTACTGTGAGGGTATTAAATATGAACACTGAAAGAAGAAAGATCTCCTCTTTGGCGCTTGATCTTGAGAGATTGTCTGCCATAGGGGATGTGATTACCGTTCAGATCGATTTACAACCTTTACCTGATGTCATACAAGAGCAACTAAAAACAATATTTAACGATCCACATAAATTAGGCAGATATCGGGATAATATGATTTTTATTGATCGGGCTGGAGCTGCACATATTGATTATGAAGAGATATTAACTAAGATTGCAACAATTACTGGTGGTATTGATTCAATTGATGGAATTGTTGCTATGTTGGAAATTCCTTATCAAGGTGTAAAGCAACCTATTGTTGTAGAATTAGATTTTGAGCATAAAGCACCCCAAGTTTTATCTGTTCATAATACTAAGGAATTATTTAATATAACAAATCTTATTCAAGCAAAATGGGCTTTATCAAGGAAATTAATTAGCGAAGAAACAAATGATAAAATATAAAGATAAGAGATCTTCGGTCATTATGCTTAATGAGAATAATGTTTATGAGGGACAAATGGAAATTTTTCTAATATGATCTTATCCGCTTTATCAAACTGAGAAACAAAATATCTATCATCATTAATTTCTTTTCTAAAAACAAAACAAAATTCTTCTGCGAAGGCCTTAAGGCCGATTTTCAAAACTTTACTTACATTTGAAGAAATTAGCAGGAATCCAACATTATGTTCAGATTGATTATATATCTGAATAGCGGCGTCTTTCAACTTTATCTCTTCAACTTGACCTTTACCGATACTTTCACCCATTAAATCGAATAATCCCCTAATAGCGCCACTAAACAATATAATATTCAATTCATCAATTTTATTCCATTCATAAGAATAAAGCGGAATCCCGGAGATCAAGTCTACAGAGATCACAGCATAAACTTTGAAAGGCAACACATAACCTAGTTTAGGTTCTTTCCAAAAACTGTAAGAAGACAAAAATACCCCCATAGAAACAAACATGTAATCTATCCCAGGAAATAACCAGACTAATCCAGTAGCAAAAGAAAGAGACGCTATTGGTCCAGACATTGTGGCACCTATCAAAGAAAGTAATGCATATTTCTTAATATTAGAAGGGCTTTTGTAGTAAATTTTAGTATTATAGTAGAACCATAAGGAACTATAAAGTAGAAAAATAATTGCACCACTTAGCATGAAGTAACCATTTAAAGAAGGCGCTACCTCATTCATTTTTGAGATATTAATAGATATAGCTTGTTCATCAAAAGCAAATACTAACATTAATGTTGAAAAAAAGGTTAAAATAATAATTTTATAAACATCCATATCAACTCGAGAGACAGTATCAATTAACCAAGAAATTGAAAAACCTATGGGAATCGTAATTAAAATAGCTAATATATACACTAAAATATTAAGACTCCAGTAAGCATAACTAAGAAAAATAATACTTAAGAAAATAAATAACCATGAAATAGACATTGAGAGAAAATGTGGATATCTGTGTTTTTTAAAGCCTAATACACTTATTCCTAATGCAAGTAGAGATGGTAGAATACTTATTGTCAATATTATTGCTCCAGTATGTGAATAAATCATTTCATACCCTCAAAGATCCTAATAATTCTCCTTTTTTAAAAGAAAAAGAGAACAACTAGAATTTCTCGTGATTGTTTCTAATTTATTTATGATGTACATAAAAGTTGAGGAAAATATTTCCATTATGTGAACTATCTCTTGCTTTTACTGAGAGTTTCCTTACTGCTTTTTAAGTAAGGTATCTCTAAACTATTTTCTTGTAAGAGAACTGCCTGGTAATAGCCGATTTTATGAAGGCTTTTTAACAGACGCTACAGTAGGAGTTATTTCATCTATCTATACAAGTCCCGCCAACAATACTATAAAAAAAGATGATCGATATCAATGATTATTCCATTTTCCCTTGCGGAAGGGGACTTCCCGCCAAGATAGGCAAAAATTAAGAGATTAAAAAAGCAGTAAAAACCATATTCTAAATTCTAAGATAGTAATGGCTTTATTTTTTTAAGGAGCTGTTTTGCATTTAGCATTAGTAAACCCTTTGTTTCTTCTGTCGTTGCAATAATTACTAAATGATAATCTTTGTTTATTGGCAAAAGCAAAATGTTATGGTTTTCTTCCTCGATCAAGACCCTTTTTAATTGATAATTGCCCTTGAATAAAGCTGATAACGTATTGTCAGCTAGTGAAAGAATTCTTTCACTCATTGCTTGAACAATTTCTCGGGGGTATTCTTGACTTGCTTCTGCCAAAACAAGTGCTTGTGGAGAATAAATAATTGAGGTTCCTTTGATTCCCTCAGTTTCTTCTTCAAACTCGCGAAGGACTTTTTCTATTTCATGTGCATTAACCATGAGTCAATGGCCCCCGTTAATTTACTTACATCATATTGTTATGTTGATAGTATTTAGGATTTGCTAGAAAAAAATGTTGTGTAAATTCAGAACATGATAAATTGATAACTTGAAAATATTGGTAGAAATAGGGAAAAGACAAAATATATCTTGTGAAAACCCTTTTTTCTCCTAAAAACCATTTTTTTTGAGAAGTTTTCTTATACTATTCAATCAAAGAAATAAATAATGAGTTATGTAGAGAAATCATTCTACTGGTACCTAAAAAGAATGCTTACTTCCGGTTTCAAATTATTATTTAGCCGGAAGTATTTACCTTATTCTTTGTTCTTCATAATTATTATTAGTGCAACCAGTATTCTTGCTTACCTACGTTCTCAAAACGTTCAACAAGCCTTAGAATTATATGATTTCATTTTAAAACTAGAATTAGCAGTAGGAACTGGTTTTATTCTTACAGGAATCTTTCTGGGGAAACGTTCTTCAGTAACTCAGTTCAGTTTCATCATAATTATTTCAATTCTTGCATTTCTTGGGTATTCAAATGTAGATCCAATTGTATTAGATTTATTAGCTGCTTCTTCTTATATTATCTGGATTGCAATATCTGTATTTGCAAGTTATAGTATGTTTCGAGATCTTTTTGGAAGTAAAGTATTAGGCACCATTTTGTTTTTAGGTAAAAAAGAGGGTGAAGGAAGTATTTTATTTGCAGGACCCATTGCACTTCTTTTATTAGGAGATCTAGGAATAATATGGTACGCCGTACAAAATAGCCAAGAGTTGACTAAAGGGACGATTTACGCATTGTTAGCATTTGTAGCAGCGATTTTTGTAGGAGAAATTATTATTTTATTCTTTGGTTCAGTGGATGACGTGTTTTTCACTTCATTGTTATTTTTCCTTGCTATGGGTACAATTAGATTATTACAATTGGTTTTAGATATTTTATTACCTCGAACAAAAAGCAGTATCTCATGGACAGACACTATTTTAGTCATATTCTTCCTTTTGTACAGTGTGCAAGGTATGACTAAAAAAGCAGAAAAAATACCGGATGAAGAAATAATCGCGGAAGGGAGCTGGATCGGACAAAAAATCACTATGATTATTGGCGATCGAGGCGCTGTAATAATCTTATTAGGACTTATCTTTGGGTTCCATGTTACACAATTACAAGTTCTTTTTGGAGAATCAATCATATTGACTAGATATTTTGCTGGTAGTAATGTTAGTGTTGCTCAGTTAGGACATGAAATCGGTGTTTTAATACAAGGCATATGGTTCTTTGTATTACTGTTTTTATGGATGTTCTCTCCCAGTTTCAGGAAATATGCTTCACCCGAAATAAAGAGATTTGGTTGGTTACCTCCTTTCGAGGATTTAGTTGAATTTATAGAAGCCTCGAAGGGCGGAGAAATTGATTGGAAAAAAGAATTAACTAAGTTTGCTCTTTCAGCAGCTGGTTCTAAGATAATTTCTCCTTTTAAATCAAATCAACCTACTTTCGAAGAAAGAACAAAAAATTTCTTTTCAAAGATGAAACAAAAAAGAAAAGAGAAAAAGAAACAACAAAAACACCCATCAAAAGACGAGGAATAATTCTAATTTAAATTGTATGCTCTTTTTAATTTCAATGCTCTTAATTTTTGAAATAACAAAAATTGCAATTAAAAAAAATTATTTGACTTTTAAATAATATCTCATTTCATCATCGATTTTTATTATTACAAAATAATGTGAATTCATTACTTATTTTGGCAAGTGGCTTTCTACTTATTTAGAGAAGAATTGTCCCAGAACAACCTCCTTGCATGCAAGGAAATGGTATAATTCGGTATAGATCTTCCGGAGGAACCCCCTATAAACATTACAAGATGAATTGACTGCCCCAGATTTATAATAATACTAAATAAAAAAATGTTAGTTTCAGTATTGGTATCGGTTTTTATTCCCCACACCCACCTTTCCAGAAGAAAAGGGACTTCACGCCGACAAAATTAACATTATTTTCTTTTATTCATAAACATGATAATAAGGAAGGAATATATTTAACAAAAATAAAATCTTTCTTTTTCTCACCAATAAATATTTGTGTCTAGCTAAAAACACCTTTCGATAAATTCAAATTCTCCTTTTTTTGCCCTACTTTAGATAGTAACATTAATTCACTATAGCATCATCAACGAGAGGATTAAGATGCCTAAGAAAAAACGTGTAGAGTTCCCAGAAGATCTTTATTATTTGAATAAAGAGGTATGGTTAAGAGAAGTTGAAACAGACCGGTATGCTTTAGGCATAACCGATTATTTGCAAAATGAGTTAGGCGATGTAGTGGGCATAGTCACTTCGCCCCCTGAAACCATCATCCAAGAAAACGAAGAAATGCTTTTTTTAGAATCAATTCAAACGGATTATTCAATCAGAGCCCCTACCTCTTTAATTATTAAAAGAGTTAATGATGAAGTAACTAGAAATCCCGAGTTAATAAATGAAGATCCTTATGAAAATTGGATCATTGAAGTTTCGTTTATCGGAGCAGATGTAAAGGACCTAGTAGTTGAACTGGAAGATCTCTTAGATGAAGTATATGAATTAACAGGATACCAGGATGACATGTTTGAAGAAGACGATTTTGACGGAGCACCACTATTTGATAACAATGGAAAAACAGGTTTTGATGATTACGAATCAGATTATGGTATATACGAAGACGAATGGTGAAAAAACTAAAAAAAATGTTATTTTATTTACTTTTCTTTTAATATTTTTTTATGAATGAAGTTTTTGTCGTATATTATAAAATAGCTCTGTGTTTCTTGTGAGAAATCAATTTTCGGATACAAAACTATAATAATTATGTTGAGTAATGTGAAAGCGTAAAATAATTGAGGGCTGATAATGTCTGGAGGACCAAACATTCCGGTTCCACATGTTGATAGTTCAAGCTCAAGACCAGTAAACCCACAATGTGAATTATATGATGGCGATGAAACTACTGCTTGGGTTTGTAAAGGATATATTACCAAAACAGGGACCTGTATTCGCAGAGATGACGTAGAATGCGACGGGTTCGGTAACATTACTCCAAAATAAAATTTAACTCCAAAATTTTTCCCCTTTTTTTCTTTTTTAAAAACAAAAATTTAAATTACTTTTTTAATCAATGAATTGCTTAAAAACTTCTAGAAAAGGCTTATTTTCCAGCACATCTAAAGCGAAGTCCAGTCGTTCTTGCATTTCCTTTAATAAAGTTGCTTGTGGAACCTCTTTATGTACTCTATTTGGATAATCTAATGCGTCAAGAACTCCCCATTGCGCAACAAAGTAATCTACGGTTAAACCGTAACTGAAAATTTTTGTAAGTTCTGGACCGTTCAAGTAATTCATTTGAACTTGATATCCTTCAATAAATGAAGAAAAATCTTTCTTTACTACTGAGAATTTTCCGGTAATTCTCCATTCCTGAAAAGCCTGATTCCCAAAAAAGATGCCCATGTCTTCAGATCGAGAAAATCCATTTGTTTGGATATAATGGGGATCAATTACATATACAGTATTAATCATGTTTTTATCTTCGATCTTAGAGATCATAACATTACTTTGATGAAAATCCCCGAAGATTAAGGATTCTTCGAGATTATTTTCTAGCATAGGAATAAATAATTTACATCCTTGAAGAAATCGTTTTTCGAAATTTTGATTAATCTTTTCTCCTTTCATCCCTAATACTCTTATAAGATCTTTGTAAAGAGAAATATTTACTTTCCCTGTATTTATCCCATGAATTGTTGCTAAGAGTCTTCCTGTTAAAAATGCTTTTTCAGGATTAGGGGGCAATTCATCATAGTTTTCACCTTCAATACCCTCATAAACAATAATTGGAGGAGAATTTGTTGATGCAAAGATAACTTTGGGCGTGGAAAACATGTAATATTTGCTGAGCCTTCGTTCTATAAGCATAGAATTAATAAGTTCACTTTTAATTGCTTTCACATCATCAGTAAATTTCATAGCTACTGTTGCACTTAATTCTTTTTCATTTGCTTGGAAAAAAACTTTTGAAATATAAAGGCTCCCTTCTGCCCCCCTTTTACTTTTTGTTTTTGTTTTTAATATTGCGAAATTCTTGGGTTTATTTCCTAGTATTCTTGAAGCCAAATACTCAAAATAATATTGAAATGCTTTTACAGCCTCAGGTATTAAGTATTTATCGGGATTCGAAAAGTTGTTGTCGCTTTTCATCATTATGCTAATAACCTCTTTTCTTTCTTTATTTTAATAGCTTCTCTATCTTGTTCATACATAATTCAAAAATTCTGTTTACAGTTTCAGAACTATTAGTGTTTTCAATTATAGGAACACCCATCACCTCTGCAGATTCAACTAAATAATCATGGATTTTCCGGATATTTTGAAAATATTCTTTTGTATTTTTTGTTATTCTTTTCTCTTCTAAAATTCTGTTTAAATGTTCTTCAGAATCTTCTAAAAACAAAGTAACGAGTAAAATATTTGGGTTGTCTCTCATTTCCTTATCGATTATTTGTGGGACTAAATGTTCTCCTCTTAGAATAAAACTAGTTTTTTCTAACCATGCACGGTTTATCATTGCTTGTATTCCTGCTTTCAAAATTTTTACTTGCTCTTCAAATCCAATAATTACTTTATCAAATAAAGCGGAGTGGATTGGTCTTAGGGCTTTCCAAGCTAAATATGAGGGATAATAAAGCTCTGGAGCTAAGCTTTCCGAAATTACTTTTTGAGAGATGTTTAACAGCAATGAAGTCTCAAAATTACGGTATATGTCTAGTCTAAAAGCGATTTCTCGAGCGATAAGTCCTTTTCCTACACCCGGAGCACCACTAATTAGTATTATTAATGGTTGCTGAGATTCTGACCATTTCTCTAAAAGAACATATTTTTGGGCAATCTCGGAGCCAAAATTTTTTTCAAGTTGACCTTTAACTAGGTCGATGAATTCTTCTTCCTCTATTTCTGAAACTTTTTTTCTTCTTAAATAACGATAGATATTATTTGCTAAGTTATGCCCGTTATTAAGAGGTATTCCTAATCTAGTAAGCCTATGGGCTAAAATACCCCTAGAAAAAGGTGTTTTATATTGTTTACCTAAAATAAAAATATTATTAGAGCTCTCCATAGGCATTACTACACCAAAATTGTTCTTTAATAAAGATCAATCCCTTACTTCTTTATTTTTTTCCCTAAAAATAAAGAAGTTAAAAATAAAAGACTAAGAAGAAATATAACTCTAAAAAACAAAAAACAACTGTAGAACATTCACAATCGGTGGCTGTAATTGACATCTCCCTCTAAAACAAAAAAAACAGATACAAATACAAATAGTAAAAAAAACACACCTTTAATCGTTACCAAAAGCGGGAAAATACCTTTTTCAACAGGATATTTAGCAGAATCGTTATTAGTTTTGGGTATAACTTTAAAAGAAGCATATAAATATGCAGAAAAAATTAGTCGAAAATTAAAGACTCTTGACCAACCGGAAATTAAAAGTTCAACACTTATGGAACTAATAATCAGAGAGTTTCAAGAATCTAAGCACCCTTATGCAATAAGGGCTGAATTCCTAAGAAATGATTTAAAGTTGCTAAGACCATTGGTAGTGCTTCTCTCAGGAGTAACTGGAATTGGTAAAAGCACAATTTCTCTTCTTATTAGTCAAAGGTTTAAAATAGAAAGCTTGCTTGGTTCTGACTTTGTCCGAGAAGTATTTCGTTCGGCAATTAATCCTAGACTAATGCCTACTATTCATTTTAGTAGTTATGAGGTCGGTGATCATCTAGGGCTTTCCATTTCAAGAAGACTTAATCGTCATATAATTGGTTTTGAAGAGCAAGCAAGAAAAGTAATGGTTGGTATCGAAGCTACTATTGACTATGTAATTTCTCAAAGAGATACAATTTTAATCGAAGGTGTTCATGGCATTCCTTATCTCTTAAAGGAAGAGTATGTTTCTTCTGAACATGTTGTTCCTATTCTACTTACTTTAGAAGACGAAGAACTTCATTATAATCGACTGAAAAAAAGAGAACGCTTGAATCCAAACAGAAAAGGAACTCATGTAAAATATTTTGATCGAATACGTTCTATTCAAGCTTATCTTATCGAAAGATGCAAAGATGAGGGCTTTCCAGTAGTTGATCTGAAAGACGAATATGATGCTGTAACTCAAATCACTGAGGAGATTTGGAAAAGAAAACTCTCTAGTTTGAGTTAAGAAACGTTTTTCTACGCGAAACATTTATAAACATGTTTTGTTGTGTTGATTTTGCTCAAAAACTTTTCATGATGGGGTATTTAGTCTAACATTTATCATGATGAAATATATTCACTTTTTTTCAATAATGTTCCATGGTTTGAATTGAATTGACAGTATTTGTAAATGATTGAATAAAGTTATTCATTTACAGTCACTTTTTCAAATAAAATTTATATATGGGCATGATCTAAGTTTAATTGGCTTAGTCCAAAAACCCCCCTATAAACTTAATGATAAAAAACCAAAAAATTATAAAGAGGTAGTTTGTATGGTTAAAAAACTCCCAGAATCAGGAAGACCAATAGTAAGATTATTAGAAAAAGAAGGACCTTTAACTCAAAGAGATATTATTGCAAGGCTCAATATTCCGACAAGGACAATACGTTATGGCATACGGCGATTAATGGAAAAAGGGTATATTAAAAAGCTACCCAATTTAAGAGATATGAGAAGTGTATATTACTATATTTCACCAGACATTGATCAAGACTTATTGCGTGAACTGTTGGAAGAACCGCAAACGCAATAATTCTTTTCATTATCTTATCTAGGAAATAATAAGTTTGAAAAAAACGATTGGGGTAGGAACAATTTTTTTCACTTAAGTTATAAAAAAATAAATAACTACGTATAAGGCGCTCTTTTTTATTTTACCCCCAAAACTTTTATTGCCTAAACAGTATTGTCAAAGTATGAAAGCCGCATATTTTACTGGCGCCGGAGGACCAGAAGTTATTGAGTATGGAGATCTCCCTGAACCAATTGTTGGAAAAAACGAAGTAAAGATTAAGATCTACGCATCTGGTTTAAATCACTTAGATATTTTTGTTAGAAATGGGATTCCTGGTTTAAAGCTTAGTTATCCTCATGTGGGCGGTTCTGACATGGCGGGGGAGATCGTTGAAATTGGAGATAACATTACTGATATTTCCGTTGGAACAAAAGTTTTGGTTAATCCTGGATTTGGTTGTGGGAAATGTAAAGCTTGTATTTCTGGAGAAGAGTCCTTATGTAAGAGATTTGCCCTATATGGAGAACATGTATGGGGAGGAATGGCAGAATATGCGGTAGTAAGAGCAGATAAAGTGCTTCCATATCCTGAAAAGAAAATAACTCCTATTGAAGCAGCTGCTGCTCCTTTAGTAACTTTAACTGCTTATCGAGAGCTGTATACACAAGGTAATTTACGTCCAGGACAGACAGTAGTAATTCTTGGAGCTGGAAGTGGCGTCTCAACTGTTGGAATACAATTGGCAAAACTAGCAGGAGCCAAAGTTATTGCTACAACTAGCAGTAAAGAAAAGGAGAAAAAGGCCTATGAACTCGGTGCGGATTATGTAATTAATTATGTAGATACCCCCAATTGGGATAAAGAAGTGTATAATTTAACAAATAAACAAGGTGCAGAACTAATTGTAGATAATGTTGGTGTTGCTACATGGAAAAAAAGTTTGAGGGCTGTTTCTAAAGGGGGAAGAATAGTAACTGTCGGTGCTACAACAGGATCAATGGTTGAAACAGACATAAGGATGGTATTTTGGAAACAAATCCATATAATTGGTTCTACAATGAGTAGCCAAAGAGAATTCTTAGAAGCGATGCAACTAGTTTTTGAAGGAAAAATAAAACCAGTAATAGATCGGACATTTCCATTAGAAAAGCTCAGAGAGGCTCATAAATATTTAGAGGCAGGAAAACAGTTTGGAAAGGTAGTAATCACAGTAAAAGCTAAATAAACTCAATTTTGTTCTTAAATTTTTTTACTTTATCTGCGTGAAACGGCCTTCTGGAAAGGTAAAATGGGATGGTAAAGCCCTACACTTTGATTTATGATATATATGTTTTATTAGGATTTATCCGAACTAGAGATTTTTGTGAAAGTATTTCGTGCTTAAATCACCTCATATTGTGGAAACACAGTTGGAAAAGCCCCATGCGAAAGCGATGGATAAGTGGTTTGCAAACCATTTCTTCTTAAGCAATAGTAACTCCTTTTTCATTTTTCATTTGTATTGATTTTTCTTTTCTTCTTTTATTACATAGTTTTTGTTTTGGGTAAATACCTAAAATACTAAAAATAAAGAAATAAATGTACTATACTGGCGGAGAGGACGGGTAGCGACGGGGCAAAAAGCTCCCAGGAACGTCCTGCCACGATGGGCAACCGGTGTGGCGAGAGCCACAAGCTGAGAGGCTTGCTCTGGCAACAGAAACGACACGGGCCTACACGAGATGAATATGATGCGGTCAACCGCTGAGACGTGTAGGAGACCGGTGAAACGGGCCATCACCGGCGTGCAACCACAAATAGGGCCTGATGACCTGCCCGGGAAGGCTGGGTAGTGGGCATAGATGAATGCTACCAGGGAAGCACGGCCAGAAGGTCGTTTCCCGAACAGAAGCAGGAGTACGATCCTCACCGTTTAATATCTATTTCCTCTCTTAACCACTTCTTAAAGAGGGCTTTGCTTGAGATACATAGACGAAGATTTATTTGAAAACAAAGATCAAAAAGAAATAGAGTTAATATTAGCCTATTTTTATCAGTGTGATCCTAAGAAATGTTCTGGATTACGTATGGTACGTTTAAAAAAAGCCCGTAAAATCGAATCATTGAAATATATTCCTCAAAAATCAATTGTTCTTGATCCATTTGCAGAAAAAGCTTTATCTCCAGAAGATAGAGAGCTAGCTATAAATCACGGGTTAGTTATAATTGACGGATCTTGGAATACTTTAGAAGAATACAAGAATCTTTTTTCTCGAGGAATTGGAAGAGCATTGCCATTTCTTATTGCGACTAACCCTATAAATTATGGAGTTCCTACTAAACTTTCTAGTGCAGAAGCAGCTATTGCTGCCCTATGGATACTTGGAGCTAAAAAACAGGCCGTAAACATTGCTAACAGCATAAAATGGGGGGCAGAATTTATTGCTGTAAATAAAGAACGATTAGAAGCATATTCATTAGCAAAAAACAGTGCAGAAGTAGTTCAAGCTCAACTAAAAACTATGCGCGAACTAGGATATAAAATTTAATTTAATAATACTAACACCTAAAACTAAGTTATCCAAAATATTAACGTGAAGGATAATTCTAATAAAAACATATCAAATAATCCAAACATTATTTACGAAAGGGCACTTCGTTCTGACCCCGAATATCTTAAGATGGCGGAAAAACTATGGGGTGAGATAATACCGGATTTAAGTTCTTTGAAGTCCCGATTTAAGAAAGGCTTAATACATAAAAGAAAACATGAAACTATTAAAGATCTTGAGGTACTTAAAAAAAGTTTAATTGAATATCATGAAAAGCTAGGAATTCTCACAGATAAGACAATAGAGAATATTGAAAAAATCGTGAATGGTAGTATTCTAAGTGGTCATCAACCCATTATTTTTGGTGGTCCTGGATTAATTTCAAACAAGATTGCAACTCTTCAGTACATTCAATCTTTTTTAGAGAAACATAATGTTAAATTAGCCCCTATATTCATGATTGCAGATTATGATGGTTTACATAAAGAATTAGTTAGAATGTATTTTACTACGCCAAGATCGTCGAAACCACAAATATTAGATATAAGTAAAAATCTAGATTATCCAGAACAAACAGCGTTTCATCGAATAAAAAGCCCTTCTGTAAAATGGCTCATAGACACAATTAGATCTGTAAAACTGGTTAATAGAGAATTTTCTTCTAAACTAAGTAACGAACAAAAAGCCTTGTTCTTAGAAAACTTGGATCATATATTAAACATGTTAATGATCTCTTATACCTCAACATCTACTCTTAAGGACTGGTTTGTCAAATTTTGGGGCACAATCACGAATTTGATTAACGACTGGGGAATCATTTATTTTCCTGTAAAAGATAAAAAAATATCTCAGGTATTAACTAAATATTATGCCCCTTTTTTACTGAAAAATGAAGATTATGTATCATCTTTTAACGAAAAGTATTATTTTCTAAAAAGGAAAGGTTTCAAACCAACATTAAAAACAAGAGATAAACAGATTGCACAATTTTTTGTAGAATGCCCAAATGATGGAGTTAGAATGCATCCATTAATTTCGGGTATTGACCACGAAACATACATTATCAAAACAAAATGCCCTCATTGCAAAAATGAATATATCTTCAAGTTTGAAAACGGAAATTTTGACAAGAAAATCTCACTACTTTTAAACCCAAAAGTTGATTCTTCCTCTGGCATTGTTCAAGAACTATTAAATACACAAATAAGGATCAGCGGTCCAGGAGAAATCGCTTATTTTGCAATGGTACGTAGTGGCATTTTAGCAACGGGTATAAGGACACCAATATATATTAAATATAAACGTGTTTTCTATAATACACCTTGGATTGAACAATTAGGAAAATTCCTTAATGAAAAGGGCATTCCATCTCTTCACTCACAAGAATTTTTCAAACTACTCTCTAAGTTGGCTAAAGTGAAAAGAAAAAGGCAGTTTGAACAGATCCCCATTATTGAGCAAGAGGTTTCTGATTATATTAAACATATATATAACAAATTACTGGAGTATTCTGGAGACCCTGATGTAGATACTTATTTATCATGGCAATTTGGGCGATTTTCAAAACAAAAATTTGGACAAGAAGTTTCTTGGGTATGGTTTGAATTAGGAAAAGTCACTGGACTTAATTACTATTTTAATGCCTTTAATCGTGTATTCTCGGAGAATTATTCTTTCGGAGGTATGTATTATCTTGGCACTACCTTGAAAATATGAAAAAAGAAAAAATGTTTAGAGAACTTCCTCGTAAAGCATTTCATATCGAGGAATAATGACTTCTGGAGAAAAATGGGTTAATACTCTTTTTCTACCGTTTTTACCTAATTTTCTTCTTTTTTTCTTATCTTCTGCAAGTATTAACATATAATCTAATGCCTCATTAAAATTGTTTAATTCAAAGAGAAAACCTTCTTTTTCATGTCTACATACTTCTGGAATCCCACCTATGTTTGAAGCCCATACCGCAGTTGAAGTACTCATCGCTTCAGCAACTACTAACCCAAAGCTTTCTTTCTTAGATGGTACTGCTACAAAATCTGTAAGTCCGAAAATACGGTACAAGTCCTTTCTTATCCCCATAAAACTAATTTTATCCAGAATGCCTCTTTTTTTGGCGATTGTATATACTTTTCTTTTCAATGGTCCTTCGCCTACTAATTGAAGCTTCATATCAGGTATTTCTTTAACTGCCTCTGCAAACACTTCGGTTAAAAAAACAGGGTTTTTTACCTCTCTAAAATTACTCGCATGAGTAATTATAACTTCATTTTCATTCCTGTTTTTTCTTTCCTTTTCCAAAGGTCTAAATAAATCGGTATCTACAAAATTGTAGATTACTTTAGGCATATTCTCCAAATTAAAAACTTCAACGCTTTTATTTGCTAAAAATTTTGATACCGCAGTGATTTCATCGAAATCATGTAACATAGTAGACATTACTTTATTAAGATCTTTATCAGCACCGATTGTATGAACATCTGAACCGTGCAGTGTTAATATTACAGGAACTTTAACTAATCTTTTTAATAAAAACCCGGCTTCTACATGGTGAACACCATAATGAAAATGTATTAAATCTGGGGAAAGCTTTTCTGTTAACTCTCTCAATCTATTAGCCAATAACATAGCATAAGGTGGGCCTACGTCGATAAATAACGGATAATTCTTCAAAGGCACCGTGATTATTTTTACTTTACCAGGATATCCCCTTTTAAATAGCAATGGAACATCATAAGAAATAACGTAGACTTCATGTCCATTCTCTGCTAATTGTACCGCTAAATTTGAAGCTAGAAGGCCCGACCCTCCAAGCAATGGAAAACTAACAATGAATATTCGCATTGTGCTAATTTTATAACTAAGATAAACTCTAAAATTCTTCTGTTTGAAATAAACAATAATGACATATGAGATCATGACTATTTTTGCTCATCCCGACGATGAAACTTTTTCTACAGGGGGGATATTAGCTAAGCACTCTAAAAAAGGAGCAAAAACAGTTTCTGTATGCTTAACGTACCAAGAGGAGAGAATAGATGAATTTGAAAAAGCAACAAAAATTCTTGGATCAAAAGGTATTATGTTATCTTATAATTCGTTAAGCTGGAATAATTTTAATGAAATAGAAAAAGAATTAATTCAATTATTAATAAAATTTAAGCCAAAGGCAGTGATTACACATATACCTTACGATTATCATCAAGAACATCGGCTAACACATAAAATAGTTTTAGAGGCCATAGAATGGGCTGCACACACTACGCAATTTGGAGAATCTGCGCATTTAGTTGAAAAGCTTTTCTTAGCGGAAACAACGGTTCTTATACCGTTTCCGCAAGTAATTGTAGATATAAGTGACGTGTTTGAAATAAAACAACAAGCAATAAATGTTTATCAGAGTCAGTTGGGTAAAGGAGGACCTGGCTTCTATTCTAAATTCCAAACAAAGAGAGCTGAATTAAGAGGAGTTCAAGCAGGCGTAAAATATGCTGAAGCTTACGAAATAGAGTTAATCCCTTTAATAGGGGCTTTTAAACCAAGAAAATATTTTGACTATCTCCCATTTGATTAAATTTTTTTAAAAAGATTTTTTTCCTTTTTTTTATTAAGCCAGCGTTCTATTTTCTCAGTAATATCGCAAAAACTACTTGGATTAACCATTTCATGAGAATTTTTGTATACTTCCTCATGTGTGGGATCTACTGCTATACTATAATCTGCCCACTTAAATAATGAAATATCATTAATCGAATCACCAATAGCTATCTTCAATAATTTCTTTCCATTGATTCCTAATCTTTGTAAGATCTCTTCTGCGACTAGTTCTTTATTCATTGCGACTTTAGCAATTGGCCTTAGCACTTTTCCCTTCTCATCATAAATAATGTCATTTGCAGAAAAAGCGTGAGCTCCGACTTTAATAGCAATTCTCTCAACTAATGCTCTTAGACCACCAGATATAAGAATTATGTAACAGCCTAATTTCCTTAATTTTTTAACAGCTTTGTCTGCATCTTTTCTAACTTCAATTTCTTCTAAAGCTTTTTCAATCTCTTCTTTTTTTCTCCCTTTCCATAGGTTTACATCCCTTTTAGCCCATTCATCATAATCAATTTTTCCTTCAAAAAACAAGGTCGTGTTTTTTTCAGCTTCTTTTGCAGTTCCTAAAACCTCATGTAAATGTTCCCATGAACTAGGGCCAGGTGTAATTGTCCCATCTACATCTATAAAACAAATTGCTTTATGGAGTTTTGGATTAAAAGGTTCTAATATGTGTATGTACTCTTCCTGCATTTATTCATCTAATGTTAATGAAATATTGTTATTATATCGCTTTCTAATTGTAACAAAATTTTAACGGGTTTCTTAGCTTAAAAAAGAAAAAAAAGAAAAAACACGTAAACCATAAAAAAGGCAAAAAATGTTTTTTTAACCTATATGTTTATACTTCTCCATAAGGAATGAATTGACTTTATTTTTCATTTTCTTAGAAATTTTTATTCTAGAAAAGAGCATTGTAAAACCAGCAACTAATGCTCCTTGCTGGTCAGGAGTTCCTTCCATAATGTTATTTCCTTGATGTAAGATTATTTCTGATAGCTGTGAGTTATTGAGTAATTCTGTTTTGAATTGATTATTGAATAATAACTCTAAGTTGTCTACAAGCGGGTTAAAACCTATGTTTCCATTAGAAGTGTATATCTTGGCTCCCTTGACTTTTTCAAGGTTTTGTGGGAGAATGAAAGGAGGTAGTACACTGATTCTTCTGGTGTTACCTTTCTTGAATACTGCTGCATAGAATGGAATATATAGTGTATAGGTTGCTCCTGAAGCAATTGGAACAGCATCTGCAGGAATAAGAATTTTTTCTATTTGACTTTCTGGCATTTTTAATTGTGCTAATATTGCTTGTGCTTCGTCTTGAAATTCTTTTTTCTTTTCTTCGAGTGCTTTTATATAATTCTCAATTTCAAGTTCCTTCATTTTTCTTTCTTGAATAAATGGATCTAGTTCTGCCTTTTTTTCCTCAATTAATTTTTGGTAGTGCTCTTCTTTTGACCGACCGTCTACAACGACTGTTTCTTTGTTTTGATCGGCAACTTGTGCTTGGTACCTTATCTCATGGACAGCAGTGTTTACAGAAGTTCTAAGAATATCGATATCTTCTTGTAATACGCTAAATTCTTTTTCTAAAACATCAAAATCTTTATCGGGGTCACTGACTTTCTTAGCAACCTCTAGTGCTTTCTTCATTTGATTCGAGACTTCTTGGAGATCTCTTGTAAGAGTAGAGGCAAATCGATTATAAATATCTTTTAGGGATGCAGTATTTTCCTTTTTTACTTCTGCTAATAGCTTTTTTTTCTCATTTTCAAGTTGTTGGAGAAGTTTTTTCTCTTCATTGGCAATCTCTTGCTTTTTTTTCTTAATCTCTTCTTCATGTTTTTTCTTTAATTGTTGTAATGCTGCTATTGAGTCTTTCTTTTCTCGCTCAATTTCTTCGATGACTACTTTTATTATACTTTCTACGCCTTCTTTGAATTTCAAGTGGTTTTCAAGTCCTTTTTTCAGTTTTTGACGTCCTTGTTCAATCATTCTGTCTTCTATTAGTACTGGAAGGTTTGTTGCATCTGAGGAAGGTACTGTTTGGGAAAGAAGCGTCCTTATTGCACTTACTTCAGGGGGAGACAACACCCCTTCTAACTCCATTGGTGCAGTTCTAGGGTTTCTAAGCATGTTTTTGATTTCATCAACTTTTGCTAGAAAGTCATCAGTATCAAGCATTCTTTTTACTTCATCTTTACCAGGTATATCTGTTGTCATGATTGTGGTTTTTCCTAAACCAAAACCATTGAAAACACCGAAATATTGCTCATTTATCTTTTTAAATACTATTGGAAATGCAAATTTAGCGATTTTCTCGACATCTTCTTCTCCTCTCATTAATCCTCCTTTTCTGATTTCATCTGAAAAGAATAATAATGCGGCATTTTTTTCTAGTCTTTGCTCGTCTTCGATAGGCACTTCAGTTCTCATTACTTTAACATATCCTTTATTAGGCATATCTATTCACCCTTCTTAATTGATTTTTAAAACTTATGTAACTATCTCTCCATCTAAGAACCTAACTACTCTATCTGCATATCTTCTTAAAGATTCATCATGAGTCGCAACAACTGTCCCAGTCCCGCCTCTTGTTAGTTTCTTAAGCATACGCATTATTATATCTCCAGTAGCACTGTCAAGATTTCCTGTAGGTTCGTCAGCTAATAATAAGCTTGGTTCAGTGATTAATGCTCTAGCAATACCTACTCTTTGTTGTTCTCCACCAGATAATTGACTTGGGAAATGGTGTTCTCTTTCATAAAGATCTACTTGTCTAAGTAGTCTCATAGCTCTAGCTCTTATCTCATCGCTAGGTATTTTTGTAGGATATAGGGGAACTTCAATATTTTCTATAGCAGTTAGGTTCTCTATTAATTCCCATGACTGGAAGATAAATCCTACATGATTTCTACGATATTCGGTATATTTTTTCTCATTCCATTGAGTAATATCTTCTCCTTTAAACAAAATTTGGCCTTCTGTAGGCGTGTCTAAGCCACCTAACAAATGGAGTAATGTTGACTTTCCACTACCAGATGGCCCCATTATAATAACAAGCTCGTTAGGCATTACCTGGAAATTGATCTTGTTAAGAGCAATTACTTTCTCAGATCCTCTAGAATAAATTTTAGTAACATTTTTAGCTTCAATTAATGGTTCCATTTATTTATCACCCTCTGTCTCTAAATACGTCTAGCGGTTTGATCTTTACCAATGAATGGCTTGAAATAAACACCGATGGTATGTCGAATAATACAACTATGAAGAAACTTAGCAATATGACATCCCACGAAAGAATAGAATTCACAAGAGAAGTCGCATTTTTCAAGAGATATGCCTGTAATCCAAGAATACCTAGGATATAACCAACCACCGACAACGAAATTACTTCCGCCAATAGTGCTGCACGTATGTTCCAGCTATCATAGCCTACAGTCTTTAACACGGCAATTTCGGTTTTTCTATATTTGATTATAAGCAATCCATAGATGAACATTATAAATAGAGCGATTACTGTCCCTCCCAAGAAAATAAAGAGATCAGTATTTCTCTCATCAATTCTACGATCAATGTTTGGTTCGATACCATCTGGTAACTGGAAGTAATTAGGAGCTAGCCCTGCATTAAGAATGTCATCTCTTGACTTATCAAGAATAGTTTTTTTGTTTTGATATGGCTCATTAGAAAACAAGAGATTACCTTTTGCAAGTACTGTTACTTCATAAACATATACTGTTGTACTCATTTCGTTTACTATTGTATCAAATGTTTTTGTGTCTACAAAAACCCATGCTTTCCCTTGTGTATCTATATATATTTCTGGACTAATTTCGCCTACAACATAGAAAGATGCCTTTACTTGCCCTATTGAAATAGTGATTTTATCTCCAGGTGATGGATCAATTGTAGCATTGCTTGTAGCAGTGCTATCCAAATTCAATTCTTTACCAGAGACAACTAATGCCTCTCCCTGGGAGCTAATAAATCTACCAGACATTATACTTCTTGGTGTTACAAGCGAGTATGCCCATGGATTCGTATAGTTAACATCGAAAATCCTGATATTATTTCCATAATTAATATAACGATGAACAATGACTGCTTCGGTCTCTGGATACGCCTTTAAAGTATCTATGTATGTTTGAACTGTTGCATTGTTATAATCTACCACATCAAATCCAGACTGTTTAATGATTACTCCCTTGTTAATCAATAAGTCTGCTTTTGAATAATTTGTAAAGGTGTTTGCATAAAACACTACAAACACAGACAAAGATGTAAATAACATTATGAACAATATACTTCTATGCTTGTTTCTGAATGCGAAACGCACTGATTTGAGGAAAACCCTTAAGTTACCCATACTCTACTCACTCCACTTATGTTTTTCAAAAAATAAAAATTGTTCGTAACATATCAATGAAAAGTAGTGAGATTTTTATCTCTCCCTATGTTTTTTTAAGAAATCCTTAGTCAAAAGTGCTTCGATACGTTCCTTCATTATCTTTGCAGGAATATCATAAAGTGTAATTTTTGCACGACGGCCCCGTCCTTTCTCCAAAGATTTAACAGTAATTCCAATAATTCCAACTTTTTCTAAAGTATTTAAATATATCCTAAAAGAGGGCATACTGGCTGGTTTTTCACCCATCTCTTCACAAACTAACTTATATTCCTCATAGGCCTCTTTAATTGTTGTTTGGATGTTTTCTGGTCTTGCAAGTATTCTTGCAATAGCAAGACTTGCAAGCAGTTCATGTAATCTAAGATCATAAAATACGTCTGATCGGAGTTCTGGATACACTCTGTTTTTAGCTTCACGAATAAAGTCTGCCTTTATTTCATGTTCGCCTAGTCCGTCTGCAATTCTTCCTGCCCTGAGCATTATCTCAATTCCATGTCTAGCATTTCTAGTGCTTGCCGATATCTCCGCTACCATTTCTAAGATCTCATCAGAAATAACTCCTTCCCAGAAGGCAAGTTTTGCTCTGTATTTAAAAATATCCATTAATTCTTCTTTATTATATCCCTCTATGTTTAATTGATCAAGGATGTGACCACTTAGTGGTGCATTTAGTAATGCACGCCATTCTGCAGTTCTGGAAATAATTATTGTACTAATACGAGATTCTCCTGAGCCAAATACTTCATTAGCATGAATTATGCTCAAGATATCCTCTGCTTTGAGCATATTTGCTTCATCAATAGCAATTATTAGCCTTAGATCCTCCTTTTCACATCTTTTAACAATCATTTCCAATATTTCTTCTTCACCAAAACCTCTACTTTGAACTCCAAACTTCTCAGTTAAAACATGTCTTAGTATTGATGCCTTAGTCCTCATAGAATGACAGTTATAATATACAAAATCTACATTGATACTTTTATCATGAGCTACTTCTACTAAATCTTGCATAGTCCTTTTTACTAGTGATGTTTTACCTACTCCAGGGTCACCTACAACTGCAATATGGACACTTCGAGGGTTATCTCTTTTTAATATTGTTCTAAAGTTCTTTGCTAACCGAATCATCTCTTCTTCTCTATGTGGAAGTTCTTCTGGAACGTAATCTGGAAATAAAGTAGATTCATCTTTGAATATATTAGAATCACTTACCGCCTCTTCAACCAGCCTTTTTCTTTTCACTTCTATTACCTACCATTAATTTATTTACAATTAACCAAGTTTTAGAATTTTCCCTCAATTAAAGTCATCCCCACTGATTTTTTTAAATTTCTCGGCGGGAAATCCCTTCCGAAAGGAGGGGATGAAAGCCGAAAACATCATATGTTTTTTGTGTATGTTTTTCCTGCAGGGCTGGGACGGCCCGTAGCGCCTGTGGAGAGAGTCTCCTCTGTGAAGCAGGAAGCCCCTCGCAAAAGCAAGGGGTAGTTTACTAATTCTTTTATCTACTAAAAATAATTTAGAGAATTATTTATTTTAATTCTTTTTTTTGTACTTCTTCTTCCCATGCCCTAAGCCAAGGTTTTTTACCTGTGATTATTTCTTCTACTTTCCAGTTAAACTCGTACAACGTATCATAGTTTTTAAAAACAACATTTAAGTTTACAAAGACAGGCTCCTTTTTGATTGAACTTTTAACGGATTTGGACCATTTGAACCTATGTGAAGATATAAACTCTTTTAATCCTTCCGAGAGCTTCTTTTTTTCTTTTTTCTCGAAATACACTAATTTATTTTCTATTATTAGGGGGCCATAAGATCTTTCTAATTTTTTCATTCTTTCTAATATTTGAGCTATATTATCTTCTGCAAGAGGCAGGGATCTTTCCTCAGAAAAGCGTTTGCTTTCTTTTTCAGGGGTGAAAACAAGAAAACCATATTTTTTCTCAGGAATAATCTCTACAGGAATAATTCTTGGATTATCGAAATAACTCTCTTTTAGAAAATTCTTCATTTTTTTACTATTCCTCCAAAGCTGAGACCAAATTATATCTTCATTAATACCTTTTAACTCTATTAACACCAAAAATGAGTTCTCCTTTTCTTTACTTAACAACTCATGGAGATCTTTTTTTATGGGTATTCTATTAAAAAAGAAAGTAAAAGGTCGGTGTAAAAATAGTTTAGCTCCTAATTTGGTATATAATAGATTCTCAAGCGTTACTACGCTTGCAACATTCCTATGTTTATCTGTAGGATCTGGAAAGATTAATGGTTGACCTTTCCATTTATCATAGTCTTTTTTTTCTGGTTCTTCAACATCATTTGGTAAAAAAACAGTTGGAAACATAGTTTCCGAGAACCATTTAAGGACATTAATGAAGGACCCTAAATTTATAACAAATAATTCGCATAAATATCCACTGAATCCTCTTATCTTTACTTCTGAACCGTAGGTTCCAATAGTTTTTAGAAACTTCTTTAATAACCGAATTTCATCCGCCAATTCTGGTTTTTTTTCAATCTCTTTTTTTACGTATTGAGTGTGTAAAGGCGTTCTGTCTACAGGTGTCAATATTTTTTTTTGTTCCTCTGGAACAAGTTCGGTGTCTACTGCAGGTACTATATCAATACTAAGATTATCCGAACGCAAAAATAAGTATGGATAATTAGCATGTTTTTTTTCAGGCTTGGCAATAATTCCTTTTTTTTGTAATTCTTTGGGTACTATCTCCTTAAGATTAAAAACAATTTTTGGGAATTCTTCTACTTTATTTGGGGGAAATAATAAGAAAATATCAATATCATGATCATTAGATAACCAAGTGCCTTTAGCAATAGAACCAACGACTTTAATTTTGAATTTTACACCTAAATCAATGGTGGATAATACTTCTACTAAGTTAGTGATAAATAAATTAACTTTTTTTTCTTCTTCTGGTTTTGGTCTTAATTTTTTCTTAACAGGATCTAAGATTTTCTCGTAATTGTTATCTGAGCTCATATTCCATTACCGTCTTATAAATTGGTCCTTGACGTGTCAAGATGGATTTTACTAGATTAAATCTGCTTATATTCTGTTTTCCAAACACATGACTCGAAAATTTTTCTTTCCAGCGATTAAATAATTCCATGTTATTTACAAACTTAACTCTAGCAATCGTTAAATGAGGCTTGAAAGATTTATCTGGTTTAATACCAATAGATCTTAAAGCTGAGCTAATGTTATTTGCTAATTTAATCATATTTTCACTTCCTTCTTCTACACCCGCCCAAACCACTCGTGGGTTTCCTTTAGGTGGAAACACACCTACACCTTTAATTAAAGCATCAAATTTTTCTGGAAAATTAATCTGGCTGAGCTCATTCTTGATTTTCTCTGCAATATGAGGCTGAACTTCACCAATAAACTGATATGTAAAATGAATAATCTCTGAATTAACCGGTTTAAACTTACCTGGGATATTAGAAAGTTCCGATTGAACAAGATTTATCGCTTCTTTAATGTCTTTTTCAGTGATAAAAGAAGCAATAAAAAGTCTCATAATTAATTACCACCAGTGATTAATTTTAGACGTAAAATAAAACACTTTTTTAAAATTAATATTTCAGTACACTTTAAATTAATATTAAAGAATATTTAGACAAAACGTGTTTAGGTAGAGTTATCTACTAATCCATAACTACTAAAAAATGTCATGAAAATGTCTGAAGTTAAGCCAATTATCATTGGAGTTACTGGACTCCCTGCTGCAGGAAAAGGACTTTTCTCTGATATTGCCAAACAAAAAGGTTTTGAAATAATTGTAATGGGAGACGTAATCCGTGAAGAAGTAAAAAAAAGAGGGTTATCCGTAACCAGAGAAAATTCTAATAAAGTTATGATTGATTTGCGCAAAGAATATGGTCCTGCAGTCGTAGCGATAAAGACTATACCATATATTGAAGAAGCCTTAAAAAATGGAAAAAAGAAGATCTTAGTTGATGGGTTAAGATCAATGCATGAATTAAAGGTCTTTAAAAAACACTACCCCTCTTTTGAAGTAATATCGATTCATTGTCCTCCTAAGATCAGATATCAAAGAATCTTAGAGAGACATAGAAACGATGATTCTAAGACATGGGAAGCTTTTGAAAAAAGGGATAAGTTAGAATTATCTGTAGGTTTAGGAGATCTTATAGCTTTAAGTGACTATATGATCTCAAATACTTACCAGATAGAACAAGCAAAACAAGTTTTTAATGAAGTGATTGATGATGTCATCAAACGACTCGGATGATCTCGAAGTATTCGTAACTATAGAGGCACCTTTATATCCTACTGAATCAAAAGAAAAATTAGAAAAAGCCTTATCAACATTTTTAGAAACACAACAATTTAAGCTTGATAAAAGAGTAAATGGTATTTATTTGACTGGAATAGCAAAAGGATTAGAATCGCTAAAAAAATTCAAAGATCAGATAAAAAAGTTTCAAATTGCTAAAATGGTTCGAGGGAGACTAATCCATAACATTGAAGATGATAACTTAACAACACTTTTTTTCAATAAACAAGCAGCATTTAATGACAAAATTGCGTTACTAGATCCTGGTGAAGATCCTCCTTTAGGTCTTATTTCCTTATCAATAGTTAGTAATAACCTTATGAAAGTAATTGACTGGTTAACAGAAATACCATCTAATAAGAAAAATAGTGAGATCTACGAAGAAAGAAAAAGAGAAAAATTCAAAGACCAGAAAAAAAGGAAAAGAAGAGAGTATCGAAAGTATAGATAATACTTGTATCATTATCGTAAAAAGAGTAATCTTTTCCCATGGACTTTAATTAATTTTGCTTATTGAAGCATCTTTTTTTTTACTTTTTTTCGGTAAAAAACGTGAAAAATGCTAAAATAATCGTACAGTTAGGAAATTTTTTTATCTATAATCGGGAAATTAATATTGAAGTGGTGCCCTTCCATGAAAATTCAAAATTTGAAATTATTGTTATCTTCTTCCTATTGGAAAGATAATTGGAGAGAATATGCTTATGCCATGTTTTTCATCACGATATACTTATTATTAGCTAAAATAATGGAAGGAGCCATTACTTTATTCCATATAATCATAATTATTTCCATAATATTGGTTCGTATTTTTATGGGCAAAGAATTCTTAAAGGACTGGTTCCCAATAATTTCTTTTTTCATAATGTACGATATGTTACGGGCAATTGCAGATGATAATCGTTATATCTATGTAAAAGAACCTTTTGAAGCAGAACAATTATTTTTTGCGCCATTCTTTGGAGGAAATATTCCCTCTTTCTGGTTAGATAGAATCCAAAATCCAGTTATAACAGCAATAGCTGCATTTCTATATTCTTTGCATATTTTCATGCCTATCTTCCTTGGTTATCTATTATGGAGAAAAGAGGAAACTAGAAAACAATTCTTCGAATTTGCTTGGACATTAACATTGACTAGTTATTTTGCTCTTTTCACGTTTTGGCTGTTTCCAGTGGCACCTCCGTGGTGGATATGGTCCCATGGATTCGCACAACCTGAT
This sequence comes from Candidatus Heimdallarchaeota archaeon, assembly GCA_027061945.1. GTDB lineage: Archaea > Asgardarchaeota > Heimdallarchaeia > Heimdallarchaeales > JAJRWK01 > JAJRWK01. Next base: position 45,998 of record JAMOVR010000095.1, read on the forward strand.
ACTTTAATGGTGTCTCATGAATCTGCTGCAGGTCTTAAAATAATCGATAAAATGATTGGATTTAATTTATTCTCAAACATATATGGAACGTTAAATTCGAATCCTTTTGCAGCTGTTCCTTCCCTTCATGCAGCATATTCTTTTTTAGTCGCGTTTTTCGCAATTCGTAATTATGGTAAAAAAGGATCAATTGCAATTATTTATCCAATTGGCATTTACTTTTCTGCTCTTTACTTAAAACATCATTATCTTATAGATTTAATCTTAGGTACGGTGTACGCTTTAATCGCAACTTATATTGCAACTAGGTTAGTCTACAAACCACAACCAAGAAAAGTAATGGATAATGAAGGAGAACGTCCTATTGAAGAGATATATGAAGAGAAATATCCATTAACAGATCAAATTATTCTAGTTGGGCACAATAGATAATAAAATGAATGTATGTCATTTTGAACTATTTCAATCAAAAATAAGTCATGTAATCTTTTTTACACATAATTTTTAGACGTAGAAGGAAAATAGATTTTATAAAGATAGATTATTAGTTTATTTGCTGTTAAAAGTAATAATTATCTCAAAGTGATGATCTGATTTCTCGAAAAAAATAACGGGATGGCGTTCATGACAGGTGAATCAGATAAATTTGAAAACCTTACACAGTCTTTCCTTGCTTCTAAACGTCCCAAGCTCGAGGTTACTATTCCTAGAAAAGTAGTTCGGATTTTAGCGGTGTTAGATGAATATGAAGGGGATCAAAGTGTACTTTGGACTGCTCGGTTCTTAAGTGAATTATGGGGAGTAGAAGTAATGAAAACATTAATCTATGATCCTCGAGGCTTGTTCCTTGCCGCCAAAGATTCATATGACGAATTTGTTGCATTAATAAAAGAACAAAGAAGAATTTACGAGCATTATAGGTCTTTTAACGAGGTTGAAATGATTATCGATCCTCGTGTTGCTGCCTTCTTTGATAAGATAAGTGAGATTGAGAAAAAGTCGCGTCAAAAAGAAAAACAAGAAGAAAAAGCAAAGTCCGAAGAACCTATTGAGGCACAAATCTTTGGTGGAGACCCTGAACAGGAACTCTCCGCTAGTCCTAAAGAGGAATTCTTTCTCACTCCTGAAATGTTTCAAGACTTAGTTCAATTATTATTAAGTCCATTATCCGAAGGAAAGGGAGTAATGGAACAACTAATGTCAATTATCTCATGGTATGACCCTGATTTGGTTATAATGTCTCCTCCATTAATTGAGGAGAGAGATCCTGACACAGATAATCCGTTAGGTGAAATTGCTGAAAAACTATTAACAATGCTACCAAGAGATGTTATGGCTTTAATGGTCATTGAACCATTAGCTAATCTTGTCAAAAAAGAGACTTGTGTACTTTACTCTCCCCAAAAAGACGATTCTATAATTGCTATGCTTTCTGGGGGAATAACTTTTCTTCAGCCGGATGGAGAAATAGAATTGATCTCTGTTATCGACCAACAAGCTATTGATGCGGCCGCATTATTAATCGAAGACCAATCACCAGAAGAAATACTCCAAGAATTAGTTAAAAGACAAGAGACAAGATTAGAATCCATTAAAGTGACTCTGCCAACTGGAGAAAACATTCAATTAAAAGGTAAAGTTGTAGTCAATCCTTTCTCTAGAGTAGTTCAACAAGTTGCTGAAGAAAGAAAAACCCAGTTAATGGTGTTTTCCCCACGTCAAACTCAGTCTAAAACTTTAGATCCAATCATCGCTTCTGGCATTAAAATGGCATTGAAATACTATTTGCCCGTCTTAGTAGTTTGGTAAGAATTGTCTTAACATATCGCGCTATGATGTAAAAGCACTAGGAGAGAGAAATGATAAAGATTGAGAGGATTTATTGGTGAAAAAAGAATGGTTTCAGGCGAAGGCAGCGTCATATTAACAGAAGCATTGGTATTTGTAGGAATATTAATAATTACGTACATAGGAATAATCCATAAAGATTTTGATAAAGTAATGGCAGCTGCCCTAGGCGGGCTTTTTTCAATAATTGTAGGAAGTATTGTGGGCATACCTTTAATTGGAGAAACAAGTCATGAAGGACTTTTAAGAGTCCATGACTTAATGATACTTGCAGTAATATTAGGCAACCTATTAATGGTAGAAGTAGCAACAGAAGTAGGTTTATTCCAATATATATCTATTAAACTATTAAAACAAACTAAGGGTGATCCCGTTAGGTTATTTTGGTTATTGGGCGCTTTAACAATGGGTTTGTCTGCAGTAGTAAACACGATTTCTGCAATATTAGTCGTAGGTGCTTTGACTTTTGTTATTTGTGAAGAACTTGGTTACGATCCTTGGCCTTATCTAATAATGGAGATAGTAGTTACTAATACCGGCGGCCTTACAACCTTAATATCATCTCCAACAAACCTTATAATTGGTGTTCAATTTGGTATTGGTTATATGAAATTTCTTTCCGTTGCTTTAATTGCAGGAATACCCATGTTCTTTTTAGTAATGTTCATGTTCAGAAAAATGTTAACATTAGAATCAAATCTAAACGAAGAAGTAAGACAACAAAAGATCGAAGCATTTGATGAATGGAGTGTAGTAAAAGACAAAAAAGCATTCTATAAGACAGCTGTAGTATTCACTTTATCTATGATCTCATTTATTATTTCTGATTTTATAGGAATTGATCTTGCCGTTCTAGCAATTGGTGGTGCTTTATTTATGGTGCTTGCTGCAGGAACTACACTTGACCAAATGTTACCAAGAGTAGACTGGTCTTTACTTACATTCTTCCAAGGCCTATTCATAATAATTGCGGCCCTCGATGAAGTTGGTGTTATGAAAGCCTTAGCTAATGCATTAACAAAAGTTCTAGGAGACAAAACATGGTTAGCAGGTGTAATGGTATTGTGGTTTTCAGGGATAATAAGTGGCATTTTAGATAACATCGTATTAGCAGCAGCGTTAGCACCAGTACTTAAAGACGCTACTGCTGCAACTGGTTTGAATCCTGACGTCATTGCATGGGCCTTAATATTCGGCACAAACTTAGGTGGTGGTTTCACTCCTATTGGAGCACCACCAGTAGTACTAGGTTTATCACTTTATTACAAAAAGACTGGTAAAAAAGTTGGATGGATCGAATTTTTTAAACTAGCAGGAACCGTAACTTTAGTTAGAATGGTCTATTCAACTATTTTCTTAATAATATATGCTCTTATTATCTCATAAAACTGTTAATGCGAAGGATTATTGCTTTATTAATTTCTGCATATTCATTCCTATTTTACTAAAAAGATAAGTGGTAACGTGGATATTGAGTATACGAAATGTGAGTTTTTATCTAAGTCACGTTTCGTATTAGCCCTACTCCTTTAATTATAATAATGATCATATAACCATATAAAATATTATTAGTTTTTATCATCTCTATCTTGTGGAAATTGATTTCCCTCTAAGAAATTTAAAAGTAAAATTTGACTATTTATCTTGAGTTCTCTTCTCCCAAAACATTTTTTCTGGGAAAAACTTTATGGGGAATGCATCTGTTATTAATAATGAGCAATACATGCTCTGTAAGAGGTGAATAAAAAATGGCAACTGCCTATATCCTGATTAATACAGAAGTCGCTGCTGAAGAAGAAGTTCTCGAAAAACTAAAGAAATTGCCTGAGGTAAAAGAAGCACATTTAGTTTATGGAATTTATGACTTAATTGCAAAAGTAGAAGCTGATACACTTGAAGAATTAAAAGAAGATGTTACAAAACACTTAAGGAGTTTAGACAAAGTACGTTCAACAATGACAATGATCTGTGTAGATTAAGAGTCATAACTCACGTTCTTGTTAATTACGTATTATTCTCAAAATAACTTATAGTTAGTTAGTATTTTCTCTGATTATTACCCTACCTTGCCTCTTTTAATTTTATCGGCGTGAATCCCTTTCCACAAGGGTGGGGGAATGGAAGCCGATACTCTTGTAGGCCCTATGATATACATACATATTTTTGTTGGGTACGCCTCTGAGACAAGGATCTCCTTGAAAGAATTCCGTGCTAGAATCATTTAATACTGTGAAATCACTTCCAAGAGGATCCTCGCAAAAACAAGCGGTAATTCACAAGAAAGAATAGTAAGCTATTTCTTCCTAAATGTGTTATATCTTTTTCTTAATAATGTTCCCCATGAAATAAGTTAGTAATGGGGGAACTGATTCCCCAACTAAATTAAATTTTTGGTCAATGGTTCCTAAAAAGTAGTGATGGTCAGGATAACTCATTAATCTTGCGTGTTCTCTAGGTGTAAGAAGCCGATCATCTATAGGGTGAATAAATCTTGATTTTCCCATAATTGTTGGTGCAACACTGTTCCAAACAAGTCGAGTATAATTTCCGTATTCTTTATTTGCTCCCCGGAAAAACATCAAAGACTGATTAGGAAGTACTTTGTAAATTTGTTCTTCGTACTTTGTAGGAGTCGGTACAAATTCATGAGCATTAATTCCATGAGGATATCTTGGATCTGGAAGATCCCCAATTGCTTCTTTAATTTTCATGGGCTTTTTTTGTGGTAAAGAAAGATTAGAATTTGAAATAAAGACTCTTTTTCTTGCACTTGGGACACCATGTTCCTTAGCTTCTATAACATTATATATTACTTTTCCATAACCAACTTCGGATAGCTCTTCTTTGATTATTCTTCCTGTTTCTCCAGAAATAGAAGGGACAACATTTTCAATAACAAAGATTTCCGGTTCTAAGTCGCCTATTAAACGAATAGCATGGAGCATTAACCTTCCTTGGGGATCCTCATATATGCGTTCTTCTGGTCTTCTTTTTCTTTTTTCATTCGCCGAAGTATAAGGTTCGCAAGGAGGTGATGCAATCACTAAAGGAACACGACTTATGTTAAACTCTTTTCTTAATGTTTTTATTATGTCCTCTGCTCTTAGAAGAGATATGTCTTTCTGCCAAGTAATAGCACTTGTAAAATTATAATTATAAGTCTCTAAAGCAGCCCAGTCCTTGTCGATACTTATTAATGGTTCATATCCCGCCTCAAAATAACCTCGAGCGGACCCACCACCACCACAAAATAAGTCAACGAAAGGGATTCTTTCTTTTTTTTCTTCTTTCTTTTCGAAATATGGCAGTATAAATCCCAATAATTACCACCACACATCTTTCCATCCCATTTTATAAGCTAATAAATTAGAACCTAAATGTACAAATAATGTCGTAGGAATAACGTAGTATAAATACCAAACAGGATATGAAACACCTACAAGCCAAACAAGGAAAAACGCCATTAGTATAAATCCTAATTGATCAACTATAGGAAAAGGTCCCCCTGAGGGGATATTTAATCTTCTTTTCAAGAATGAACCAGTTGCATCTCCTAACAATGCTCCAAATCCAAGAACAAATCCTAACCATAACGGATAAACCGAAAACACTGTTGGAAAAACGCTATAAATTCCGATCCACGTAATTTCTCCTGAAATAAGACCGCCTAATATCCCTCCAATTGTTTTATTTTTTCCTAATAATCTTCTGCCATCAAAAAAATTTTTTCCGCGGTCTATTGGCCCTAGTCCACTAGTTATTACTGGGACAGCATTTCCAAAATACGCTGGAAGTATGAAAAGCATCGCTTCTGCAAATTGCAACATCCAAGTGGGATAATTACTCACGATCAAAGCAAAGAAACCCTCCAAAAAAACATTTTCCATTTAAAACTCTAATAATAAGAAAAAACTAATAATAATCATGAAAAAATGGAATAATTACTTCAAAATAATGCGAAGTCCATCATAAGATAATATTGCATTTTCAAAGATTTCCTTAACCTTCTTTGTTTCCTCATTAACATCTTTTATACGTGGAGAAATATGATTTATTATTAATCGTTTAACATTTGCTTTTTTAGCGATTTCTGCTGCATCAATCGTTCTGGAATGCATGTATTTTTCATGCTTATCTGTTTCCCAGTGAGGAAATGTTCCTTCATGAACTAACAAGTCGGCATTTTTTGCTTTCCCTACAAGTATTTCATTTGGTTTTGTATCGCCTGAAAACACAATTCTTTTCCCAGGAATAGGCCCCTCCAAAACTTCCTCAGGTCTAATAATCTCGCCATTAAATTCTATTTCTTCTCCACGTTGTAGCTTTCCCCATAATGGTCCCATTGGAATCCCTAAATCCAATGCTTTTTTGACGTTAAATTTTCCGAGATAATCTTTCTCTTTTAATACATATCCCAGAGAAAAACCAAAATGGACTGCAGGAAACCACTCTAAAATCCAATTGCCCATGTCTATTTCTCCCTCTTCCTCTTTTATTTCATATAAATGAATAGGATAACGTACTGAAGTCCTAAATAAAATAAAGAAATTTCTTAAAAAATCAGTTAACCCTTCTGGGCCAATAATTCGGACAGGTCTTTTTCTACTCATTAAATCCATGGAAGTTAAAAATGCTAATAGTCCTTGACAGTGATCTGGATGGAAATGTGTAATCAGAATTGTTAGTTCTTTTCCAGTTTTTACTTTGTGTTCAATAATCGCTCTTTGAATATCTTCTCCAATGTCTACGATAATTGTTTCGTTACGAATAATCACTGCCGTACTTGATTGTCTGCGTTCTAAAGTAGGAACTGTACTACTTGTTCCTAAAAATATAACTTTAATCGGCTCTGGCATAAGTAATCACTTTTACTGTTCTAACTAATCCCCCGTGGACTTTTTGTTTACCTGATAATAATTCTATAAATCCTAACTGTTTAAGGTTTATCTTATTGAAAATATTGGTAGGTAATGCAACTACTATACGATTATCCTTTGACAAAACTTGTTTAATATCTTCCAAAAAGTTTTCGAATAATTCTTTAGGGGTTTCTTTTCCTACAACTTTAGTTCCCATTGCATAAGGAGGATCAGTAGCAATTCTTTTAATACGTT
>JAMOVR010000096.1 GCA_027061945.1 Candidatus Heimdallarchaeota archaeon
GACAAACTGTTTAGATCACTTTTATCATAAATGTTTAACCAACTTGTTCTACTTCCATGTCCGAAATAGTTTACAAAACCTACCCCACTGTTTATTGTGCTTGTAACAATCGATGCACGTGCATTCTTTTGCATGCTACACCATCTGTTGTTGGAATAACTCTTTATTATCTTAAAACCTTGTAGATAATTATCAAGTCTGTTCTTTTTTGCAGCGTTTCCAAAATCACAATCAATCACCCAGAAAGCCTTTTTAAACCATTCAGAATTGTAAGAATTGTATTCATAGCTAATAATTTTATTAACGTACGTTGAAACTTCATTGAACGTGGATGCTGGAATTCTGCCAACCATAACATCTGGATACATGTCTATTCTGTCTAAATTTAACTTACCCAGGTCTTTTTCTTTAAAGCCATTAAAATCCATCTCCCCAAAGGCGTTGTCATTATCATAATCCCAATCATCGAAATTTCCACGAGAATCGTAGAGATCCGCATAGTATAAATCAGAAGGATAATACTTCGTCCCCCACTCAGTATTGTAAGCTTTAACATATCTCACAGGAAATTTGTCGCAATCCCCTACAAGCATCACCCATTTAACATTGTGATTTTGTACGTAGTAAAAAATGGCCTTCTTTACTTTTTCAGCTTCATCTCTACCACTGAAAGAGTCGTATATGCTCTCTAAGGTCAATATTTCAGTTGATATGTCAGTACGGTCTTTATGATTCTTTAAAGGAATTAAAGCGTTTAGAAATTCGTTGGGTGTAATGATTAACAAATCGACCTCAGAGCTTACTTCTTCTATTTCCTCAATTCTATCATCTAGCAGAGTTGAATCAAAGTCGTTTGCCATAGCTATAGCCATCAAAAAAACCAACACCAATAGAACTTTTTTCATTTTACCACAATCAATATTGAAAAAATACTTTAAAATATTTTTGTCTAAAACGAATATATTGAATTCTAAATTTAGAATTCAAGATGAAAAAGATAGAATATAAATTATCTGAGCTAATGATTTAATCTAATCCGGAATCATGCTATATTTAAATAATAGTCTGAAAATTAGCAGAATCAAAATAGATTAATCCAAATGGTAACATAAGCTAGATACGCATTCAATATTCAAACGAAGTTTTCCCGTTTGATTTCATAAAAAGCTTAACCTTGGAAAACTTAAGATTTGAGTTTGAATCGTTATAATTATACTTTTAGATTAATTTAAGCAAAAATTCATTTTAAATGATCGAATAATAGAATAAAGAGTTTATGAGCACAAAATAAGAGCGCGAATACTAATCTAAATATTCTATAAATTTGAAGTGATGTATACGTTAACTAATAACCAAAGTTTCCGTTTCCACCAAGCAGTTTTCTAATCTGCTTATAGTTCTCTAAAACCTTCAAACCTTCTTTAGTTAGTTCGTAATGCGTTTCTGTGTCGTTTGCTCCGTTTTCTTTAATCAACCCGGTCTCAAGTAAGAAATCTAGATAGCTCTTAAAGCTTCTCCACCCCAAATACACGCTTTGCATTATTCTCGTTTTTTTCGTTTCTCCCCTCTCAATCGCAGCCAAAATTTCTCCTACTATTTCTAACCTACCCCTCTTACCACTCATGTATCTCACCCAAAGATTTTTAATACCTATCTTACACTCAACAACGTTACTCCATGCTATATATATTTTTCTATACTAGCAACATTGCTAAACTCAAGCAATATTTGAATCAGTTAATAATAAATTGCCGAAACTCTACAATTTTACAACATATCGAAAATATGGTTTAATGATCAAAAAATTGCAAAGAATTAAGAATTGGTGGAATAGAATGATGTCCATGACGGAAAGCGGAAAAGGAGTTAGACCTGGAGAAGATATTACAAGCAGGTGTGTAAAATTGGTTGCTTGCTCTGACCTACGTAGGGATATCGTTTCAATACTCGTTGAGGGCAAAAAGCCGTTGAGTGAGATAAGAGACAGATTGGGTGTTAGATCATCGACCGCCATTCACGCATTAAGAGAGTTGGAAAAGGAGAACATAATTCTACAGTATGAAGACAGAGATTACGGCTTAACACAGATAGGAGAGATAATAGCTAGGAAAGTTGTTGATCTAACAGACACAATTGACGTTTTGAAAAAACATGAGGAGTTTTGGCTAACCCACGATTTGACGGCAATCCCAGAACACCTACTAGACAGAATCGGAGATTTAAAAGACTCGATCTTACTAAAAATAGATCCTCTAAGCTTACCGCACAAGTATTTCACAGAACTTTTAGCAAAATCAACGTGTATCAAAGGAATCTCTCCAATATTCTTTGAAGATTATCCAAAAATATTCACAGTTCTATTAGACAGAGGAGTTTTCGTAGAACTCATTCTAACTGAAGCTGTATTAGAAAGAGTCAAAGAAGAGGTTGGAGCAGATTATCTAAAAACAAAAAGTGATGAGGGGTTACTGAAAATCTACACCTTAGATGATATCAAGATTGCATTTACTGTCTCGGACACGTTTCTATCTCTAGGTCTGTTCAAGCCCGATGGAACATACGATATAACAATGGATCTCGTTAATGAGAACAAAAAAGCGTTACAGTGGGGTATTGACCTTTTTAATTGGTATAAAAGTAGAGCTAAAAAGAAATATGGGTGAGGTGATATGTATCAGGAGTATGTTTTGTTTAGGAATAATATTGGACAAAGAAGCTTTTCTTTTTTACAAAGTATTTTCTCATTTCTGATTTCTACATCCCTTTTTCTGTCGATTAGTGGATCTCTTAAAGTATACTTTTCGTTTGCACTATTTAACACTCCCGTTTCGTATAGCCTAATAGCTGCCACATTCTTTATGATTCTCGGAGTTTACGGAATAAACAAGCTAACAGATTTGAAAGAAGATATGATCAACACTCCCGAAAGGGCAAAACTTATATCGAAAATAAAAAATGTTTTCAAGCTTATCGTAATTTCATCTTTCATAGCTTCATTAGCTATAGGTGCTTTAACAAACTTTGCTTCACTTCCAATTTTACTCGCTCCTCTATTTGCAGGAATATTGTATAGCATAAGGGTGTCTCCAAATTTACCTAGATTAAAAGACATCACCGCTGTTAAAAACATAATAATAGCCATATCTTGGGGCATTGTTGCCACATTCTTACC
>JAMOVR010000097.1 GCA_027061945.1 Candidatus Heimdallarchaeota archaeon
TTTCTTCATATTTTTTATTTTCTCTTAATTTTTTTAAAGAATTAGCATAAGAAGCTAAATCATCTATCAAGGGCAACATAGTCGAATAATTTACGTGGGTATTGGCTGCACAGCTTAGTAGCTGTTTTTTGGCTGCCCTCCATTCACTATTAAACCAACGAAAAAGACCACCACCGTTAAGGATGATCCCCAATCGTCTAATTTCAGATTCCTCTGGAATGTTCTCGAGGGAAAATACAGATTGAAGTCGTGTATGTAAGATTTGAAGATTTTCTAGCTCCGCTTTCAATTTTGGTAACAATTCATCTAGTTCTTCATTGTTAAAAATTTCATGACGATCTTTCCAGTAAGAAGGATTTAAGGCTGTAATTAGATCAATAACTCTATTCAGTTCTGAGAATCCGGCTTTACTAGCAGTTAGATATTTTTTACCAACATCACCAAGAGCTGATGCTACACCATCAAGTATTTCCTTAAGATCCTCCAATTGTCCCTGAATTTCTTTTAACAGTCTAATTGTTTGAGATAGCGTACCTAATTTGACATCCCTGCTGACTAATTGTTTTAATTTAGTACTGCCAGATTGTAGTCGATTTACATTAGAGAGATCCCTTAATATTTCTTGTGGTATGTTTTCCGCTAAAGAGTTATATAACTTTTGGATATTTTTAAATAAATTTAAGTGTTTTTGAAGTTTATTCAAACTTTCGAGATCTAACATCGGTAATTGATCTAATAGCTCATTTCCTTTTAAGGATGGTATATTTTCCAAATCAGAAAGGATAATTTTTAATCCTGTAAGGGTGTCAGGAACATCTGAACTTGCATTACCGAATGTTTTTCTGATTGCTTGAAATTGATGCTTGAGTTTTTCTAGCGAGAGCTGCCACGCATTAAGAGATTCTATTACTGTCTTAATGTCAAAAATCTGCAAATCATAATTGCAAACACCAAACCATGGATGCTGATGCAATTTTTTATTGTTGCCGATTTGTTTTATTACTGCTTGATATACTTTACGATACGCCTCGACCTGATCCTCATTTCGTCGATGAGTTATAGTGGTAAAGTTATTGCCATTATAACCCTCTGGATGAAATCGTTCTGGGTTAATGCCAATTGCAAGTCGATATCTTGTTGCAGAAGTAAAAATTTCATAAAGTGTTTTTCCAGTTCTTTGCCACTGTTTGTTGATTCTTTCTACATGAGTACGTAATTTATCTTTTAATTCTTCGTATCTCTTAATATCAATTTCTATTTCTTTAGGCTTACGATATTTCCCTCTTTTTTTTAATCGTTCGTCAATTTCCTCTATTATTTTACGTTTTTGTGATTTATGGCTGTGTAGCTCTAAACAAAATTCACCAAGTCTGGCAGCATCCAATCTCCGTTTCACAACTTCCAAAGCCGCCAGTTTTTCTGCAACAAACAGTACCTTCTTCCCTTGGCCTATAGCAGCTGCTATAAGATTTGTTATGGTTTGTGATTTACCAGTTCCAGGTGGCCCCTCAATAACCAGATTTTCCCCATCTATGGCATCAATTAATGCACTATGTTGAGAACTGTCTGCGTCATCGATCAATGGATAAGTTTTATGAATATCGGGTACTTCATCAATATTATATTCCTCACCAAAACCTAGATAATCAGTTGTGTCATCTTCGGAGTCAATATTTTGCTTATAATCTGTCAAAAACCGAGAAACCACGGGATGTTCGATGATATTCGCATTTTCAGGCCAACGTGTTGGATCTAAATCTAGATACATCAACAATTTACTAAAGTTAAGTAATGCAAGAGAAATATAACGGCGGACACGCCAATTGGGTTGAGAATTCTTAATTAACTCATTAATATTCTTGAAATATTCTTCTGGTTTTGTGTTTTCATCTAAATCAGGTAATGCCATGCCAAAGTCAACACGTAATTTTTCTTTAAGGGATAAATTTGGAATAATATCTTCGCCTGAATAACGTAGCGTAAATTCATAAATTCCTGTTGTTTCATTTAGCCTCCCTTTATGTAAGCGGACAGGTACTAAGAAAAGAGGGGCTAGTCGCCGGTTTTGGTTATAACTTGTCTCAAACCACTCAAGAAATCCAAAAGCCATATAAAGAATATTGGTCCCCATTTCTTGAATTGCAGATTCAGAAATCTGCAAAAGATTTTTTAATTTTGCTTCCATTTCATAAGGATAGAGCAAAGTCTGAATAGCTTTATCAGAATGCTTGTACGAATTATCATGAGGCATTTGATCAGGTACTTCGTAGCTTGTTGCAAAACCAATGTGTTTAGCCCATTCTTTTGCAGTAGGAGGAGTGCGTAGCTTAATAATTTGGTTAGATTCCTCATTAAATTTTAGATAGCCGGCTTCAATAAGTTCTTCTTCTGTAGGTTCTGGAATCGGGAGAAAACGCATCTCAGTATCTGTGAGAATTGTTTTAACAAGTTGATTTGGTAACTCATCTATAATGCGTAGACTTCCCCTTTTGGTATGATGAAAATTAATAAGACGGTTACGAGCACTAAGATCCAAAAGCCGCATTCGTAATTTTTCTAGTGCTTTTATGGCGGAGAAGTTCTTGTTTTGTTCTTCAGACATTTTCATGAGTTCATTTGTTTTAATATAATACTTTTTAAAATTATAAAGTTGTCAAAAAAGTAATTATCATATAATCTCGTTTATCAAGAAATCCCTTAAAAAGTGGTTCAAAATTAGGTGGCTTGGATTATGCAATAAAAACCGAAGCGTGGCATATTATCAACTAACAAATCCCACCTAGTAAAGTTTGTAAAGCCACCTGTAAATATTAACGATTTCTTGATTAATCAAACTTATCTATTTAAAAGTTTTTCTTTCATATTTGCAATAAATTTAATGTAATAATAATGTAATAAAGGATATCCATTTAGTAAAGAAATCTTCCCTAACCCCTCTTTAAAAAGAGGGGAACTTGCAACTAATAAAAGGACACCCTTTTAGTTCTTTGGATTTGTTTTTCAAGATTTGGCACTATGGCCCCATTTTACTGTTTGAAAAAATTTTGAATTTGGGCTTAAGGCCCAAAAAATCCCGGCTGATAAAAGGCATGAGCGCATAAAAAACATCATAAAGGCAGTAGGGCTTACAGGGCTTGAATATAGAAAGCCTGCTCAACTTTCTGGA
>JAMOVR010000098.1 GCA_027061945.1 Candidatus Heimdallarchaeota archaeon
TGTTTTGGGCTCAAAACACCTATGCCGCTATTAGAAGAATATCGTATTAGTTTCCAACATGTTGTAGGGAACAAATTAAATGTAATTGTTTTCCTTCCAGGGATAAAAAAGAAGTCATTAATTCTTAGAGTAAATGAAGAAACATTAGCGATTTCTGCTGAATATCTAAAAGAAATAAAAGAATTTCTTAAACCATGTCGGCCATTAGAGTTGAGAATTTCATTAATTGAAAGAGTAGATGTAAAGTCGGCTAAAGCAGTGTATAAGAATGGAGTCGTCTTTATAGAACTTGAAATTATTAATAATAAAAAAAATAACAATCAAGAAATATAGGAATAATAATTGTTTCTTGTTTGTTTCTATATATGCTTGATATTTTTTTATCCTACATTTGGGAAATTTATTATTCCAGAATCCTTTTCTGAGAACACAATTTGAGTGTTTGTATCGATTACTCCTGAAACTTCATATAGTCGATCCAAGAATTTCTGCAGGTCTTTAATAGTTGATGTCGAAACAATTGCACGGAATTGATATTCTCGTCCTACTCTATAAAGACTTTTTACTTTATCATTTTTAATTAAAAATTCAACAATATGTCTAGAGTTTCGAAGATCAGCCTTAATCGCTATTAAAAAGAAATCCTTGTTATAGTCAAAATATGAGGGATCTGCTCTTACTGAGAGTATTACTCCTTGTGAAATCATTTTCTTTAGTCTTCTATGTACGGAAGGTTGTGAGATATCTAAAATTTTTGCTATTTCAGTACTTGGTATCGGTAATGTACGATTTTCATCAGTTTTCTGATAGTAAATAGTTCTTAGGATCATTAGATCTTTTTTATCCAGTTTTGGGGGATTATTGTTTTCATTATTATCATGGGAAAATGGTATTCCTTCTTCTTTGTATGTTTTTATTATTGAAACGTAATCGCTTTGTTTAAACTTTGATTTTGCTATTATTTTATCTAGTTTTGACAATGTTTCTTCATAGGAATCTCTATCACTGCATTTGAGAAGAGCCATTAGTGAATAAGTGCCGGATAATACGAATACTTTTTCGATGTTTGGAATCTCAAATAATTTTCTTCTAATGTGTGGTTCTGAAGGGTTTGTTCTAAAAAAGGCTAATGCGGAATGTCTTAAACCTAATTTTAAAGGGTTAAAAATAGTTCGGTACCCCCGGATTATCCCCTCAGCTACTAAATAATCAGTGATCCTTCTTACACGAGAATAAGGCATGTGAAGAGTCTGGGAAATTTCTTTAAGAGAACGGAGAGCATTACGGCTTAATTCTTCCCATACTCTTCTCACGTCACCATTAATCCGGGTAACAGATTGTTGCATCTAAGTCTTCATTGTTCCTTTCCCTTAAATTAATTCATATAGTACAACGTTTATTCAAACGTTAAAAGTGGGATATTTAATGAATTATTTTCATCAGTAATCTATTTAGATTATTATTTCTCAGCATTATATTTTTATTATTTGCTTTAAAAAATAATGAAATAAGAACAAAAATAAATTTTTTTCAGTATTCTTCATCTGGAACTTCTTTCAAAATCTCGGAAAGTTGATTTGCATATTTAAGAAGAACTTGAGTTGCTTCCATAAACGCTTGTTTTTCTTTAGCACCACCAACCAAAATGAACCGATCCATACTTTTTAAAATCAAGAATCCATTACTTCCCCTTATCATAATATCAGACATCTTGCCAAAACCAATTTTTTGTAATGCAAGGGCCCCCGAATTTGATAATGCTGCTCCTATTGCGCACATTTCATGAGGATCGGCGTCTTTTTGGGTTGAAAAGAAAGCCACTCTCGCGCCAGTATGGGAAATAATTGCAAGCGTATCAATATGGGATTCACTAGTTATTTGTTTTAGAACCCTTGCAAGAGCCATGGCTCTTTTCTTATCGACTCTAATTGACATAGTCTTACCCTCATCTCAATTAAATAGAATATTCTACTTAAAAATTGTTAAGCTAAAAGTATATCATTTTGTTTTTATTAATAAAAAATCAAAAAGATAACAATAATATTTTCTTTTTTAACACTGTTGGTGTGAAGTCCTTTTCCTTCTTGTGGTTGGAATGGTGGGCAGATAGAGAATGAAAGCCGATTATCATTTTTTTATAAATAATTTGCAATATCTTGCAACCTGTGAAAGCAAAGGGCAGTTCACTTTAAAAAAGAGAAATTTTATTTGGTTTATCTATAAATCACCCAATTTCAATTCCAAACATATCTAATAAATCTGAAAGATCTTGTTCTAATTCGTCTTCTGGTGCTTCTTCTCCTTCTTTTTGTTTCAAGAGTTCTACTGCACGTACTCTACCATTTTCACATATAAGTCTAGGAATATATTCTTTTACTAAATATATTCCTTCTAATGGTTCATCAAGTTCTTTAAATTCTCCATTTATCTCTTGAAATACCTTGTTTCCAACAATGACCATCTCCCTTTGATATCCTTTAGGCTCACCAAGTTCTTTTAGTATCCTGAAGGCTTCTTCCATCTGTCTTTCTTCTACTGCTTGGACGACTTCCTTATTTTCTGCAATCGTTGCTATTTCTTTTCTAAAAGATTCATCAGCTAAAATTGTAGCTTGGGGTCTCATTCCAGGGGCACCCATTTTACTAATACTTTTACCACGTATTCTTACATCCCCACTAACTCCAAATCTAGGAAATGTTGCTGTTGGTCGTCGTCCCTTGCTTTCTTTAACTAGTTTTTCATATTCTTCTTCGTCTCCCTTATACAAAGGCCCTTCTACTTCTGAATCTGAAACACTTACTCTTGGTTTTGCTTCTGGTAGTTTTCCCTCCAATAATAAGACGAATTTTTCATCCACATCTGATTGCTCAGTTACTTTTACATTATAGTGGAAACCTATTTGTTTTCTCATTTCAGTCATTGCTCGACTACCGATAAACTTACGTCGGACTGGACATTTATCTCCTTTCCATAACCATATCGTTCTAGTGTTGTCATCAACCACAATATAGGCTTGATCATCCTTTCCTTCGAATTCGTCTATTTCTTCTACGTCACCATCATCCAATACTCTATAAAATCTAGGCATTCATGGCACCCTAATCTCTCTTCTTTTTAACACTTAATAAGATTTATCTTAAAAATCGTCGTTTTTTAATACATCTCGCTATAAATCCCATGTTTGTAAGTCTTATCCATTTTTTATTTTTAGAATTATTCCCTTTAAGTTATCTTTAATAATATTCGCAACCATAAAAAAGTCAGCAATAATTATCAAAATAAATAGCACTGATCAATGAACAGTAGAGTTAAATGAGATCACTACAAACCAGAAATGTTTTGGGTTTATCAAGAGAGTATAAATCCCGAAAAAAACAGTTTGATGTAGAAACTCCTGCACTAATTTCTTGGAGTAACATAGAGCCTTTACATAAAATTAAAGGAAAGTTATTTCCATTTAATCAAGAAGTTTTAGTTTTCCCTCAATGGTGGGTTTCAATTGAAAAGAATAATGAACATTTAAAAAATAAGTTACTTGTATTTTTCCCCAAAATTTTTCCAAATGTTCCTGAATTATTCCCACAATCAATGAAAGAAGAAATGGATTATTATATAGAATCTCTGAAAACGATTGATGCTCAAAATTTTAATTATATTTCATATATCCCAGATCAATTGGTTGCTACTGAATATTTCGATCAATTAATAGAATTGGATCCCACTGCAATTTTTATACTTTTTTCATATGACTGGAAGTCCTCTCCTTCAAAATTTGTAGAAACAATTATTCGTACAAGGTTAAAGACACCTAATGATATTGCCTTGGGATTAGGCGGCATTATTCCTCCTTATTTATATGCTCCATTGGTATATCTCGGAATAGATATTATTGATGCTTCATGGACATTGTGGACTTGCTCCCAAAAAATAGCTTATTTCAAAGGAAAAGAAGTTCTCTTAGATAGTAATAATCTCATTAAAAAAATTATTCAAGAGAGGGAAATGAATTTATGTGACTGGAATCTCTCTCAAGCAAAAGAAGAAATTATTTTTGTAAGAGAGCTTCTTCAAAAAGCTTCCCTAAGAGACTATGTTGAGTCTTTAGTATACATGGATCCTTTAATTGCTTTTATCCTCCGACATTCTAAAAAATTTCAAGAATTATTTCTAAATCATATCCCAATAACAGGCAATCCTATCTTTTGTCCAACTGAACTTTCGTTAGACCGGCCTGAAATAATTGCATTTCATGAAAGAGTCGACAAAAGATTTATCCCTCGTTCTACCCCTATAGTAGTTATTTTACCATGTTCACATAAAAAACCATATTTTGTATCTCAAAGTCATCAAAAATACGGAAAAGTACTCCGTGCGTTTTATAAATCTACTGGTATTTTCCCGGAGAAAATAATTGTTACAAGCCCTATGGGGGCAGTTCCTGGAGATCTGGATGTGATTTATCCCGTTGCTCATTATGATATTCCCGTTACAGGTGAATGGACAGAAACCGAAATAAAGACCACTGCGAGTTATTTAGCTAAGTTATTAAAAAAATATCCAAAAAACACAAAATTTGTTATTCATACAAGTAAAGATTACGAAGCTATGATTAAAGAAGGATTTAAAGAAACAGGTTATCAACCATTTACAGAAAATTATTTTGAAAAGCCATATTCTACTGAAGCACTAAATAAATTATATCAAGAGCTATTTTCTGCCTTTGATTCTTTAGAAAATATTGTTAAGGAAAGCGCTATGCCAAATGTTAACGTAAAACAGGAGTATGTCTTCAAATTACGAGGAATGGCTAATTATCAGTATGGATTAGGTGTGGGAGATGAGATAACTGCACAGTATAAAGACATAGTTGTGAGGGGGAAATACCCTCGAGATGTTGCTTTCTTTGGTGGTGATGAGAAACTAGCTACACTTAGCTTTTCAACAAACAAAATCGTTTTGAGTACCCAATTAATCAGAAAGATATGGTCTAAAATAGAAAATAAAGTTTGGTTTGAAGGAGACCAAATTAAGGGCTCATCCATATTTATTCAAGGTATTATAGATGCTTCTCCAGAAATTCGTCCCCAAGACGAAGTCATCATTCTTTCTAAGAATAATAAGTTATTAGCAGTAGGAACTGCAATTCTCCCTGGAGATTTAATGAAAATAAAAGGTTCAGGAGTTGCTATAAAAATTCGTAAAAAGGTGTTTTAGATTGAATAAACCAGCATTTGTCAAAGAAATTGCAAAAATTAGAAACAAGTCTAAATCTCTAAGAGCTCCTCATTTTCGTGTTATTAGTTGGATAGAGGGGTCTCCATTACCTAATGGGGGAAGAGGTACTTCTCTTACTTTTATACTCCCAACTAGAGCTTGCCGTTTCGCGGAAGCTGAAC
This sequence comes from Candidatus Heimdallarchaeota archaeon, assembly GCA_027061945.1. GTDB lineage: Archaea > Asgardarchaeota > Heimdallarchaeia > Heimdallarchaeales > JAJRWK01 > JAJRWK01. The sequence goes on from JAMOVR010000098.1 coordinate 5,397, forward strand.
ATGGGGGTTGCTCCATGTGCGGATATCCAAATGAGAACCCACCTGATCCTCCATTAAAACTAATTGAGACACTTCCAGAAATTACAATGGAGCATTTTATGAAGAAAAAAGTAGAAGGCCCCATGGTTATAAAATTCTTTACAAGTGGTTCTTTTCTTGATAGACTAGAATTACCCCCTCATATAAGAGAAAAAATGATTAGTCAATTCGCCCAATTAGAACAGATAAAGGAGATAATAATTGAGTCCAGAGCGGAGTATGTAATTAAAAAGAATATTGAATCTTTATTAAAAGTGGCACCTGCTGAAAAAATTACTATTGCGATAGGGCTTGAGAGTGCTGATGATGAAATAAACAAACGAAGTGTTAACAAAGGAATGACTTGGAAACAATTTAAAAGGGCCGTTGAACTTGCTCGTTCTTATGGGATTAGAATAAAAGCATATATTCTGTTAAAGCCAATTTTCTTAACTGAGTACTTATCAATACATGATGCTATTCTTTCAGCCGAAAAGGCAATTGAAATTGGTGTAGAGACGATTTCCATTAACTCATCAAATATCCAAAAAGGGACTTTAATGGAAAAAATGTTTAATCTTAAAAGATATCGAAGCCCATGGTTATGGTCTTCTCTTATTGTAACTAAGAAAATAAAGCAAAGACATCCTGAAATAAGGGTAATTACTGATCCAGTGGCTGCGGGTCTTATACGGGGAGCTCATAACTGTGGAAAATGCGATAAAATGGTTAAAAATGCGCTTTCTGAATTTAGTTACACTCAAGACTTAAGCTATTTAGAAAACATTACTTGTGATTGTTATGAAAGATATCTGTCATTTTTAATTGCAGATATCATGGGCTCTGGGTTAGGCTTTATTTTTGAAGATTATGAGCTAAGTAAAAAAAATTTGCCTAAACAATAACCTAGTATAATAACATAATAAATTGTATAAATACAAAATAATAATTCTAAATTTTAACTTTGTCGGCATGATTACCTTCTGAAAGATGGGACGAAGGATGAAAACTAATACTCATATATGCCTTTATGTTATACATATTACGCCTTTGAGACAGAGATCTCCATAAAGGGGTTCCATGCAAGAGTCTCCAAATACCGTGAAAACACGATCGTAGAAGCCACTCGCGTAAGCCAAGGATAGTTCGCTTATTTTATAGATGGTAAAATGAACCCAATCTTAGCATTTTTATTTAACTTTACATGCTTATAATTTAGAAACATGAAGTGGACAACTAGAAGAATATATGTTCATACAAGATCAAAAGAAGAAGAGAGAGTCTTCCTTGAACTTCTTGATCGGTATAGTCATCTTCCTATATTACATATTCAATCCAAATTAGGAAAAATAACGATAACAATGTCAGGAACAAAAGAACAAGAAATAACAATGTCTAGACAAATAAAGGAATTAATGCGGGGAGTACGCAGCGCTTTATATGCTGATAGAAAAGGTCGTTATTTCTTTGAAACGCAGTTCTTGCTGAATTTTACTAATGGCAGTGTTAATATAAAGCAATTATCTGAAGTAATCAATCAATTAGGTTATGAATCTGAAAAAACTAAATATGGTATTTTGACCACCATGCCTTATGACAAGGTTTTAGATAGCATTGATCGCTTGCAAGGTATCAATGCATTAATGCCCCAAAATTTGACACAACCTATGCGTTCTATTTTAGCTGCGGCAGCACTTAAAACAGGTTGGCGTCCCTTATCATTACTTGATGTAGGTTACGTGATTGGAGTATTCAGAGATAATGCACAGGGAAATGCAGAATTTACTATGGGCCCAGACTTGATAATGAAAAAGCTAATTGATTATGCTGAAACTCATGAGGAATTCCCCGAAGAAACAGAACTATTCAGTAACCCACTCGACTTTATAGGGGAGTCTGAAGGATTCCAAAGCTCAAGCCAAATCGTTTTTAAAAAACCAAGGAAAAACAATAAGTAAGAGAAAATAGGTGGAAAAACGATGCAACCTCCAAAAATAGAAATAATTGAACAAAGACCAAATTATCTAAGAATAAGGGTATATGATGATCCCCATACTTATCTGAATTTATTAAGAGATGTTTTAATAGAATATGATGAAGTAGAACATGTAGGTTATGCCCGAGAAAAAACCTTCGAAGATGTCGCTGTATTTGAGATACTTACCAAAGAAGACATAGATGCGCTACAGATTATTGAAAAAGCAACAAATGAAATAATTGAAGTAACAGATCGCTTTTTAGATGTTTTTGAAAATGCATTAGAAGAAGAAAGTAGTTAGATCCTTTTTGAATCAAGAAAATAATTGATATAAATGTCAAACCCAACAAATAAACAATCTAAGTTTTCAAATCAAAAAAGTAGTTCGGAATTTTATAAAATACTTTTTCAAAAGATAAAAATTCCATTTAGCCCAGATTATGCCAATATTGAAGATATACTGTACTCTAAGCATTTAGCATCTCTTGGAGATGCATTAGTTAATTATTGTTATTCTGTCGCTCGTTTTGCCATAAATCCATTGTTGACTTCCTCTGTAAGAGTATGGGATTCCTCTCTTGCAACTGCTATAAGACAGTCACCATTTAATTCGTATATAAAAAAACGGATTTCTCAAGGAGAACTAGGGGATTGTGTAGAAGCAATAGTTGCATGGACCTATATGATTGGCGCAATAACTCTCGAGAATATAATTGAGATTCTCAAGCAAAATCTTCCTCAAGAATTACTTAAAAATAAAAAAATTGAAAAGGATGGTGCAACCTTTGCATTTATTTCATTATTAGAACACTTATATTCACTTGATATATTCAAATCATTATTAGAAAAAAATAATAAGTAACTAAGAGGAGCTATTCTTGGGCATTATAAAATAATGTATCACTAATGCCTTTCTATATAATTCATCAAGTATATAACGACAAGGTTTTTACTTAATACAATAAAAACAAATACAGAAACAAAAGAGGCCGCAACCATGATATCAATAAAAAAGCAAATCATTCAAAACGAACCAGTTCTTGTCTTTCCCGGGGATGAACTAGGAGTCATCGAAGAGTTTCAGCCTGGCCCCTATACCTATGAAGAAGAAGGGATTATAAGAAGTGCGGTATTAGGTATTCCAAGATTTTCAAATAAAGATTATACTATCGAAGTGTTGCCAAGAACTTCTACTGCTCCCGTTCCAAGGAAAGGAGACATTGTGATTGGACAAGTAGGTCATACTGGAAGCCAAATTGCTACTATAAATATTTTTTATATTAATGGAATCGAAGTATTCCCAACTTATACCTCAATTATTCATATCTCTCAAGTTTCAAAGGGATATATCTCCAATATGGAAGATGCTTACAAATCTGGGGATATTGTTAGAGCGAGAGTGGTAAATGGAAAAACAATCCCTATACAAATCGAGACTCTTGATTCAAATCAAGGAGTCATCTTTTCAAGATGTTCTCGATGTGGTGATGTATTAGTCAAACTAGGGAAAGACAAGTTAAAGTGTAATTCTTGTCAGAGAACAGAAAAACGAAAAACCGCTATTGACTATGGAAGAGCTGGAAAAGATATAAAATATTTTTGATTGAATTAGCAAGAAGTCCTATCCCAAAGGATAGGGATATTATCGACGCTATCAGATTGTTGTTTTTAATTAGATCATATAAAGTCTTGGGGCTAGTACTTTTGATAAATGAAGCAGAAAACTCCTCGCAAAAGCAAGGGATTGCTCGTAGTAACTTGCAAAATATGCCTAAAAAAATATTTAGTTTGATATTATAAAGCAGAAAGCTTAGATATGTTTTCTCATATATTCACACAATGGTAGTAATCAGTCGTTTAACAGGGATTGCTGTCTCAGTAGTAATTATATTAACTGCTTTTTTAGTTAAAAATTTTTATCCACCGTTATTCTGGGTATTAAGCCTGTTTGCTTTCGGACTTCTATTTAAAGTAATGCGTTCTCAAGTTCTAAGACAAAAAGAAGTTAACAGATTTAATTTTTTATTAGGGCATTCTTGGAGTCTTTGGCAGGCAGGTGCGAAGGAACAAGCAATAAAAGTATTCAATTCTTTAGAGAAAAGTCCGTTTAATAAGGAAAAAAAGCAGGAAGCATACTTAGAACTAAAAAAAGAGATTATGGAGTATCAAAAGCATTCTCTTAATACTACTACCACAGCTAAATAAAAAATGTCTTTTTTATTTTAATATTATAACCTTATAACCTAAAAAATTAGAGCACATCATAAACACTTAGAGCATCATCTGGATAAAAACTTGCGGGATCTGTAATTATTTCGCTTATCATACCTGTTGATCCATGTATACTTCCCGGAATTCTTAGGATACGTCTAGTATCGATCGTTACTTTATAGTCTATTCGGGGATAACGGTATAAAAGAGCTGTTTTTATCAAAAGCTCTCGTTCCGTGTTCTTAAGAGTATTTCCAATTGGATTTACTAATACACCAGTATCAATAAACATTTTAACTTCATTTTTAAGAAGTTCTATTTTTTTCTTGGGGAAACCAAGTAACTTTCTTAGATCTTTAAGTTCAGTGTTAATAATAAAAGATGTTATTATCTTAGAATATATTCTTCTAGTAAGAAGTTTAGGAGCAGAAGGTAGAGGATCCACACGTTGATCCCCTTTAGGATCATGAATAAGACTCATATATGAAACAACTGCATTTCTCTGTTTTTGTGTTAGATAGAACACTTCTGTGTCTCTAATCCAACAATGTATTCCTCTTCCACCAGTAAAAACCCATACTAAATGTTTAAAACCAAAATCTTCTCGAAGAGTTTCATCTAAGAAGATTGCAGCATCTTGTAACAACCCCCAACATTTTGGGCAATACTGTCTCCCCGTGCATCCACAAAGCCTGACTGCATCATACTCATTTATATCAAAATCAAATACTAATTCTCTTCCGATCCATTCTGCATCCTGAATTCTAACGTTATCTGATAATGGCTGATCATATACTGCTCCAGAATATACCCCTATAGGGCCATTAACTTTTAGATATCTTAAAAATTCATCTCGATCAGAAAATGATCGATTACGTAAAAACAATCCATTTTTTAACTGGAAACCAAATTCTCGGTTACCATATGGAGAAGTAGATACTACATTTTCATAGTCTTTAGGTGAGAAATGCTCTTCATAATATTTTTTAATAGCTTTTTCTAAAGGCATCATTCTTGACATTAAACTCCTATTCCTCCAAGTTAATATTCCGCTGATTTTTATCTAATTGTTTTATTCTTATTGAATTTACTATTGATATTTTTTCTATTTTTTTTATGCTACATTATTTTATTACCAGTATCTTGTTTATTTTCTTCTTCTAATTGTGGATCTGTTTTTTTCTTTAATGCTTTTTTAGAATTACTAGCTAATTTAAAGAAAAATAACGGATGATTAATTGGTTTTTCATAGTTCTTTCCAGTAATCAATGACAAATATACTGCACAAGCGTATCTATATTTACCAGAATGAGAAAGAGAGATAATTTTGTCAATCTTCTCGGAAAGTATTTTTTCATCTACTTTTCCTTTAAAGCGACTTTTAATGCTTTCTTGTAATGAATTAAGATCTCGGTTTTTAAAAGTACAGTACATTGAAGAAATTATTGTCTCGCATTTAGGTGCATCATAATCTGTTCCACTCCCCACTAAACCATATAAGTGTTTAATTTGATATCCCGCCTTAGAAAGAAACTGTTCATATGTTAATCCACTATTATCTACAGCACGTTCATACCAAAACCTTAACTGGGTCTCAACATCCATCCCTAATTTTTTGAGAATCAATCCTAATTGTAATCGCTCATTATGTGGGAGATAACCTGATTCTTCCAGTGTCATTCTTAAATCATAGGCACAGGGAGGATAATATTCTACTTGGTTATATGCGCCTCTTCCCAAGTCATCAAAACCAGAATAAGAAGTTGTTTTTACAATACTAAGTAATTCTTTTGCAAATTTTTCCGCCATCATATTTAATTCAGGATCTTTTTCCAATTTTTCACCAATCTTTAAAATTTCTTTCCGAAGTTTCATTTCAAACGTTTTTTTTATTTCTCCTCTAAAACGGGCAAGTGGGCTAATCACCCATCCTTTAAAAAGTAATGCACGTCTTTCAGAAACAATGGTAGGGACATATTCGAATCTTATAGCTACAATAATATTATTATTACTAGAACTTTTTACAATCTTTTTTGATTTGCGATAAATCGTTTTATTTCCTTGTTTCTCTTTAATTTTTTGAAAGCTTGATTTGATGGGTTCTTCAGTTATACCAAATTCTTTTTCTACATCAATACCAAATTTCTCTTTAAATTCTTCTTTCGTTAAAACATTTTGTTCTCCAAACAAAACCCTAAGAATAATTATTTTTTCTTTTTTAGGTGCTTTTTCAAATCTAGTATAGAATTCATCCCCTTCAAATTCTATTAACCAATCCACTAATTTAGGATGTTTACTTGCTGCCATTCTCAGAAACTGACGACCTAATAATTCTTTTCTAACTAGTTCACGGTATTCAGATTCTTTTATGAAAGGGTCTTTAAACAAATATACCTTCGTTCTTGTAAGATAACGCTCAACAAGTTTACGAGCTTCAGATTCCAACTCATATGCCTTAATATTAGTCATCTTAGGTTTGATTAATGGATACCATAAAACAGGTTGAGGTTGTTTTTTTGGAGAAGAATTTTTTATACTCGTAATATTCACCCTTTAACGTCATTCTAAACTTAATAATCTCCACTAAATTTTCTAAAGAACACTCTGGTAATAATGTTTTTCACTTTACATCTTAATATATAAATGAACTACCCCTTTCTTTGGCAAGGGGCTTCCTGCTTCACCAAGAAGACTTACCCCGAAACCACTTCCTTGTAAGAAATGGTCTGGGGTATTTTTTTAGGATTCTCTCCACAGTCGCTACGGGGCGTTCCGTCCCTGTCTTGATTTTGAGGATGTCTAATTTAGGAGTTGACTTGAATAACATGTGGACATGGTCTTCATCACTTTCAATAGCCAGTATTCTCACCGCGAAAGTATCTGAAATTTCTCTTATTTTTTTTGTTTTATTACGTTGTCAATTCTGGTGGGCTAATGACCTTTCTTCTGTATTTC
>JAMOVR010000099.1 GCA_027061945.1 Candidatus Heimdallarchaeota archaeon
GTAGTTATAGGGTCTCAATGCTAAGACGATCTTATAATCATTTTCTTCTTCTAATTCTGGATATACATCGATACATGCCCATTGGCCTAAAGAATCTCCTTCGGTATAGATCTCCCATGAAATTGTTCCTCCCTCAAAGCTCCAAATATTTCTGATTGCAGGATAATTTTCTTTATCCCTCGTCTGAAAAAAATTACCATGTACATGAGGTCTAAAAAAAATAATTTTATCATTTTCTTCTTTAATAGCCCATACTTCAAGAGAAAACATTTCTCTTACTGGAACCAGTGCACCAATAGTATCCACTATCGCTTCAGTTTCATAGCTAGGTATTGATACCATAGTCCAATTTCTAAGGGTAACATTCATTGAAAGTAATCGATGCCCAATTGCTTCAAAGAACTCGGAATCTGGTGACATTTGTTTTTCTGCCCAAAATGGTTTTGGTAGGTGCTGAGCATTCTCAAAAACAGAGGTATTGGCCCATGCCTTCGCAACCAACAAGCTTGCTCCTGGAAGTAATTCTTTCGGAATTTTTATTTCCGCTTTTAAATTGATCCTATCTGCAAGCTCCAAATATTTTATTCCTTCCGGATGAAAATTCGGTATTTTTAAAAGTTGATTCAAAAACCAGTCTTTGATACCCATTGATTATTACTTTATTTTTTTTGTTTTAGAATTTATGCCAGCAAATTATAAAAACAAAAATCAGATCAGATGCTGGTGAACTACCCCTTTCTTTCGCAAGTTGCTTTGTGCTTCATCAAGAAGACTTGTCCCAAAACCACTTCCTTGTAGGGAATGGTCTGAGTGGGGGAATGACCTTCCTTTTTTCTGTCTTTCACAACAAATATTGGGTGATAATTAGTGAATATACTGAATGCGAGTCTGTCTAAATCATAAAATCATTTTTTACAGTTATTAATAATAAATACGATATAACTATAAAATAGTGTTTGTATCGGCTTTCATCCCCTCCCTTGCGGAAGAGGACTACCTTCCTATATAGTTAAAAAAGGATTTTTAGTCATTTTTTATAGAAACTCAAATATTCTTTAATTTACTTATTTTTAGATAATGAGTAGCATCAATAAAGAAAAGAAATCAGTTAGATGCCCTAATGGGCGAAACCATAATGCTTTCATGATCTGGGAATATTCAAAGCCTGATGGGACACCTTATTATGTTTTAGAATGTATAGATTGTAGAAATAAAGGATTACTTGAGATAAAAAAAGGTCTTGGAAGAGAATCGCCAGTTAGTTTTCAAATAAAATGGGACTATGAAGAATAGTCATTTAAAATAAAAATTAAGTTTTTTCATCCTCCTAAAATTAAAAAACGTTATTAAATCATGTACGTGTGTTTTATTACGATAGAGCATTTAAGGTTGGGCCGGTATGAAAATTAAAGCTATTCTTTTTGATTTTGATGGAACTTTATCAGATTTAGTACCAAGATGGATACAACCAGTTGTAGAGGCTATTAAGCAAATCCGGCCAGATTTAACAAACGATTTTATTCGTAACGCATTTACAGAGCATTCAAAAAAGATTATCCAAGCAAGTACTGGTTTTTCCCCATTTTTAGCAATAAGAATAATATGGGTTATTGGAAAAGTTGTTGGTTTAAATTTTTTACAAAGAATTAAATTGTTACATTTATTGAAAGACAAAAAAGAAGATTTCAAAAAAATTACTCCATTTCCTGACACAGTATTTACTATTAGATCTTTATCTCAGATGGGATATAAATTAGGATTAATTTCTACAGCAAGCAGAGAAACGTTGAAAGAGGCAATCACGATAATTCCTGATCTAACTTGGTTTTCGTTAATTATTACAAGAGACGATGTTTTACAAACAAAACCAGATCCTGAACCATTTGAAAAGGCGATGAGAGAAATGAATCTTAAAAATAGTGAATGTATTTATGTCGGAGATCTACCTGTTGATGTTGAAGGAGCAAAAAATGCTAAAATAAAGTCTGTGCTTGTACTAAGACAATGGGGAGATAGTATTCTCGAACAATTTCCAGAAATAAAGCCCGATCTCATAATTAATGAGTTGGGAGATCTCATAAATCTTGCACATGTTGGGTTTAAATGCTTTATTTGAGCAATACCTTGCTTTTATGAGGGATTTATGCTTCTTAAAGCCTATTTCACCATAAACATATGTTAGTAAGTGTTATTATTGGATGAGTGCCCCAGTCATCTATTGAATACTATTATAAAAAATGCTAATAAATATCAATATTTCATATCGATTTTTATCACTTCCCTCACCACTCCAGGAGGAAGCTTCTCACCGACATAGTTTGATTAAGGTTATTTAGTTATAATTACTTATATTATGCGGAATATTAATTAATCTGTCTGTATTATTAAGGAAATTGGGAATTGTGGTTTGTACTTTTGGTATATTTTTAGTATTCGAACAATTCTAGTGTTTCACGATATTGTTCCAATAATTCTTCTCTTTCTTCTTCAGATATCTTGAATTCTTCGTCATTCTCCGTAACGACTTCAAGTTTCTCGTTTTCTTTATGTTTGATTTCGACTTTTAATTCATATTCTGCTTTCTTTTTTTCTGCAGAATATATTTCTCCACATATCTGACAAACCAGTACCATCTTTCCTGTCTTCTTGTCCTTTTTTGGAACAAGCAGACCGTCACATTTTTCGCAAAATTCCATTTGTCGTCACCTACTTGGTCATCATTTCATGCGTCTGGCTATCCACTCATGTTGTCTGTGCATAATAAAACACCTTTATGCCTATATATATTATTCGTTTTGGATAGAAAATGCTTTCTTAACCCCCATATGTTGCATTAACAAAGCAATTAAACAAGAAACAAAAAACTTTTGTTATGAATTCATTGAATATGGCCAGTACATCTGCTTTTAATTAAGTAGCTTTAAATAGTCATATGTATTTTAAAAAAACGAAAGGGGTGAATGCCCATGAAATTAAAAATTGTTTTCTTTTTTACAACATTATTGATACTCGTTTTTCCACTAATTCATAGTAATGCTCAATTAATAGATCCATCAATTGCTGTCAAACCAATAGTAAAAGTTGAAGTGGGATACAGTCGCACTCTTGTTTGTACTTATGCTTATACAATAACACAATATCAGAATTTCAGT
>JAMOVR010000100.1 GCA_027061945.1 Candidatus Heimdallarchaeota archaeon
TCCGAGCGATTGCATTTACAAAGATTTGTTAGATGAACTTAGGAGTCAGGGGAGGAGGCTGGCTGAAATAACCTGTTTGGCTGCTAAAACGGATGTTCACAGCCGCAACGGTATTTTCTATGTTTTTCGCCTTCTTTATAGATATGCTGCTGCCAAAGGGGCTACAGATCTAGTTATTTCTATTAATCCCAAACATAGCGAATTTTATGAATTGATCCTTCTTTTTAAGCGTTATGGCCCATTGCGTTATTACTCCAATCTTGTAGATGCTCCCGCTTATCTGGAAAGACTTATTCTTCCTAATTTATCGCAACGTTATGAAGAGGTTTATTCTGACTTTCAGGAGGGTAGAATTGTGGTTGATTTCTTTTTTAAGAGAACATTGCGAGAAGATATAGAGGAGCTTCCTAAAGTTAGAAATTTTACTCCCGAAATATTTAGATATTTCTTTTTGGAAAGGACTAAACAATTTCAAAATCTACCTTCCCAATTTCAAGAATTTTTTGTTGATTACTTTGGACTAGCGGAATTTGATAAGAAGATTGCTGCTACAGCTGCGTGATGAAAGCTGGTAAAATTATTGAGGCTCGTTTGGTAAAAGCAGCTAGAAAGCCCGGCAAAGATGACGATGCCTCTTTCACTAAAAGGCGAAAAAACAATCTATGGCTACAAGGACCATATTGCCGTTGATCTGAAATCGGAGTTTGTTTCGGAATTGTTTGCACGCCAGCTAACGTGCATGATTCTCAGGTGATGGATGAGCTTATGGAGGGCCATGAGCAGGCCGTATTTGCGGACAAGTCTTATGACAAAGACTCTCTCAAGAAGAAAATCGTCAAGAAGGAAAGTTTTACGGGATCTTGGCCAAGGTTAAACGAAACAGGGGCTTGGGTAGTAGACAGAAGAGAAGGAACCGCATTCTCTCGCGAGTGAGGGCCAAGGTGGAGAGGGGGTTTGGGATATTCAGCTTGCCATCTTAATCGAGCCAGAGCAAGATATTAGGGATTATGGCCAACGAGATCCATTTGTTTTTGACATGTTTTACTTACAACATGCTCAATCTTTACTGGCGACTAAGGAAGGTAGAAGCATTTTGAGGCGAACTTAGGAGTTTTTCCCTAAAATAGGGAAATAATGGAGGAAATTCGGAAAGAGTAGCTAGCAAACTGAAGAAATACTTATGATATAGCGATAATCACCCAAGGTTTCTTTTTGAAGTATTCGTTAAAGTTGGTTGATAGCATAAAATTCTCATAAAATCTTTAATTATTCAAAGGTCTCTTATTTGTAAAATTTTATTTATAAAATTTCATGGAAACGAAGATACGCGTTCCTTACGTACTACCCATATTCAGCACTTTTACGAAAAAATTAAAAAGGAGCGTTCTCCAAAGACAGTTAAAAAATATTTTGACGGAAGTGAAAGCATTTTTAAACTGATGCCTTCGTCTTGAAATAATTGAGCGCGTTCAGAACATTCCCACTATAACTCCTCCCGAACTCACTATTAAATGGTTAGGTGAAGAAACGCGAGAGAAAATTTTAGAAGTATTACCCGAGGAACATAAGGATATTTTTTACTTTTTGTTTACTTACGGATGCAGGCCCGCAGAGGCCCGCGCTTTGGCTTGGGATTGTATGTTGTTTGATGAGCGTCTTATTATTTTCAAACGCACTTTCTCAGGCCAGAAACTAGTTTAAACTCCTAAAGATGGCAAAATTTATGCTTTTCTGTAGTGCCCCCCTCTGGGACTGCACAGGGTATAGTGCAGGAAAGAGGGAAAAATGACTACAACAGAACCTGAAGTCAAACGTTGGACGGCAAAACGCAAAACCCAATTGGTGTTGAAAATTCTTAAAGGCAAGACCACTGTGGCTGAAGCTGCTCGGCGCTACGATCTCAAACCTAGCGAGATCCAAGCCTGGCTTGATGAGGGCATAAGAGGAATGGAAAATTCCCTTAGAGCCCGGCCACGGGATATCCGAGAACAATACGAGGTCAAGCTTAAAGAGGCTTATGCTGCTTTAGGCGAAGCTCAGCTTAAGATCAAAGTCTTAAAAAAGTGCAAAGCCTGCTCGACCAGGACGAGACATCGTAAGGTCGGTGCAGGCAGAACTCCGGGCTGAAGGCCACAGGGCTTCGTTGACGAAACTCTTTTGCTGGCTTGGTATTCCGAGACGGACATTTTATTACCGGCCTAAAGGGAGCAAAAAGCCTCTAGATGAGGAGAAAGTTAGTAAGATCAAGGAAGTTATCGAGAGTTTCCGAGCTATGGATACTGGCGGATAACAGCAATTTTGGACTGGAATCGGAAAGTGGTACAGCGGATTTGTCAGAGAAAGGGCTGGCAAGAGAAGAAGAGAAGCAAAGGGAAGCGGCCCCGAGCCAAAGGGCTCGTTTTGGTAGCTTCTAGGCCCAATGAGAGATGGGCTACGGATTTGACTAGGGTTTTATGCGGAGACGATAGGCGCTATAGTCATAGATTGTGCCACACGGGAGTAATTGGGTGGCGTTTGGCTCGGCTAGGGAATGCGGCTACGGCGGAGGCGGCCTTGGAGGAAGCTCTGATTTTCGATTTGGCAGTTTGGGTCGGGTCTCGGGGAGATTAGTGCTTCGAAGCGATAACGGCTTGGTGTTTACGTCAAGGAGATACACGGCAACAGCGAAAGCCTATGGACTCAGCCAGGAATTCATCACGCCGTATACACCGGAGAGAACGGTTTGGTGGAGCGGTTCATCAGGACGCTTAAGGAAGAATGCCTTTGGCAGCATAGATTTGGGAGCATAGAGGAAGCAAGGGAGGTGATAAGAAACTGGATCGGGGATATCAGATCCCATCTGAAGTAATAGCAGCTTAAGTTCTAATAAAAAATAGGGAATGTTACAAATGCTATGAGTTACTTTATTCCCTTCACATTTTGTTCATAATAAATCAAATTATTATAATCGTTATGACAAAAAATAACATCCTCATCCTCTTATTAAAGTTTGCTATCCAAGCTCCTTCAGGGGATAATTTACAGCCCTGGCGCTTTAAAATTTCCGCACCGGATAAGATGGAATTTTTTTATGACCCTGCCGTTGATGACTCTTTCTTCAATTTCAAGCAGGTGGCCTCTCTCATAGCTTTGGGAGCAGCTCTTGAAA
>JAMOVR010000101.1 GCA_027061945.1 Candidatus Heimdallarchaeota archaeon
TAGTTATTGCAGTTGTCAGTGCCTTATTCCTTCAGATGTTAGTAATTCAGGGAGATAATTGGTTATCTTTCTTATCAAGAAAAGATGTTGGGACACCAATTGGAACACTATTTCATACCACACCTTTAACCACGGCAGAATGGTTATTGGTATTTGGTATTGGATTCTCCACAATACTAATCGAAGAGGTGTTCAAAATAATAAATAAACGCTTTTTCAAGGAGTCGTAATTAATTAAAAAGCTTGCAAATTATGTTTTTTCTTTTTTTCTCCCCTCAAAATTAAAATAATTTATTTTTACCAATCATCACGTCGATTTTTATTATCATATGCTGGTGATACTTAAATGGAGATAATTAGCTGGCTTGAGCAAAATAAAGAACAATTCTTTAAATTAAGTGATCAAATATGGGAACTAGCAGAGCCTAGTTTTGGTGAGTATGAATCCTCTGAACTTCAAGCAAGTTTTTTAGAGGATAAAGGCTTTGATGTTAAAAGAGGCATTGCTGAAATTCCTACTGCTTTTGTTGCTAGCTACGGGAAAGGGAAACCAATTATTGCAATCCTTGGTGAATACGATGCTTTACCAGGATTAAGTCAGAAAGCAGTTCCTTACAAAGAACCAATTGAAGGAAAAGATTACGGACATGGTTGTCAACATAATTTATTAGGGACTGCAGGAGTTGCTGCGGTTGTTACTTTAAAAGAATACATGGAGAAAAATGGAATAAAAGGAACAATAAGATATTATGGTTGTCCTGCAGAAGAGGCTGGATCCGGCAAGACCTTTATGGTAAAAGCAGGTGTTTTTGATGACGTAGATGTATCTCTTTGCTGGCACCCTGGAGACATGACTGGGGTGTGGGGAATGAATGTCTTGGCCGTTTATTCTGTACTGTTTCGTTTTAAGGGGCGTGCTGCTCATGCAGCGGCAGACCCGTATCATGGCCGTTCTGCATTAGATGCGGTGGAACTAATGAATGTTGGAGCAAATTACTTACGGGAACATATTATCCCAGAGGCAAGAATTCATTATGTCATTACCAAAGGCGGTGGGCAACCTAATGTTGTCCCTCCAGAGGCAGAAGTATGGTATTACGTAAGAGCCCCAAAAATTTCTCAAGTGGACGAAATATATCAACGCTTAATTAAAGTCGCTAAAGGAGCCGCATTAATGACAGAAACTGAAGTTGAGATTATCTTTCTTGAAGGAAATTCTAATTTACTAATGAACCGTACATTAGAAAAGATCATTCAAAATAACTTAGAAAAAGTAGGGCCCCCTATATTTGATGATAATGATACGGATTTCGCTAGAAAAATTAGGAAAACAATTTCTCCGGAGCAATTAGAATCTTCAATATCTTTCATGGCGAAGCTTGGATGGATCACTGAAAAACAAAAAGAGGAATTTAAACAGAAACTATTTTTTGACATGGTTGCTCCACATGTGCCTACAGATCTTGCTCTCCCCGGTTCAACAGATGTAGGAGATGTTAGTTGGGTAACACCTACATCACAGTTCTTAATTACAACTCAGACATTAGGTACACCTGGTCATTCTTGGCAGAATGTAGCTCAAGCAGGAACTACTATTGGCAAAAAAGGCATGATCCAAGCTGCAAAAGTATTTGTCCTAACAGCATTAGAGCTATTTACGGACCAGAAAAAATTAGAAGAAGTGAGAAAAGAATTTGAAGAAAAAATAAGGAATGAGCCTTACAAATGCCCAATTCCTGATGGAACAAAACCCAAAATAAAACCAAGGCCCGTAAAAAAATAAGAATTTATTTCTGTTTATCTCTTTTTAGTTATTACTTTATAACTCATATAAACAACTAAAAACATACCTAACACCATTGTTATTTCAACACTGAATACACTTAGAATCCATGCAATAAACAATACTTTTCTCACCAGCAACGAAAGTATTAATGGTACAAGTATACCAATAAGAACCCATCCTTTTGAAAGCGCATCTTCTTTCGTTCTTTCGTCGAAATAATCCACTCCCAACTCATCATTAGTTTTTACTTTTTTTAGCATTAGGATTATCCATACATAAGTTAAGAAGATAATAACAAACGCCATAGGATTATACACGTTTATCCAAGCAATTGAAATGAAGATGAATAAGTAATAATCGATTATTAATATCCCGATAATATAAATAAAAAATATCAATGTTTTTTGAATTACGTTTCTTTCTTCTAAAATATAACGTTCCTCTTCTTCTACATAGTACTGCTTTTTCTTAGGATAAACAATGACAGCAATTATTAGGTAAATTAATGAAACAAGGTCAAAAAGAGCAATTGGTTCATAGATAGGTTCTCCTCCTACAGCCACTGCAAAAGAGAACAAATAATAAATAGCTATTAATCCTCCTATGAACCATAATGCCCGATCTCCCATTCTTAATACATGAAGTGGTGATAACTCTTTTTTTTCTAATAATTTCTTTAATATTAAATATATAATTAACATTACTCCGTAAAATATTAAAAAATAAATAATCATTATGGCTTCATAGCCCAATGTACAACTAGTAAGCATTCCTGTCATATAAATAAAATAAAGCCCCCAAAACCACTTGTTTCTTTTTGTGTTAATTATGAACGTTTTTGGTAGCATACTGCTTTCCATTTTTTTAGTAAACGCAGGGTAAAACAGTATCTGAATTGCCATTAATGTTAAAATGAAAGAATTTATTGGATGCCAATAAAGAACATCTGCAAAGTATTCATAAACTGCGATCCCTAAAATTTCACCGTGGTGCCCAATAACATTATAATAACCATAATATGCCATTGTTGTAGTCCATGCCTCATAAAGACCAAATAATGTTCCCCACCAATATAACGCTGTTAAAGAGCTTTTCCTAAATCGTATCGCTAAGTTGTAATAAAATACGACATGTAGACCATAAAAAATAATCATCTCGAGTAGAGAAATTGTAGGATCACCAATAATAAATACATATCCCAGCCATAATTCGGCAAAAGTAGTTGAAATCATTCCAATTAAAATAAATGCTAGAATTTTGGTCAATATTGATACTTTTAGGCCATTTTCTAAGTTTTTAGCCTCCATAAAAAACACCTACTTACCATATTCTGTTTTTTAATGTTAAAATATTT
>JAMOVR010000102.1 GCA_027061945.1 Candidatus Heimdallarchaeota archaeon
AAGGAATATGTCAGTAATTCTCATTGCGATTTCTTCAGTAATGCCTCCGTAGAACCCAGCTACTAATCCAAGGCTTACACCTATCGATAATGCGAAAATTGTTGCAACGAAACCAACCACTAGGGAGGTCTCCGCACCTGCCATTACTCCTGAGAAGGTATCTTTACCTGGAGGATAGGTGCCAAATGGATATCTGAGGTTAGGAGGTGAATCTGCGGTACTACCACTTAAACGATCTTTAAGTGCGGGAGTGCTTGTTGGATTGTATGGGATAAATAAAGGATAAAAAATCGCGATAAGAACGTTCATCATAAAGTATCCAAGAGAGACCATTGCGAACTGGTTCTTTTTAAGACGATACCATACCATTATCCATTGAGAAGGAGATTTCTCTTCTTTTTTGACCTCAATCTCATTCTCCGTCTTTGCTTTTTCTTCAACCTTTGTGACGGCTTTAGTTTTTTCTTTTTCAGACACTTTAATCACCTTATAGTTTAATTCTTGGATCTAGGTAGACATATGCAATGTCCGTTAACAAGTTTGCTGCTAAGATCATTAATGTAATTATCATGTTCAGACCCAAGATCACAGGATAATCGAATCTACCTAAAACCGTAATGTAGAACTGTCCTAAACCAGGCCAGGTAAATACTGTTTCAGTAATAGGCGCTCCCGCTAATGCACCTCCTAAGAACAAACCTACGAATGTTGCTACGGGAATGGTTGCATTTCTGAAAGCATGTTTCCAAGTAATTACTGATTCAGGAAGACCGTTTGCTCTTGCTGCAAGGATGAAATCTTGTCTAAGGATTTCTAACATGCTTGAACGAACGATACGAGTGTATGATGCCATACCAGCGAAAGCCAAAGTAATTGAGGGCAATATCAAGTGCTTAATACTATCCATCGTTATTATATAGAAGTTCTTTAACGCTTGTAATACTTGCCCTTGCTTTATAAGCTCCCAATAATTATCATCCGGCATCCACGGTGCGTTTACTGTATGTGCACCGTTAGTTGGTAGATATGCTCCTAATGTGTAAATAAGTAAGATACCAGTTACGAAGATAGGCATTGATAAACCTAACAATGCAATGGTAGAAACAGTAATATCAATACCAGTATTCATGTATTTTGCTGCCCATACACCTAGTGGGATAGCAATTGAAATACCCATAATGAATGATACATATTGTAGTTTTAATGTTTCCCAAGCCATTGCTTTAAGATAGGTATCTACTCTAGTGTTGTCATAGAGTGATGTGCCAAGATCTC
Organism: Candidatus Heimdallarchaeota archaeon; assembly: GCA_027061945.1. Lineage (GTDB taxonomy): Archaea > Asgardarchaeota > Heimdallarchaeia > Heimdallarchaeales > JAJRWK01 > JAJRWK01. The sequence continues at coordinate 1,276 of JAMOVR010000102.1, forward strand.
CTGTAACAAAGCCTTTTAACCATTCTAAGTATCTGATGTAAGGTGGTTTGTCTACACCATATTTTTTCATTAAGGCCTGCTTAATTTCTTCACTTCTAATTCTTGACTGCCCAATCGCGATTTGGACTGGGTCTCCCACAATGTTTAGCATTGAGAACGTGATAATTGAGATTCCTAAGAAGATAGGAATCATTGCCAATAAACGACGTATAATATAAATAGTCATTCTCTGACCAAAGAAGCTTTTTATTTCTCCGGTTCTAAGGTAATACCATACCAAAACCCATACTACTAAGGCCAGAAGGAACGCGTGAACAGGTCTTTTATGTTCCCAGATAATATAGATTGCTTTTAGAAAAGCGTAATAGGCTATTATGAACACTACGAACGAAATTGGAAAGGCATACTTTGCTATTTTACGCTCAGTGCCTTCAACCATTTGAATTTCGGTTTCTGATTGTGCTGACATTTCATAGACCCCTTAAGGTTCTTTATTCCGATTTTTACTCATGCAAATTAAAGGATTACTCTCAGAGTCTCAATTAATCGATACTTTTTGTATTAATAACATGTTAATTTAACAATGTTAATCAATTTTTTAGATGCCTAAAAAAACAAGACTTTTTATAAAGTATATTATAATAAATTATTTTTTGAGACCATTTATCTATTAAATGGTGATAAAACATAAATTAAAGAAATCGTTCTTAGGCGTATTCCTCTAATATTTCTGCATGAATGATTGCTTTACCTCCAGTTGGCTCAGCGATTAGTGCATTGCATCGGAGGCAATTTACTTTCATTTTTGCATGACTAAATATGACCATTTCGTGACCACATTCAGGGCATTTTACTTTATAGAATTTTGATACTGGTTGAGGTATGATTGAAGACATCAATGTTAGTTTATAACTAGGCCTACTTAAGATTACTTTTTTTGGACTTGTTTGTTATGTGCTTTTTTCTCTTTTTTCAAAGAAAGTTTTTACTAATCTAACTTTATGTTTCTCAAGGGCAAGGTTATTATTATGTGAAGTTTTACATCCATAATAAGATACAAGATTCTTTGACTTCAACCGATTAGTTTATTAAAATAGTACTAGTAAAAATTGTTGGATTTAATGGTTGGTTTGTGATTGGGGCCTTAGCTCAGGCGGTCAGTGCTTAAAGCGACCACAGCGCCCGGCTCATAACCGGGAGCGCGGGGGATCGAAGCCCCCAGGCCCCACCAATTATTCGAATGGCGAGGTCGCCTAGCCCGGTAGGGCGATGGCCTTGAGACACATATTGTGAAAGCCAGCCATTGGGCATTAGCCCGCGCGGGTTCAAGTCCCGCCCTCGCCACCATTCTATATAGAAAATTATCTATATACATACGTTACAAGTTCTTAGCAAAATCACCATTTTGGAAAATTAACGGGTTATTTCCATTATTGCTATTAATTAATCGTGGAAATGGTAAAAGTTACCACAAAAATAACAACCGGGACATTTTTTTGTCCCAGTTACCGTACGAAAATTCGAGAAAAAAGATTACTTGAAAACAGAAAAAATTTATATTTTTGAGATTACGGATTCTATGATTAGATTATTATTTGAGGGCGACTATCTTTACTTTAGAATCTTTTTTATTCTTAGTTTTGTAGCTTCTTTAGGAATTGAAACATAGAGAGTACCTTTATATCTTAAACTTTTCTTGGATAATGAGATAATTCTTATCTTTAAGGTATCTTAAAGTCTCAACTTTAAGAACCCCATGCTAATTAACGTATTATGGGGAACTTATGAATTCGATATATCAAATAAAAACACTTTATGATTTCAAATAAATGAATATTTTAATAATGGGCAATCTTGCGGGAAATCTAAAGTACCTCGACCACATATAGAACCCTTGAAAAAGTCATATGGTCTTCCCAAAAAATGTTTCCTTTTTTCATAACAATGAATTAATTAAAAATGCTCAATCAGTTTGTTATAATCTCAGGAAAGGAATTGCTCTAAGATTCTGTGAGCGTCTTCTATTCTTAATTTTAGTTCTTCTGGAGATGGGAGTTTTTCATCTGATTCGTGAGCGCACTTATGCCCTGCTTCTAAACATGTCTCAATTATTTTATAAGTGAGTTTGTCATATTTATTTCTCCCTAAGAGTGCCTTGTTTAATTCGCTAGCGGATTTATATACAGTTCGCCCCTTGTTTCCTTTCCTAATGATTTGAATTCCTTCATTTTCAGCGAGTTTTCTGAGTTCAGTTTCTAAGGCAACTCTCATTGTAATTCCGGCTACTCTCACATAGCCATTCTCTAATAAGTTTCTAGCCATCTCTATTTGTGTTTCATAAATATCAGCAGCAACGAGATTACGAGGATCAATAAAAATCACGCCACTTTTTATTTCATCTTTAATTGCTTTGAGAATTATTATGTTATCCGCGATTGTTTGTCTTGGGAAATAAATAGTTATCGGGCTATTTTTTATTTTTTTTCTATTGTCTTTATTATGACTCGTTATTAGACTCTCTCGCCATTCCTTAAGATAATGACATTTCTCTACATTTTTATGAGTATTTTCGCTTAATATCATTAAGCAAATCTTGATTATTATTGTCTTTCCATTTAAAGCCCATTTTTTAAACTCTCGTTCAATATTGGTCGCCATACTAAACTTCTCGACAGATGTGGGATACCATATTGTGTCGGTAATGTTGAACAATTTTTCTCCCTCTTCAATTAATTGGTTAATTCTTTTTAGAAATAGTTCTTTCAAGCTATTCATGTTATTATCACCTTACCTGACAATTGTAATTCTTATAAAACAGACTATAATATGCCACATGAAAGTTATCCCTAATTGAATGGTAAAAACAACAAAGAGTTAATATTAAAAACGTGTTAAGAAATTAAGAAATTATTTAAATTCTAATAGCTAAAGATTATAAATTATTAGATGGAAAGTATAGAAGCATGACCTAAACGATTCAAGAAAACAGCATTTTCTTTTGGGAGATAAACTACAGAATTAGAAATAAATGGTCCATATATTTCAAGATCGATCCCAACTAGTTGCTTAGGAAATTCTTTGGTAATTAATATATAGGTGTATTCTATTCCCTCTGTTTCTTCTGATAATATCTCTTCTTCTCTCTTCTCATTTATTTGTTGAGAGCTTTTTTCAATTATTTGAGTGTAAGCTACTTGTTCTTTTTCTAATTTTAATTGATTACGTTTTTCATTTTCACCATCACTACTAGTAAATTGTTTTTTTTCTGGTTTTGGTTTATTTTTTTCTATAATAGGAGTTTCATCTATCGTTTTAAGCTTATAAATTTCTTTAATAAAATTATCATATGATTTTTCCATTGAAGAAACAAATTTTAATTCTTCTACTGTTAGTTTTCTTTTAGGGATTTCTTGTGAGCTTAGTATCACAGAGATTAGTTTTCGTATTCTGATTTGTAAAAGATCTCGAAGCATAAATAGAACTCTTTGTTTTCTTGTCTTAAAAAGCTGAGAGATTAAAGGATCTTTTTCGGTTTTACTCATTGTCTCAAGATGAGATAAGTAATCTGCAGCACGATTATAAAAATCGGGTGGGATCTCGACTATTTCATTAGTTCTTCTTTCTTCTTTCCATATCATGAATATTTCTTGGTACACTTTTTACACACCCGATAATATTAAAACAAATAAACAAGATCAGGAGGAGAAAATATTAACCTTAACATTATTCTATTAGTATTCTAAACGTGGAGCTACTGCATAAGCAATATGTCCTCCCCCAGGAATAGGAAAGGTTAGTTTCATTGGTTTATCAGTACTAAATTCAAGAGACACTAAATCTGAAATTTTTGTTGCTTTTTGAAAGTCTCTTAAGTATTTTAATGAATAACTAGCTCTTACTGGAAGTTCAGTAGTATCTACTTTGAATTCCATTACTTCTGGGGAGTCTTTAGGAATTTCAAACTTTACCTCACGTGAAGGGGTAGATGACTTAATAGTAACCAATTCATCAGTTGCTTCAATAACAACTTGTTCTCCACCGGCTTCAGCTGTTTTCACAATATCACTGTATAAACTAGAAGAAATTTCCATTTTGAATTCAAATGGTATTTTCAGTCTTTTTCCTCCTTCACCACCTAAATCTAATAATGATAACTTGAATTCCTTGCGAGAAGAACTATCTTTAAGTTCAATAGAAAGTCTTCCACTGTCCGGTTCTATTCTCATTCTTAAAGAATCTTCGCCACCGGCTAATTTTAATACATCCATGAGCTCTCTCAAGTTAACTCCAAAGTTTAATTCACCATCATTTTCAAAATTATCAAAAGCGTCTCTTGGCATTGCAAAGTCTACCATTGCCGATCTTGAAGGATCCATTGCCAGTACTTCCCATCCAAAGTCTCCCGCATGAAACTTTGCTTCGTCTACTATGGCAGTCAACGCTTCAATAATGTTTCTCATTAATTTAGCATCATTAAGAGTTACATCCAAGAACATTGGTTTTATCACCTTTTATATTTATAATTTATTTAACTGTGCTTTCTACTATTTTTAATACTAATAATGATTTTGTAGTATCGGTTATAATAATGACTGCTGAAACCATTTTAATAATTCTGTATATGAATAAAGAATTAAGTGTTTTTTAGGAACTTACATTTTCTCAAGGGGAGGAACATTTAGGGTTTCTAAAATAATTGTAATTGTCCTCTGGATTGCTTTTATTATTAATAGTCTTGCTCTCGCTTCTTCTTTGCTAGTTCCTTTTAGGATTGGTGTATTCTCATAGTATTTCATAAATTTCTGCGCAACCTCAAATGCATATTTAGGTACGTAAGAAACATTCATTTCATCTACAGATCTTTTAAACACATTATGTAGCTTGGTTAAGACCTCAATCATTTCTGCATCTTTATCTGTAGTTATTAAGCTTAAGTCAACATTTTCAGGTACTATCTTAGATAAATCAAATTTTTCAGCAGCCTTTCTTAATATTCCATAACTCCTTGCTAATGCATACTCTACAAAAGGTCCTGTACTTTGTTTAAGGTCAAGAGCTTGATCAACATCCAGCACGATTCTTCTTTTTGGATCAGTTTCTAAAAGTGAAAATCTTACTGTAGATAGTGTGATTGCTTCTACGATCTTATCAAATTCTTCAAGATCTATTTCTTTATCAGAAATTCCCCTTTCTTTATCACTAGCTCTTTTTGCCATTCTTGCTCTTACTTTTGTTTCTTTATAAAAATCATCTGCAGTAACATATTGTGCTAGTCTTCCACTCATAATCCTGTTTTTTAAGGATACTATTTCATAAGCATAGTGATGTAGATTTTTAGCATAATTCTCCAATCCTAGTTCCATTAAGGGTAATAATAACTGGAATTGAGGCAAGATTTGTTCAGCACCAACAACATTGAATACCTTACTTGCACCTGTTTTTTCAAACTTATATATCGAATAAGCAATGTCTTTGGCAGGGTATAAAGCAGTGCCATCGCTTCTAGTTAATTGAAGATCCGGAATCTCTCCCTTAAATGGAAGACTCTTTTTAGGTTTATTCAGAAGTTTAGACAATTTTGAAATCTTGTCTGGAGGATAGTCATACCTTATAGCTCTCAATTTTTCATCTACGTTTAGACCACGTTTTTCCGCCAAAATTTTGATTATTTCTTTTGGCTTTCCACTCCAAGTAATTTCTGATTCATAATCAAAAGCATCAAATGATACGCGATATTTCTGAAAAGTGTTTTCAAACCCTGCAAGGCACCATTGAGACATTTCTCTGAAGATCTCTGACACTAAAGGATCTTTGTTTTCTTCATATGCTGCTAAATAACGCTTTGTTTTTGATTTAAGATCTATTTTTTTGTTCGTAAGATATGACTTTAATTGATTGAATATTTTAGGAAATCTTTCTTCTAAATTGAATTGCACTTCATAATATTTTAGCCATTCTTTCTTTTTGTCTTTAATTTCAGCGAGCTCTTCTTCTTCGGGAAGTTTTTTCTTTTTCTTTTTATTAGAAGAAGAAATAGATTCTATCTCTTTTATTTTTTCATTTAAATTCTTGATTTTACTGTTAATCCATTTTTCTACTGCTTGTTTTTCTTCTTCATTAATTTCATAAGTTTGTGTTTCCAGTTTTAATGCGGGATTAACTTTGTTAAACCATTCTTTTAAGTCTTGAATGGTGTAAAAACAATTCATGCATGCATATACTTGTCCTAACCATAAATCGATCTTATCGTCGGGTTTAATATTTTCATAATGAGTTAGGATTTCATAACCCACAACCGTGAACGCGATTTGTAATCCCACATCATTAACATAATATCTCCTGCTTACTTTGTAACCAAGTCTTTCTAAAATATTAGCTAAGGTATCACCATGAAGAGTATTTCTCAGGTTCCCTATATGTATCGGACTTATGGGATTTGCGCTAGTATGTTCAACTACAGCAATTTCGCCGTTATGATCATTCCACCATCCATATGACTCAGACAAGATTTTCTTCAGAGTAACGCTAAATTCCCGTTTTCTGACGCTAGAAAGAAAGTCAGGTGATAAAGTGATGTTAAGATAAACTTGTTTTCTACCTTTTTTATCTATAGACACCGCTAATTTTGCAGAATCAATGTTATTATCTTTTGCTAATTCTGTGGACAAGATTTCTCCAAACTTTTCAGGATCTTGTTTTCCTGCTAAAGGGTTAATCATTATAGCGAAATGACCTAAATCAATGGAAGGAGGTTTTTGTAATCTAATTGGTGCTTTAGTTTCTAGCCCCGAACTTTTCATTGCGTTCTCAATCTTTTTCTGGACTTCTTTTTCTAGCGTCATTATGCCACCTTAATTATTGAGTCGTATTCTTTTGTGTTAGTGTAGAAAAAGGGATTTATTTGATTTGTTTTTCAGTTCTTTAGTTATTTTCAAAAAATTCTACTATTTTTTTAGCTACAATTGTCGAGTTTCTTATGGAAGCTTCTTTAGTTGAAGCTCCGATATGAGGTGTGGCTAAAACGGCAGGATGATTAATTAGCTCAGGATTGGGATTAGGTTCATTTTCAAAGACATCAAGGGCGGCACCACCAACTTTTCCGTTTTTAAGGCCTTCTAATAATGCATCTTCATCGATTATTCCTCCACGTGCAACATTTACAATTATTACTCCTTCTTTCATTTGATCAATTCGCTCCTTATTTATCATATGTTTAGTAGGTGGAATTAATGGCACATGTAACGTGATAAAATCACTTTCTTTAATCAACGTATCAAGGTCAGTATATTCAAAGCCATCTAACTGTTTTAAGTCATCACGAAGAATGACATCATATCCTAAGACTTTCATGCCAAGTGCTAATGCATATTGTATTACTGTACCACCGATAGCTCCGGTACCGATCACACCTAACGTCTTTCCTTTTAATTCCACACCTTTACATTCTTTTTTCACCCATTTTCCATTTTTAAGCATATGATTACCATGACCTATTTTTCTTGCTGCACCAATCAGTAAGGCAATAGTTAGTTCTGCGACACTGGGAGTAGGACCTTCAGGACTATTTACAACAGTAATTCCTCTCTTTTTACATTCTTCAAGGTCAATATTATCTAAACCAACTCCGGCACGAGCAATAATTTTTAGTTTGGGGGCATTGTCTAATAATTCGGCAGTAACTTTGGTAGCACTTCTTACTACCATTCCCACTGCATCTCTTATCATTTCATTTAATTTAGACTTGTCTTCAAGCAAGACTACTTCAAAACCAGCGTCTTCCAAAATTTTTACGCCTTCTTTAGCCATACCATCAGTAACTAAGATTAAGCCTTTACCTGGCATTTCAAATCTCACCTTAACACGTTTTAAAGAGGCAGTATAACTGCCCAATTAACGTGCAATTAACCGTAAAAAAACAAAAGTTTAAAATTCACGTTTAGAGACATGGAAAAACTGTTGTAGTTATCTTAAGATAGGTTCAGTAATCCCACTTAATGCTTCTTTTACCATTTTCCTATGAGCACTTTTTGTCCCTTTTTTATCGATTACAGCAACCTTTTCTTTTGCTAAAGTCCTTTCCCACGCATTTCTAATCATTTCAGGAGTAGTATTGTCTAAAGCGTGTTTAGGGATAATATGACCAAAAGAATAATCCTCAGTTTGTAGAATTTTTAAAAAACGAGCACAATAATGATTACCTCCAAAACCAACTATAGCCTTTTTCTCAGGTATTCGATTTTCTAAATGATTTATAGCAATATCGAAAATTGTAGCAGCCACTACTTCTGCAGCGTTTCTATCTCTCCATTCTTCTTTTGTTCCCCCTTGCTCTACGAAAAGAGAAGGAACGTTAGGTAAGTATGGCCCATGGTGTGTAACTTCTATACCAACTTGATATTCATCTACACTGTTGTTTTTAGCATGTTCAACTAGCCGATCATAGGAGAAACGTAATTCTTTTGCGGGAGCAAGACCAATTTTAAAAGGTTGACCGCCATAGGAAGCATCATTTGTCCATATACCGGGAGTATGGGTCAACAATGCTTTCATCCCTGCTTTAGAAGAGTGTTTAGAGGCAAAAATAACTAGACTTGCATCTATATTGGTCAATTTTGTAGTAAAAATGCTTGATTCGTTTAGAGTTATAAGTCTAATGCTTTTTAGCATGAATACAGGGTTCTCGAACATTGCAGAAGAGGTCTCTTGGAAACCAAAATTCTCAATTAAAATTTGCTTTTGTAATATGCTTGCTTCATCTGTTTTAGAGACAATAATTACAGGTGCATTTTTTCCCATTCTAAAACCTCCGTTAAGCTAGGGATCCCATTTGTAGCTCCATAATGCTGTATTTTAAGGGATGCAGCAATGTTGCCTAGTTCGACACCTCTTTTGGGGTCTCCTTTTAAGAAGTAATATACAGTATATGCTGCTAAAACATCGCCAGCACCAGTTGTATCTGCAGGCTTAACTTTTATCGCATTAAATAATTGTTTATCCTCCTTGTTAGAATAAAATACTCCTTCGTCACCCATAGTAATTACTACTATTTTATCTGAAAAATCAGATGCAACTTCGGGAGGAGCTAGACCATAAAGAGACCTATACGCAAGGCGGTTCATAAAAACTAGATCCGCGACATCTAAAGCTTTTACTACGTCTTCTTTTTTATGTTCTAATAGCTTTGCACCAATATCAATAGAAATTGTTGGTTTTTTCTCCGTTTTCTTTATTTTGTGTTTTAATAATTTAAGAGCATCATACTCTGGACTTGCTAGATGCACATGATCATATTTTGTTAGTTCTATCCTCTTGACGGAACGAATAGAACTCCTGGTGCTAACTCCAGGAAGACCTAACTTAGAACTTTCACCATCAGGAGTTAACAGTACTAATGTGCGTCCTTGAATTCCATCAATTTGTTCAAGAGTGTTAACAGAAAGACCTATCTGCCTTAACTGTTCAAAAACTTTCTGACCAATTAAGTCATTTGAAATAGTAGAATACAAGTCACACTGATTATTAAGCTTATGAAATGCCACTGCAAAATTAGTCGCACTTCCCCCCAAACTAGTGATTGCCTTAGATACAGTGATTTTTAGATCAGGGATTGGAAGACGAGGAATAAACAATGTTTCATCAAGATAAGTATTTCCGATAGAGGCAACTACTGGTGGATTCATTTACAAGACCATGATAAAAAAACGAGATATTAAAAGTTATAATTAAACCAATTTTTATTTTACAATTATTTAGGAAGAATTGCTGAAACAATTTCTTCGGGTATAAAAGGTTTCAAGTCATCATAGCCTTGACCAACTCCCAAATAAAGAATAGGTTTATTAGTTGCATAGGTTACTGAAATTGTTGCCCCTCCTTTTACATCAGCATCTACTTTTGTTAATATGCTTCCAGAGATACCAACTTTTTCATGAAATTCTTTTGCTTGCCGTGTAGCATCATTACCTGCGAGAGCATCTCCAACAAAAATCGTTACATTAGGGTCAACTACTCGTTTTATTTTTTGGAGTTCCCGCATAAGATTTTCGTTATTTTGCATTCTTCCTGCTGTATCAATTAGTACCACATTTACACCTTTAGCATAAGCATGATCTACTGCATCAAAAGCTACTGCGCTTGGATCTGCTCCATAATCCTGTTTAATTACCTTGATCCCTAGTTTTTCAGCATGCAAGGATAATTGTTGTATGCTTCCGGCACGGAAAGTATCACTTGCAGCAAAAACAACACTATATCCATTTTTCTTAAACATATGACCAAGTTTTGCAATTGTTGTTGTCTTCCCAGTACCATTAATCCCTAAAAAGAGGATAATTAAAGGTTCTTGTTTTTCTTTATATTTTTCAGCTAAGTCTAACAAGTCTATTTTTGTTCCGTCAGCTTTGAGAACATTTAATAACGCCTTTTCTAAGGCATTCCTAATAATCGGACCAGGGTCTGAGAAACGCTTTGTTTCATATCCTATTAACGTCTGTTTTACACTCTCACAGATCGCTTCTGTAGCCTCAAAACTAACTTCATTTTTAATAAGCTCTTTTTGAAGCTCTTTTAGGACTTTTGCTATTTCTTTTTCATTGAGTTCCTTTATTTTAATCTTTTTTAGAATAGAACCTAAGCCGGAACGTAATTTTTCAAACATAGGGATCACACTGTGTAAATGTAGTTATAAAAGGTTTAACTTGTATTGGAGTAAAACGGAAACTAAGAGTTTTTATTTTTATCCTGCATTAATTTTGCATTTACTTGTTCTAAGAACTGAATAAGCCGCTCTCTATCTGCAGATAGCCTTTGTATTTCTGACCCAATATTTTTAATCATTTCTTCAACTCTGGCTCTTCTTTCATATACAGTCTTTTTAGCATCATCAATGCTTTTTTCCACGTGTAAACGTGCACCTACCAAAGTCAAGACTTTGTTTTTGTCTTTTATTGTTGCCCAGACATATGCTCCTGAACCAACAGGAATTAAGACTTCCTGGTTGTCTTCAGCATCTTTTAGGCCATCTAAAGTTGAGATTGTAAGGCTTAATTCAGTATATAATTGTGAAAAAGCCTCTAATTGCTCTTGATAGAGCTTTATTTGTTGCTCTATTACTTGTAATTGCTGATAGACAGTTTGTACTTGCTGTTCTAACGGCATTTGATTAGGGTTTGGTTGAGACATATCAATCCTCTACGAAATTATAGACGTATTTATTCAAAATTATTTTGATATAAACGATGATTTTAGAATAAAAGAATGGTAAACTTATACTACTATTTCAAAATCATCTCTTGTATGAAAAGCTAGCACAACAGGGTCTTTGAGTTGCTCTGGATTTTCTACTTCTTCAATTTTATCAAGTTTGATCATTGTTCTAGTTACTTGATGACGGCTACCAATATCAGAGTAAGCTTTTTCTAAAGCTTGTTCTTGATTTAATGCACGAACTTCTACTGCGAAATAATGGGTTTTGTTCTTTTTATTATATCTTCCTCGAACAATGTATGTGTGGACGTCACTCATATTCTTCACTCCGTGCCTTTCTTTTTTATTGTTGCTATAAAATCTTGTGAAATGGCACAACCTCTTTTTTTTAGTTATTAAATTAATATCTTCCTATATTAATATCATAGAATTAGAATACTAAAAAAATAATCCTATATTATATTACTATTACTATATTTCACGTTATATAAATAAAAAATCAATTTTTAGTATTCTAATTCTATCTTATATTGAGAACGGATCCGGTTCTTTTTTTTCGAGATCTGCAACTATTTGTTCAAATAGATGTTGAGCAACTTTTCTCTTTAGGCCTTTTAATTCTCTTGTGGACCCATCTTTCTTTATAACAATTACATGATTCGTAATTGATTCAAAACCCGCACCCGGTTCACTTAAATCATTAGCTACAACATAATCTGCATCTGTTTCTTTTAGACGTTTGTAAGCTCTTTTAATTAGTTCATCTCTAGAAACATTCCATTCTGCTTTAAATATCACTAAAGTGCAATTAGGAGCAACTTGTTTTATTTTATCTACTAACTTAGGTGTTGGCTCTAATTCTAAACTAAATCCTTTATCAGACTTGGTTTTCCCAATTTTTTGCTTGAGTGGTTTAAAATCTGCCATTGCTGCAGAGAGAATCACTAAAGAATCAGGATATTTTTTAAGGAGTTCAAGTGTTTTATTGGTCATTTCTTCTGTACTAATTACATTATATGTTTTTGCAGTAGAAGGAGGCTCTAGTAATGTTGGGCCTAAAACCAAGTGTACCTGGGCACCATATAGATATGCTTCTTCTGCCAGGCTTATAGCTGTCCTACCACTAGCTCCATTTGATATAAATCTTACATTATCTATATATTCCCTAGTTGGGCCTCCAGTAATAATAACTGTTTTTTTTTCTAATGCTTGAGGTGTGAATGTTTTAATAACTTCTTGAGCGATTTCTTCAGGAGAAGGAATTTTTGCTTTTCCTTCCTCAAGGATAGGATGAATAAGCTTAACCCCAATTTGTTCTAATTCTTTAATGTTTTTCTGAGTGATTTTACTATTTATAAGATCTTCATGACCAACATAACTAATCAGTACAGGGACCCCTTTCCCAATTAAAGTTGAAGCAATTAATGTTACCGGTGTATCTGAAATACCAGACGCAATTTTATTTAGCGTATTTGTTGTTGAAGGAGCTATGAGAAAAGCATCAACAGGACGATTTAAAACACCAGCAAAGCGTATATGTTCAATATCTCCAGTAATTTCAGTTACTGGCTTATTTCCAGTAGCCCACCACATAAGATCGGGTCCTATTAACCTTTGACTTTCTTTCGACATTACGGGAATAACTGTTGCACCATGTCTCATTAATTCCCGCGCTATCTGTGGAGACATAAAAGCAGCAACGCTACCTGTAATACCAATTAAGATGCGTTTTCCCATTAGTCTCTTTGACTTGGTGCCGATAATACGACCACTAGGATGCACAATTCATGAATATGAATGGGGGTTACTATCTTTTTCGTCTCATTAGTAAAAAAAAGAAAATAATTATTATAGGCCGTTTGGGGGCGAGCTTTCTTGATAAGGGGGGATTTTCCCACCATTAAAAAGTAGCAGACTTCATTCCCCATTTTTTAGTGATTTTTTGGTTTAGGGGAATAGTTATGAATTATTATAACGATAAATAGTTTTAGTGATATTAAACGTCTTAAGTATTCTAAGAATATTTGTTCCTCCAACATTATTATTCATAAGCACTATTATGTTTATTTTTGCCTATGAGAAGATTAGGTTGCGTTTTATCCAGTTTGCGGCGCTTTCTAGTTTATCACTATTTTTTTGGGCGTTAGGTAGTAGTATTGGTTTTTATCAGAATCAATGGTTATCCTTGCACAATAGATTAAGAATTGGCTCAATTTCACTTGTTTTTCTTGTGGTCGGTTATACTTTATTCGTAATTGGAGTAAAAACTACATGGGATGCTAGCTCAATAGTTGCTGTTACAAGTACTGGAAGTATTATTGGTCTTTTGGCTCATGGGGCACTCACCCAAGATCCCCAAATAATGGCGTTTACTACTAATGGAGAAGTAATATATGTGACTAAGATTTCAATGATTTTAGTAATTTCCGGAGTTTTCCTAGGTGCAGTAGTTGTTGTTTCGGTTAGAGAATATGCAAGTCAAGTACTAAAAAGAAGTCTTTGGATGAAGTCTTTTCGTCAGAGAATAAGCTTCATAATCTCAATGATAATTATTGGTTTAGGAATATTTGCCTATTTAATGGGAATCATGCTTTCTTCATTAAAGCAGGGGATTATCTGGTTTCATATCACTGTTTTTGGAGGGATTATGTTCTCCTTAGGATTTTTTTATTTAAGTATTGCATTATATGTTTCACCCATTATCTTCTTAAGGATCGAACCCAGCGTAGAGATGTTGATAGAACAAAAAATTCTTTCGGGAGCAATATTAACTCTTGATTTCGATGGACCAACTCCATTATTTTATGAAGGTTACCGCTTTGTGCAAGACCCTGCATCTGCATTAGTAAAATTATCAATTGGATATATGACAATGATCGCACAAGGAGAATCATTTCCTGAAGGGGTTTATTTGTTACCATTTCCTGAAAATAAAAAATATGAGTCATTAGTCATCTCTAAATTTTTAACAGACCCACTGCAAAAAGATGAGAGATTTAAGGGATTAACATATACCTTGTTCGTTATAACTTATCCAAGAGCATTAGCCAATTTATTTAATCATAGAGAACTTGCTAAAAAAGCATTAGAAGAAGTTTCTAGAGAGATCAATATACTTCAAGATATTAAAAAAGAGACTTTAGAAGAGTTTTTACAATCGTTCGTTAATAAAGCTTTCAAAGAAATCGAAATGATTAATGAATCCTAAAAAAGATCAGATAATAACTTTGCATATCCCAGAAATAATTGATTCAAAGAAAGTATTTATTCTTTTTATTAAGAAAATCTATTTTGAGGTGGCTAGAAACAAAATGCCTCGTTATGACGAAAGAATCAAAGAAGCTTTAGAAAAGATTGAAAACGGTACTCCAACGGAGAGAAGCAACGCTGCGATCATATTAGGAGAATATGGTAGCGGAAAAGAGATTATGGAAATTCTTCTCAAGCACCTCGAGGAAGACGAAGATGAGTTTACTAGACAAGACTGCGCGTTAGCTCTTGCCATGCTCGAAGAAAAAGATGCATTGTTAAGTCTTCTAATGGCATTAAAACAAGAAACCTCAGCATTAGTACGTAATGCAATAATTGATACTATTGGAGAATTAGGAGATGAAGAAAATGCTTTAGAATTAATGGAACATTATAGATTTGAACCATGGGATGTAGCTAGGTCCAGTATTTTACTTGCTTTAGGAAAGTTAAGGAACAAAAAAGCAATACCTTTTTTAAAAAAAATAATCATTGAAGAAGAAGAATTTCACTTAAGAATCAATGCCATGAAGTCTATAATAAAACTTAGGGGGAAAGAAGCTGTGCCAGAGGTAATTACATTATTGAAACAAGACCGTAGGTGGGAAGTCAGGAAGCAAGCTGCAGAAACACTTGGATACTTAGGAGCAGCAGAAGGTGTTGAGGCATTATTATTTGCTCTAAAAAACGATACACATCCGTTTGTAAGAGGTGAAGCGGAAAGAGCAATAATAAGGCTATCTTCAGATAATCGAATTCAATATACCACCCCTGAAGACACTGCACAACGGCTAATTACACTTTTTAGAGAACATAAAAAAGGACACAAGAAATAATAAAAGATATAAAAGTAAAAAACAAAAAATTGACAATGATCCCCAGATCTAAAAAACAATTAATAAAAGATAGTAAACATATTAAATTATTAGCTACAACGGCAATGATCTTATTATTATTTGGATCTTTTGTTACTGCCGTTAGAGCAGATGCAAGACAATTAAGTGAAGGTAAAAAAATAGCAACAATTGGATTACGTATTGTTGATGCATATTACGCAGACTTAGATAATGATGGATATGAAGACGATATCCTCGGAATCATAAAAATTACTATGACTGGTGTAAACGTTGCTAATATGGAATACGTTATTTCTTTAACTCTTCCTTCGGGAACTATCTACTCTTATTTAGTTAAAATTACTACAAATCAGGACGTAATAGTACTCAAAAACTTTTTCTGGGATCATGCTTATGAGAGCGGAGATTATACTTTAAAGGTGACTCTGAACTTAATAAATTACGAGAAAATAACTGTTTCTGAAACATATACTTTTGATCCTCCTGGAAGTAGTCAAGGTGGAGAACCAACATTTGATGTAGTTTAAATTCAAATGATGAGAGAGGGAAAAAAATGCCTTATTCTACTTATAAGCTTGCATCATTAGACTACAAGATTTTTCAGTTGCTGTACAAAAACCCCTTACTAAGTATTTTTCAATTAAGTCAAAAGTTAGGCGTTTCTTTTCATACTGTCAAATCCAGAATAAACGAGATGAAAAGAAACGGTTTTCTTAGACAAGATCAGATAATAAACGATCCTCTGTTGGGTAAAAGAATACAGACAGAGGTAGAAATTGTTTATCGTCCCCATAGGTTAGGATTACTCAGAACCCACGTTTTTATTGATGGAATAAATGGCCGTAATTCTTTGAAAAAAATTGCTGATTTTTGTGATCTTCACCCTTACACTCATTATAACGTTGTTACTTATAATCCCAGGCTCTCAATGTATATCCAATTTGATATACCATCAAGAACTCAGAATCTTTTAACAAAAGTTCTCAACATATTAAAAAAGGAGGGTCTATTTGAGAGATATACAATAATTCCTTCGGAATTTGCCGCATCATCTCCCGCCGAATTTGATTTGTGGGATTTTGAAAAAGCCGATTGGAGTTTTATCAAGATTAAAAGTAATAAAATAGATGAATACAACGAACGAAACATATTCGAAAAAATGTGGTCTAAGTTTGACTTTTCCTCGATTAAAGAAGCACCAAAAATTGCCCCCTCTAAAGCATACCCATTTGATAAACTTGATCTTTATTTGTTAAGAGAGATGACTATAAACGCAAAGGCATCAATTAAAGAATTGGCCCAGTATTATAAAAAAGATCCTTCCACAATCTCAAGAAGAATTAAAAGGATCAAAGCCGTTTTGGCACCAAAAGCAAAACTATATTATAATACAAAATTATTCAACTTAGTAAGTCCCCAAATTATCCTTGGAAAATTCAAAAATAAAGATGGTTTTAACAAATGGTCTGCATATTGGTTCATAGATTCTCATTACTTTAAGTTTCCAAGTACTTTAGTTGCTTCTAAAAAAGATTTAATTTGGTATTTAACAATACTACCTACATTCATTCCTGATTTCTTAGAATTTGCTTGGGAACATATGTCAACATTCAGGATATATAACTTACAGATTCCATTAAGTAACACCTATTTCTTCTATCCTGAGAACTTTATTGAGGAAGAAAGTAAATGGGATACATCTAGAAACTGGTTTATTGAAGAGCCTTTAGAACAATTAGTGTAAATTGATTTTTTCTAGTAACATCGGATAAATATGTGATATTCAATTTTTAAATGGCTTCCTTACTACTTAGGTTCACTTAAAACTTAAATGTTCCATGTTTATTAGTGGGGTTAGAATGTTACCATATATTAGTAAAGTAAAGTTTGGTTACATTATTCCATTAGCAGTAAAGGGTACTCAAACAGCATTTGTAAAGAGAGGGATTAATGTTTTTGTTGCAGAGAATGGGAATGGTAAGACAACTTTTCTTGATTTAATAGAACGTTCAATTTGCTCAGATGCCCATGCGGAAAGATATTTCTCTTTTTCTCATAAAAGATCCTCCCCCGACGCATTTATTGAATCAGAATGGATTTTTAATCACCCCGTAACAATTCTTCAAAAACTTACTGATGCCGGAGTGAGAACGAGTCTTTTAGTACCCGGCTCAAGATTAAAACATTATACTAAGCCAGAATATTCACATTTTCTACTTAAAGAAATAGGGTTAAGTCTTGATGAGTTTCAAGAATTATTCGAAGGTCTTTACTATAAACGAGAAAACGACTTGGGTCTAATGGGGAAAAATAACGGTAGTATTCTACCATTATTAGAGTTATTATCAAAAATTACGTTAAAAGAGACTCCAGAAGTTCTACAGATACGTGGCGCAGTCAGGCAATTAGAGACTGAAATACGTCTATTAAATAAAGAGAAAAAAGCATTGTTGGATAATTTAAGTGAGATCCAAGCTATTTTGAGTGAAAGAATGCAAAAGGGAGAAAACAGAGAAGACCTATTAAGAAAAAAGTTAGAATTAAGCCGCGAATTGAATGAATTAACAAATGAATTAGATGAAAAGAAAAAAGATCTAAGACGCGTAAATCAGGAGCATAGTGCAGTAGTAGACAATTTAAATAACATCAGTGACGAGCTTAGAGAATATACTAGAATGAGGGAACAATATAAAAAAGAAAAAGAATTCTTGAACTATCAATTAGAATTATTAGAACAAGAGATGGAAGATGTTGAAAACGGTGTTGTTATTTCATCTTATGAAGAATACTTGAAAAAAAACCCATATTGCCCGTTATGTTATTCTAATTTGAAAAATAGAGCAAAAGAACGTATTAAACATGGTTGCCCTGTTTGTGGGACTCCTTGGGAAGAACTGCCATCAAAAATACGTCAACAACTAACACAAGCTTCATTGATCGATACTGAAAAAACCAAGTCTGAAATAGAACAAAAGATCGAAAAACTAAGAGAACAAATTGTAAGTAAAACAGAAAACATTAAGAAAGTAGAAAGAAAAATTGAAGAGATACAAGCCATACAAAGCAATTTAAGAACAGATATGGTATCTCTTGCTAAAAAACGGTTAAATATTGAAGAAGAGATTTTTGCATTAAATAAAAAAATAAGAGGGTTAGAACAAGAATTAAACGATGTACAGACCAAACTTAAAATTATTGAAGAAAGAATGAATTCACCCTTAATAAAAGAAAAATTAGCTTTAATAGAAAATACGTTGAAAGAAAAGGAGACGGAGAAAAAAAAGCTTATAGGAAAACTACCTGAAAAAAGGGATATTCAAGATATTTTATCAAGATTTTCAAAGATTACTAAAAGCGTGTTTGGTTATCCATTACTGGTTGAACCTGAAACAGGAGTTATAACTATTGGAGCAAATAAAACGATCCGGCCTTTTGATTCTATGTCATGGGGCGAAAAATATTTAACTGACACATGCTTTAGAATTGCGGTTTGGGAGCACTTATTAGAATTAGGAGCCGCAGAACAAGGATTAATAATGTTAGATTCACCGGAAGCCGCTTTAGATGAAAAAAGACTTAAGCTATTAGGAGAGCTTGTTTCAGAGCATAGTACCAGAATTACTTTCATAATTACTACACGAATTAGTGCATTCCCAGAAGTAGTTGGTGGAAACGAATTATTTGTCAAGAGAACAGGTCAGACAAGTCTTTTTGATTTCATTAATTAAACAACAGATAGAACCGTTTAAACAAACAACTATTTCTTCTCTTATTCTTTACTTTCACTTTTATTTTCTGTTTTTTTCTCTTCTTCCTCTTCCTCTTCCTCTTCTTCAACAAGTTCTTCTCCAAAACTACCTCTTTTGTACCATAATTTCATTCCTTTAGTACCCATGTTTTCTTTCGCTTGTTCTAAGAACTTGTATACTTGTGAATGCTTTGCACCATTAATTAGCATAATGATTGCTTCTTTGGCCATTTTTAGGTTTTCATATTCACCAATTATTGATACAGTATTTCCTGCAATAACAACATTGCAATTAGTGAATTTTTCAATCATTTCTCTCGTTCTTCCCTCTTTTCCAATGATTCTTGCTTTGACTCTACGTAACTGATTGGGTTTTTCACCAACATATTGCTTTAACGGTATCACTTCAAAATAATAAGCATCATCAAGTAATTTGAAAGCCCTTTCAGGGGAAAAACCTCTTCCCATTGCTTTTACTATGTCCCGGGCTTTCCATAGTAAGACAGGATCGTCCATCTCAGGAGTTGAAAAAATTTCAACTTCACCTGTTTCGCTATCAATTACTATTTTTGTTTTAGTTGCCTCTTCTAATTCTTTTCTTACTTTTCCACCGACGCCAATAACAACGCCGATCCGGTTTTTGGGGACTCTAACTAATTCTGTTGCTTCGATATCCATTTATCATCAACCCGGTTCCTTATTCCTTTCCACCAACTTCAAGTTTTAAGTCCAATGATGGTTTTCTTTTCGTGATTTGTTTGAATAATCTGTCTCTTTCGACTATATTGACGTCTAAGCTACTAAAGTAATTGTTAATGTTTGTAATGTCTCGGTATAGGTACAAATCGGCGCGGGGATTGGAGGTGAGGACTGCTTGGGACACATCGATCACATAGTATTTTTGTTTTTCAGGATCTATCATCAAATTATATTCGCTTAAATCACCATGAACTAACTTTGCTTTCCAATATAACTTTTTAATATCATCGATGAGTGAGTTGTATACCTCAATAGGGTTTAGAGGTTCCTCAACTTTCATTAATGGGAAAGGAATGCCGTTCCTTCCAAGGAAACTCATGATTAGTACGTTTTTTTCTACTTCTATAGGTTCAGGAACTGGTACTCCAGCTTCTATCATTCGATGAAGGTTAGCATATTCTTTTCTAGCCCATGTATATATTATCGCGTAAGTATTTTTCTTTATTTTTTTGAATCTGCGGTCTCCTTTGATGTATTCTGAGATCCTCTTGAAAACAGAAGCTACCGTCCTATAGATTTTTACGGCAACTTCTTTTTCATTAGGATCTAAACCATAATACACATTAGCTTCTTTACCAGAGTTAATTACACCATATAACTCTTCTAGTATTCCCTTATTAAAGAACTTATACAGAACCATCAGAGTAGACTCGTCAAATACCCCCTCTACTACTTTGAAGCGCTCTGTATCTTTTTCTTTTCTTTTTACCTTTTCTCGTTCAATCCGTCTTTCAAATATGTCCTCGTATCTCTCTTCTCCAGACACCGTAACCAGCCAATCCTTAATAATTTATAATTACATGTGAAATATTATAACTTTAAGCTAAAGTTAATTTTTAGCGAGTAATTATTCTATAATAAGGTAGGCTATAAATTTATAAGAGAAACTCTGAGGGGATATAACCGTTTTTCTCAAGCCATATCGCTTCATTATTACGGTACCTATATGTTAAAGTACCCCATTCATCTTCTCTCATTCCGTATTCCGGCATTACTGCAACTATGTCTCCTACACGAGTCCACATTCTTTTTCTAAATTTTCCAGGGATCCTTACTTTTCTTGTATTATTATCTAAGCAACGAACTAATAATATTCCACCGCCAAGTATTTGTACTACTTGACCAAGTACTTCTCCTTCTTCTGGAAGCCTTACTCTTAAGACTTCACCATCCTCACTTACAGAGCGTGGTTTGTTTGTTTTCTTCTTTTTAACCATTTTCCAAACACCTTTCAATGGTTGTTTATGTTAATGAAATATAATTTCACTACAATCAAGTTTTAGGAAATACAAGCTTTTAACGTTTTGATAGGCTTTAAAAACAGAAAATGATAAAGAGAAGGGTTATAATTCAAAAATATGAAAAGAAAAGAATAAAAAGAATTTTTTTGTTTTGTTTATAGTTTTTCGTCTGAATTATACCATATATTTTTAATTAGGGGAAATCTTTCGCGGACATATTTTTCGTATAAACTTACTTCATGTTCGATCTTGGGCAAAGGTATATTCATTTTTTCAAATGAGTCCTTTGTTTTTGAGATAATAAATTCATGAACTTCACTTGTTCCCTCGTAGATTCTTGTGACTCTAATATCTCTAAGGATCTTGTCTACTTCATATTCCGCAATAAATCCGTTGCCACCATGAATTTGGACGGCATCATCAATTATGTGCCAAGCAAGTTCTGCAGTCATTAATTTTGCCTGAGAAACAAAGAAATGACTCATTCCCATTCTAACAATACCTGGCAACATCTTTGCAGCTTGTAGTTCCGATTGATGACCAGTAGCACCTGTATCAATAGGTACATATCCTTTCAAGTATCTATCTAGATGATATGCTGCTCTAGCACCCAATTCTTTCATATATGGTAATGCTTTTTCCATTTCCCTGATTTTTCTACTAACACCATCAAATTGTATAATCGGCCGTTTAAACTGTGTACGATTTTCGGCATACTCTTTTGCGAGTTCATAAGCTCTTTCTGTAGCGGAAATTGCTTGCCAAGCAACTCCAACTCTCATTCCCATAAGCCTTTCAAGTACTTTTGTATATCCCTCTCCTGGTTTATAAATCAGGTTTTCTTCCGGCACTCTAACATCTTTGAATTGTAATTGCGCAGTTGGGTTGGCATGTAGACCCATTTTTTCCTCAAGACGGAGAACAGTAATCCCATCAAGACCATCTACGATAAATACATTATGCCCTTCAGGTTTCCCATTTACTACATTTTGAGCGAGTACTAAACCAACTTCAGCATAACCACCATTGCTGATAAAAATTTTTACTCCATTTAATACATATTCGTCTCCATCTTTTTCACTTGTCATTTTTACATTTTCTAAATTACTACCTGCTTGTGGTTCAGTAAAACCAACATAACCTACTGTTTTTCCACTCAAAATTTTTTCAATAATTGGGTCATATTCTTCACGATAATACATTAATATTCCTTCAAGGACACTCAGAGAAATGAACTCTAAAATATGCAATGAGAGATCTGTTTTAGATACTACGGAACCCACTCCAGAGAGAAAAACAGTACTCCAGCCATATCCTCCAAATTTTTCAGGAGCAAAAAAGCGATATAATTCGTTATCCTGGATTAATTCTTTTAATATACTTTCCATGTTACCTGGCAAAACTACTTTACCATTAACGAGTTTTACACCTTCTCTGTCCCATTCCATAGGCTTGGCTTTTTGCATTATTTCTTCAATGGTTTCAAGAACAGCCTTGAATTCCATTAAGTCATCATCCGTATAACCAAGTTTTTTGGCATACGGAGCAAGAAAATCGTATGTTGTTTTTTTGTCCGCTAAACTCATGTTCACGATCACCTAATTAAAAGTGTATTTCACGAGTAAAGGATTATATCAACATACAATATTATTTTTTCGTATAATTCGTTCCGAAATAGTTATTAGTATTGCCCGATTTTCGAAACAATCCGAGAAAAAAATATCAATTAATCATGATACGTTTACACATGGAAACGCAAAAAGAAATTACAGAAAGAGGAAGCTTGTTTGATGAAAATGGCAGATTAGCCATTACGGGATAGACTAGAAGACTATTACTAAAGTACGAAAGGGATAAGATAAAAACTCCATTGTATAGAATAAAAAAATGGGACTACTATGCCATTTTATCAGAAAAATATGGCATAACTTTTACAATTGCGAATTTAGGATTGATAGTATATATAACATGGTTAGATTTCACGAAAAAGAAGTATTATACTATTGAAGACATGAAATTATTTACTAAGGGAAAAACTGGACTTGCAAATACACCAAACGAAGAACATAAGGTCTATTCAAGTAAAGAATTATTCCTAAAATATGTTAAAAGCAGGAAACAAAAGGACAATAAACTTTTGAGTCAAATAACTTTTTTAACTTTATCGGCGTGAAGTTTCCCTCTGTAAGGGAGGGGATGAAATCCGAGAGAGTTAAATCAATATTAGACCGCAACTCAAGAGTGAACTTATTGTTGTTTAAATCCGTTCGACACCAGTTATTTGAAAGTTTTACTGGAAAAATTAAACTATACACCGGTGAGTACTAGGAGATTAAACAATTAATTGTTTTGCGGAAAAAGTGTATAATAGATGGTAAGAAATAGAAAAATGATGTAAAACTTGTTTTTCATAATTGTCCTTCAATAAATACTAATGTTGGGCGATGTATTAGATTATAAGCTGCAGCCATTGAGCCATAAAACAAAGAATGATTATTTTCATCAAAAGCAATTATTAAGACATCTTCTTCATGAGGATCATCAAAACCCAGAACTGTTACTTCGGCACCTGTTTCAGGAAAGATCCATGAAGAGTCACGATATATTAGTGTCACGGCTCCAGTTGCACCAGCTCTTACTGCTTCATCTCTTTGTCGGATTCCATCTTTTACTAATTTTCCTGCATGACGAATCAATATCCCCCACTCAAACTCGGGGAAAATATTACATATACGGACACGAACTAATTGGACGTGAGACTTTAATTTTTTAACTAGTTCTATTCCTTTAGTACTTAGCCAGTTCCCTTGCCTACCTGAAGATTGCCCAGGAGAATGAGAAATTCCTGCTTCATTTAAACGTTTTAAAATACTCCTAGTTGATGCTTCAGAAAGACCAAGATATTCACTTAAAGTATATCTACCAATAGGCCCAAACTCGTCTAACAGGAGTAGGGTCAAGAGAACGTGGAATTTCTTGTACTTTGGTTTAGCCCCACGTTTTTTACTCAAACGCCTACTCATTATTCAACCACGTAAAATTCAACGTGTTTTTAGTTTAAAAACTTAAGTTCCGTAAATAGTGACTAAAATAAATTAAAAGAAGAAAAGCTGAGCATTGAAAAACTTATTTTTAATAATATCTCCTCTTAATAATTATTGTCAAAATAAGCGAAAAACTGAATAATTGAAAAATAAAGGGTGTAAATTTAGTAGTGGTACTAGATGCATAAAAATAGCAATTCCTATTAATACTATATATCGTAAAGTCCAAAATAAAATTCCCAGCAGTTACATTTGCTGATAATATTAATCCTGTAGATTTATCATAGATTAAATTGGTTTTTTGAAACGCATCTTGAATTGATAAAATAATTACTGCAATATTACCACCTAAATATGAAAGAACTAACTCATCTAGAGAATAACTGGTAGTATTTGGAAGTAAAGAGTCAAATTTTTCTTTTAATAAAGTAATATTGGTATTTGTTATCAGTCCATTCTGACTAACAGTCCAATAGCCAAGTGCAAGGTTTGATTCTACACTAACATCAGTAATATTACTCATAGTAAGATTTCCTATTTCTAAGTCTAGCAATGGTTCATTGCCAACATTTGGAGGATTACCATCTGTAATGAAACTAACATTAAACAGAGAATTTAAAGGTACAATGTATTTAATCAAGCGATTTGTTGTAGAGTCCCACCAGTAGTAACTAGCGGTTTCATTTGTTCTTGTAACTACGTAAGTGGCCTCTTGTATATCACCATCAGGACCATATACATAAGATTCTGCAATAACATTACTTGTACTAGTAAAAATAAGTCCAATTACAAAAATAGTTATGAGTAATCTAACAGTTTTCATCAATTGCTTGTTTTACACATAATATTTATAGGTTTTTTAACCTATTCTTTACACATCATCAACACCCGTGCAAACAAAGCACAGATCCAGCAGTAAGAATAATCATAAAACTATAGAAAAAACTGTTTCATACAACATCATAAATTTAAGGCGTTGTTTGTGTTATTTAAAAATCCCTTTTCCTTTTTCCACCCTGTTTTCGTAGAATAAAAGGACTCAAAAAGCATCTAAACCCAGCAATAAAAAAAGAAATGGTAATTAAAATATTGCGTTTAGCAGCCGCTAAACGCAATTAATTGGTGGTTAGTTGGATTTATTTATATGGACACCACTTTGTTTTTTGAGTGGTTCTTTCTTTGTGAACTACCCCTTGCTTTTGCTAGGGGCTTCCTGCTTCACAGAGGAGACTCTCTCCACAGGCGCTACGGGCCGTCCCAGCCCTGCAAGAAAAACAATGATGTTTTCGGCTTTCATCCCCTCCCTTACAGAGGGGAACTTCCCGCCGATAAAGTTAAAGATCGATTGGGATATTGGTAGAGTGGTTATAAAAAGAAACATATAACAAATAATCTTTTCATTAGAAAAAATAGGAAAAAATAGCGTTAACATAACAACCATAAAGAATATAGTAATATTACAAAAAAAGATCAATTATGACAAACAATACATTGTCATATAAAATACATGGAGCTCCAGCTTACGCTACTGTTGAAATACAGCTAAAGCCTGGAGAACAAGTAATCGCTGAGGCGGGTGCCATGGACTATATGGACGGAACCGTCCAGATATCAACATCTGCATCTGGAGGGCTAATTAAAGGATTAAAAAGAAAATTATCTGGTGAAAGCTTTTTT
This sequence comes from Candidatus Heimdallarchaeota archaeon, assembly GCA_027061945.1. Classification (GTDB taxonomy): domain Archaea; phylum Asgardarchaeota; class Heimdallarchaeia; order Heimdallarchaeales; family JAJRWK01; genus JAJRWK01. The sequence continues at coordinate 27,056 of JAMOVR010000102.1, forward strand.
ATGAACATTTTCACTGGTCCCGGAAGTGTTTTCTTCTCTTCCAGTGTTCCTGGAGACATAATGCCTTTTGAAGTTTCTCCCATTGAAAATGGCGGGTGGATTCTGTCAAAAGATGCATTTATTGTGGGCACTCCGAACTTAGAGATTAGTTCTAAATGGGGTGGTTTTAAATCAATTTTAGGCGGAGAAGGAGCGTTTCTAACAAAGGTATCTACCAAAGAAGGCCATGGAATGTTCTTTGCTGGAGCATATGGCGCAATTCAAAAACATGAGATCCCATCAGGTAAAGAATTCGTTGTAGATACGGGCTTATTCTTTGCTGCAAAAGAAGATGTCAAATTTGAAATTTCAAAAGTGGGTGGTATGAAGTCATTTCTTCTAGGTGGGGAAGGCCTAGTTTTGAGATTTTATGGCCCTGCTACGATTTATACCCAGTCACGAACACTTTCTGGTTTAGCCCTAACTCTAGCAAAATTCCTTCCTAGTAGCCAATCATAGAATTAAAATCACCCATTAAAATTATTTTATTGTTTGATTGTTTAATTAATTATAAAACACTTAAAAAAATACAGGACTGAAAATGCCTGTCTTGTAGCGATTCCGAAGATAAAGACTGTGAAATGCTACTCCAAGCTATCTTCATATATATTCAGCCAACTGAAAAATTATAAAAATAAACTTTTTTCGCAATCAAATTTTAGTTTGGCTTTACTTGTTATCCTAAGGAGTAATTACTTTTCTAGCGATGCACTTAAATTGTTTACATAGTAAAGAAGATTTAAAATCGAATAAATTAATCTCTAAGCAATTATTTTTAATTTTAAGATAATTGTACTGTTGCCACTAATGGAAGATGATCAGAAATAGTGGTTTTGTATATTATTGTACTGATAGGAGTTATGTCAGTAGATAAAAAGATATAGTCAATATGGAGATAGGGGTAATTTGCTGGCCATGTAGCTGTGTTGTTATTTGGGTTCGTAGTTGCAAAAGCATCGGTTAACCCGTAATTTTTAATTGCTATGATTTCAGGCCAATCTGGGAGTGAATTAAAATCACCCATTAAAATTATTTTATTGCTTGCTTGTTTAATTAAGTCAAGAATAAATTCAACTTGTTTTACTCTTTCGGGATTTGTTCTATCTTCATATATATGAGTAAGATGGGTATCGAAAACATCAACCAATTGACCATTAATTTCTATTGTTGCTTTAACTACTGTTCTTAGTAATACTACTGTTGGATTAACTTTGTATGACTCAAATGATTTTATGGGATATTTAGAAAATATCCCGTTGAATAATCCGGCACCGTAGATATCACTAAATGCGTGATAAACATAACCACGTTTTTTCATTTCAAGACATAATAATGAAGCAAAATCCGCTCCTGTATTCATTATAAAATCATGACTAAGTTCTTCAAACCCAACCACGTCAATGTCTTTACTATCTACAAATTGAGCAATTCTAGAAGGATCAAATTTTCCATCCATACCAATACCATAATGCAGATTATAAGTCATGACTTTTATTTCATTATCGATATTTGGGACCCCAGTATTACTGTTTCCAATATAAAAAACATATGAAACACTGGGAACAATCAAAACAACAAATAATAGAACTACTGAAACAAATGTCTGTGTTTTTATCTCTTCCATACTCATTACTCATTCCTCCTTTGATACAAACAATTATGAAACGCGAAAAACGCGACTAACAAAGAATAGATTAAGGATAAAACAGGAAACGCGAAAAGCAGTTGAATAACTACTAATAACAATGAGAGAAACAATCCTATAAGGAGACCTACGACGAATTTGTTAACTGATTTTATTTTTATTGATGAGAACGATATTAATAATATTAAAAATAAATAAGAGAAGAAATAAAACATAAGCAATAACCAAGGTGAAACACCGGAAAAATAAATTAATGGAATGATTGTAACTACGAAAAGAATAGAAATAGTTGCTACAAAGTAAAGTTGTTTTTGATTGTTAAGAACAAAGAAAATAATGTAACGAGATAAAACAAAAATAACTAAAGTTAAAAATGAATAGATAAGTAATGCAACGGGATAACTCTTATGAATAAAGAAGATTATTGTCCCTGGCGTAGAAAAGAATTTGATAAAAAGAATAAAACCGATCATAAGTGAAGCTCCAAATAATAATTCACTATGAGAACCATTTTCTTGTTGAATTGTTGTTTCTTCAGAATGTTGAATAATTTTAAAAACAAAATAAATTAACGCTAAAGAAAACGCAATTAAAAGAATAAATTGTATGGTATTAAAGTAATAGATTAAATCGCTTGAATATGATATTCCTTTTAATAATAAGTCGATTAAAGGAACAACTATTATCCCAAAAATCATTTCCTCTCGAGAAAATGACGTCAGTCGAAAAAGATAGGAAAGAGAAAATAATGCAGTAACACCAACTAAAACAGATAAGAAAAACTGAACAGAGGGTGAAGAAATAAATATAGAAAATATCCTCGCTATAAATAAGAGAAGAACTGCGCTTAAGAAAAGATAGGAATTTGTAATTCGATTTTTAGTAGCAAAAAGACCAAGTAACGGACCAATCAATACCGCAAAGCCTAACAGAATAAGTACAATCATGGATACGTACTCATAATAATTTGCTATCAAGATCGCAATAATCAATCTTATGGATTGAATAAAAAATACTAATAAAAGGCTAAAAACCCAGATTTTTCCAATGTCACTCAAATTCGAGAACAAA
>JAMOVR010000103.1 GCA_027061945.1 Candidatus Heimdallarchaeota archaeon
AATCTGTTATTTTTTTACTTTCTGCATTGTTCTGATTCATCATAAAAATAAGATTACAAATACAGTTTTTATCGTTATTTCTCAAAAATTATTTTTTTGAGCGATAGAACAAATCAATTTGCTTATTGAAATAATTAAAAATTATTTTGAAACCGTTTGATCCGGAAAACGCCCCAATAATTTTTCCAACGTTTTAATAAAAACTTTAACTTCCTCTTCTGTAAACAACCCATACTTTTCTGCGATGATAATCCCTTCTTTGGTTATTATTACGGCATATGGCACACTTAAAGGCTTAAGCTCCTCAATTAGCTTATGATGTTGAGAAATATCTATTTCAACAATATGCCCCCTAAAAATGGAATACTGACTAAAGAGATTTCTGTTCCACATACATTTAGAACAAAAAGTACTTGTAAAAAGAACAATTACTGGAAGCGAAAAAGTAATTGAATTTAGAGAAACCTTTTTACCAAGATTCAAGTATATCTCCCGTTTTTTATTTATCTTTTGGACATATTTAATTTACCTACCTCTTCTTGTAAGTATAATACACTTCCCTTCATTCATCTCGTAACCTCCATTATTTCGCTAGAAATACGCCTTGCACCTTTGAAGAAGAAAAAAATAAAATAGTATTTGCATTATAAAGCAGAAAGCATATTGCGAAAACAAGAGGCAATTCACAGATTCATAGTTCCTATTAATGTAGAGAAACTTTTGTCCTTTCATCTAAAAATAACTTAGCTGTTTCTAGACCAAATATCTCCACTAACATTAGTTAAGTAAACATGTTTATTTTTGAGCCCTCGATCCATGCATTCATTTGGATTTTTTAACTTGATTTTTGTTTCTATAAAAAAACATTTTATAAACAATAAATTAAAATATTAAATATTAAATTAAAGATAAAAGAATAAACAATTCAAGACATGAACTACTCCTTGCTTTCACGGGGAAATTCTTGCTTCATAGAGAAGATCCGTCTCAGAAACAATTACTTGTAAGTAAATGGCCAGGTCAGAAGGAGATTTATGGGACACCTAATCAGTACTACAAGGCAAGCTTTCTCAGTTAAGTATGCAAGTATTGTCCCAATACTTATAGAAAAACGGCCAATATTGAGATAGAATTTTATTACTCATATTTTTAATAAAGAAAGAGATATTTCCACCGATCTAGTTAAAATTAAAAATAAAAATATAGAACCTATTTGTTGAATAAGATTGTCTGTTTTATTTGTTTTAGAGAAATTATTTTTCTATTAATTAATGTCTCATTCGATAAATCTAAAATAGTATTTGGTTAACTTTTCACCTCAAAGAATTAGGAGTGAAAAACTATGAGAATTGTCGTTGCCTTCGGCGGAAACATGATCCTTCAAAAAGGAGAAAAAGGAACGTTTGAAAGCCAATATAGCCGAATACAATCATCCGTAAAAATATTAGATAATTTTATTCAAAATGGACATGAAGTTGTAGTTACTCATGGCAATGGCCCACAAGTTGGATACTTATTAATACAACAAAAAGCGGGAAAAGATGCTGTTCCGCCACAACCACTTTCAATACTAGACGCAATGACTCAAGGACAAATAGGAATAATGATTGAAACCGCACTAAGAAACATGCTACGAGTAAATAAAATCGAAAGAGAAGTAATTGTCATCCCTTCATTAGTTGTAGTTGATGAAAAGGATCCGGCTTTTCAAAACCCAACAAAACCAATTGGGCCTTTTTATACTAAAGAGGAAGCCGAAGAATTAATGAAAAAAGGGGAAGGGCCATTTGTAGAAGAAAAAGGAAAAGGATGGAGGAAAGTAGTTGCAAGCCCAAAACCAATAAGGGTCGTTGAAGCTTCTTTAATTGAGAGTATTATTAAAAATAAGGGAATCACCATTGCGGTTGGTGGTGGAGGAGTTCCAGTAATAGAAAAAAACGGAATGTTTGTTTTAGTTGATGCTGTCATTGATAAAGATAGAGCAAGCCAAGTATTAGCTAACCAGATAGGTGCCGAAGAATTGCTAATACTTACTGATGTACCAAATGCATATATCAATTATAAAACAGATAAACAACAAGCATTAGGAATAATAACAGCAGATGAAGCAGAAAAGTACTTGAAGAATGGAGAATTCGGAAAAGGTAATATGGGGCCAAAAATAGAGGCATGCATAGCATTTGTAAGAAATGGTGGTGAAAAAGGTATTATTACTAATCCAAGTAATGCATATGAGGCAATCCATGGAAATGCAGGAACAATAATTATTCCTTAGAAAAACGTTTTTGATTTTTTTCTATCTATCTCAAAGTTGAAAAAACCAATAACACTAAGAGTAGAAAAAAATTATTAGGAGGATGATACTCTTATTGAGGATCTCTTACCCCTTCTTCTAATGGATTGCCATTTTCGTCTAGCTGAATTACTTTCATATCATCCCATTTATTCGGTTCTAGACCATAAATTAGTTTTTCAGCAGTTTCATCAACCCATTCTGGTTTTTCAGGTTGTTTCCATTTTCTTCCTTGTGCAATTTTTTGTTGTAGTTTTCCTACACCAAAGAATAATGCTTCAGGCCTTACAGGGCAACCAGGAATATAAACATCAATAGGGATAATTTGATCCGCTCCTCCGATGATGGCATAGCTTTCCCAGTAAGGACCACCACTTGTAGCACATTCACCCATTGCTATTGCCCATTTTGGATTAGGCATTTGGTCATATAATTGTCTTAGGCGGGGGGCCATTTTATGACTGATAGGACCATTTACTACTAATAAATCTGCTTGTCTTGGAGATGGCCTAGGAATCATTCCATACCTTTCTAAGTCTGTTCTTCCGACACCTGAGGCCATAAATTCAATTGCGCAACACATTATTCCGAAGGTTAAGGGCCATAAACTACTTCTTCTTGCCCAATTTACTCTTCCTTCTAGGAGGTCACGTATTCTTCCGAAGCCAAAATCGCTCATTACGTTCACCTTATTTTTCTCAGATTTCTGTGATCGATTAGGAGGGGAGATTTATTTGTATTCTTCTTTTTGTGTATTTAATATGTTCTTTGTTTTTTAGATTTGTTGTATTTTGTTTTTTATTAAGTTTTTTAGTTTTTAAGTGACTTTACTGTTTTACTGGAATTTTGTCAAAACCAGTATATGGCCTTAAGACTTTGGGAATTTCTATCGAACCGTCTTCTTGTTGGTAATTTTCAATGATTGCGATTAGCATTCTTACATCCGCAAGAGCTGTGCTGTTTAACGTGTGTACATATCCTTCAACGGGTGCTCCTTCTTTAAGACGGTACCTTACTTTTAATCTTCTTGCTTGGTAATCAGTAGTGTTGCTACAAGAAACAATTTCCCTAAATCTTTGTTGTCCAGGCATCCATGCTTCTATATCGTATTTTTTAGCCGCCACATTTCCTAAGTCTCCAGTACAGACGTTAACCACGCGGTACGGTATCCCTAAAGATTGTGTAATTTTTTCTGCTACTTGGATTAAGTGTTCATGTTCTTCCCATGATTTTTCAGGGAGGCAATACTTGTACATTTCGACTTTTCTGAATTCATGTACCCTGAATATCCCTTTATCTGCACCAGTGGTTGCGCTTGCTTCTGTACGGTAACAAGGAGAAATCCCTGCATACCATCTTGGCAACTCATCTGCAAGGAAGATTTCGTCCATGTGTAATCCACCAAGAGCAACCTCACTAGTACCAATCAGTGCAAGGTCTTCTCCTTCGATTTTATAGATATCATCTTCGCCAGTAGGTAAGAAACCTGTGCCATATAACGCCCTTTTTCTAACTAAAGAAGGGGTAACAAAAGGAGTAAATCCTTCCTTTCTTAAAAAATCAATAGCATACAATAATAATGCCATATCGAGTACAACAGCTTCATTTTTTAAGTAATAGAATCTTGAGCCAGATACTTTGGCAGCTCGTTCTAAGTCCACCAAATCTAAGTTCTTCATTAATGTAATATGGTCTTTCGGTTCAAAGTCAAATTTTCTTGGTTTACCCCATCTTCGGATTTCAACATTGTCTTCATCGCTTTCTCCGTAAGGTACTGACTCATGAACCAGATTAGGAATTCGATCTAATATCCATTGTCTTTTTTCTGCTAATTCTTTAAGTTTTATTTCCATTTCTTCTATTTGTTTCGCAATCTTTTTCATTTCTTGGATTAATTTTTGCTTTTCCTCTCCTTTTAGTTTAGGGATTTCTTGTGCAGCTTGGTTTCTTTTATGTCTTAGCTCTTGTATTTTAGTATTGGTTTCTCTCCATTCTTTATCTACTCTTAGAAAATCATCTACAAGCTTAATTTTTTCAGGATCTTTTCTTTTGCTTAGGTTTTGCTTAACATAGTCAGGATTTTCTCGTAATAGTTTTGGATCCAACATGTCGGTCTCATTATTGAATGGGATATGTTATTTTATAAGGAACTTGTTTTTTGATTTTAATTTTTAAACAGAGAACCATACTGGAAGAGCTATTAATTTAATTTTTTTGGGAGATGAATTGAGAATAATTTAATTATTACCATAAATCCTTATTATCTGATAAAAATGTTAGAGGATTTTAATGAAAAAACGCCTGTAACAAGTAGAAAACCAGCAGAATGGCCTTATTATCTTTGGATATTAGTAACTGTGATATTGTTTGGCTATGGATATTTTGGGATCTACTTGATGATAGTTGGGAATCCAGAATTATTATCATTTGTTTCTTTACTACTTAATACGTCAATGCAAACAATTGGAGAGTTACTCCCCTTGACCATTATTACATTCCTTACGATAGGTATTGTAGCAATTATTGGCGCATATGCTTTACTTCAATTGTTTGCCGCATTAGGAGAAGAATTCTTATTGTTTGTATATTTTGGGATACCTGGAATTATTGCCCTTTTTGGGGGATATATGATAATAAAGGGCGGATTTGTTGGAATTTTGTTTTTGATACCATTACTAATTGTAATAATTGTAAGAAAAAAATTAATAACTGCAGCTAAATTATTTGAATATTCAGTAGAACAGGTTACTGGAAATCTTCAGACAACAATTCCAATGATAATTGTAGGAATTATTAAAGTACTATTATGGACCGGATTTTTCAGCGCAGAAATTTATACTCAATATTTATTAAAAGGGGCAACCCAAGAAGTTAGATATCTTGCAGGTCTCGTTGTATTTTTTGTTTATTTATTTGTGGTTTACGGGTTTACCTATTATTTTGAGGCTGCGAACGTATTTATTTTTAATAATGTGTATCATAATTCTGATGAAAGAGGACTAAGAGAAGCATTTAAAGTCGTTAAGGAAATGAGAGGGGCAATAATTGGTTTTGCCTTCATGATGGCATTAGTTCAATTAATAAGAAAAATTACTCGAGATGTTACTAATCGCGGAAGAAGAGACACTAATAAAAATGAGCGAGGAGCGATTTTATGGATAATAGGAATGGGGTTAGCTTATTTAATGAATTTTTTATTTGGCGTCTTTATGTTCCTTAACTACTATACTCTTGTCGTAATTATGGTAAAAAGAAAACCACTAAAAGAAGCAACCAAGGAATCCGTAAAACTTTTACCAAGGACAATGGTCACAAGTATTGCTGGAAATGTAGGAATAGCAGCAGCAGAATTATTGTATAAGTTTTTAGTGATAATTATACTAACAATATCGGGATATTACTACGGAACATGGATTTCCATTAGATATAACCTAGCAAACTTAAACTTAATAATTGGGATATTTATGGCAATTTTATTCTCATTTATTGGCTATGGTCCAATGGTCTCAGTTTTTCAACCAGTATTTACTGCTTATAAAACATTCCTCTTCAATGCGGCATTAGACTTATTGGAAGGGAGACCTTTACCTCAACATATTCCATTAAAACTCAGAGAAGCATTAAGCGAAGTAATAAATTCTTTAGGGATGGAAAAAGTTTCTGTTAGTTTTTAGTTAATAAAAACATTAAAATTAAAAACCGTTTATTTTATTTTTATTGGCTTATTTAGCTTAATAATTTCGTTCAACAGGAAACTCTTTTATTAAGCCACAATTTTGGCAGATAAATCGACCATCATTCTCAATAAAAATTACTCTACCCCCACATTCTTCGCAACTCATTTCTAATGAGCGTAAAAACTCGATATCGTCGTTTGGTGGAATTGTTTCAGGACCAACATAATAATAATAGCCACAAAAACTACAGCGATAAAGATTATCGTCAATAAGACTAGGCTTAATCATGTTTTTATGACCACAATTTCTGCATATCCTTATTTCTTTGCTTGCTTTAGAATAAGTAAATATTACTTCACAGTAAGTACATACGTTATCTTTGATTAAGCCATTACAGTAAGGGCAGTAGTCCATTGTTATTCATCTCTTAGTGTATTCTGATCTCTCGGACAAAAATAATTGTTTTCCTTTATTAAGTACATCTCTCATTGCTTTCGCAAGGAGTAGTTCACAAAGTTCCTACATTCTTTTATTTACTATTTACTTGTATTCAAGCAAACATTAATTTTAGAATCTCGCCTTTACAAATATAGGTAAATTCGGTGTTAGAAATGGAAACCAAAACAATGTTTTCAGAAGAAGAGATCGAGAAAGAAACAGATCGGTTATATGAGCATCTCCAAGAGGTTGGTTGGACTAGAGAAGACTGTAAATTAATTGCTCCCCTTACATTAGAAATAAACAAATTAAAAAAAGAAAAAAATGCGATAATATTGGCTCACTCTTATATGAGACCACAAATAATATTTGGTATCGCAGATCATGTCGGGGATAGCTATGGTCTGAGTAAAGCCGCTAAAGAGACAGATGCAGAGATCATTGTTTTTTGTGGCGTAGAATTTATGGCAGAAACAGCTAAAATTCTTAATCCTGATAAAACTGTAATTATTCCTGATCGTGAAGCAGGATGTTCTTTAGCAGATTCTATCACTGCAAAAGATGTTCTTGAACTAAAGAAAAAATATCCTGGTATTCCAGTAGCTTGTTATATAAATACAACTGCTGAAGTAAAGGCAGTCTGTGACGTCTGCGTTACCTCCTCTAATGCAGAAAGAATATTAAAAAACCTTCCAGGAGACAAAGTTATTTTTGTTCCAGATAAACATATGGGTAGAAACCTTGCGAAGAGCACTGGAAAAGAAATAATTATCTGGGATGGAAAATGTATTGCTCATGATGAATTCCAAGAAGAGCATGTAAAAGAAGTCCGAAAAATGTTTCCTGGGGTTAAAATATTGGCACATGCAGAATGCGATCCAAGTGTTGTTTCATTAGTAGATCTCGTTGCTGGAACTTCGGGGATGATTAAATATATTAAAGAACATGGGGCAGGCACTTATATGTTAGTGACAGAATGTGGGTTGTCAGACAGATTACAAGTAGAATTTCCTGAAAGCAAATTTGTAGGAACATGTATGATCTGTCCCTACATGAAAAAGATTACTTTAAAGAAAATTTTAGACGCTCTTAAAAACCCATCTCCTGACCTAATAATTGAACTAAGACCCGAAGTAATCGAAAAAGCTAAAAAATCATTAGAACGTATGTTCATTATTGAAAAAGGGCCTGTTGAAAAAATAGAATAATTATCTATATATTTATATCATATTCTCTGTAATAGCCTTAGCCTATAACTTAGATATAAACAAGAAGCCCATTATCTTCATTAGTAAAAGAAGTACTTGCTATTCTACTTTATAAGTTTAATTTTTAGGCAAGATCAATCTCTTAAGTTTTACTAATATTATTATAGAAACGTGCCTAATAACGGATTACTATTACGTTACTTCCTTTGATCTCATCGTGATTGCCACGATTAATAACAAGAAAAGATCAATATCACTACTCACCACTGTGCATACGTGTAATACGGATCCAACGAAAAATGACAGGGAAACATCAGATCTAAGTGGATTTAGTTTAACCGTGCGAAATATTTGTTTAATAATTTATTCTTTTTCTTTTTCCAAATATTTAATTTTTTAATGGCCAAATCGTTAAACATGAACAAAAACCAATCTTGTCGCTTTAAAATCCGGGAGATGACGCTACAAGATTACAAAAACGTTATTTCTGTATGGAAAAAAGCAGGAATTCATCTTAGTTATTCTGATACAAAACCTGAATTTAAAAGAATGCTTGAACATAATCCTGGATTATGCCTTGTTTTAGAAGATGCTGAAAAAAGGCAGATAATTGGTGCGGTACTTGGTGGATTTGATGGAAGACGAGGATGGATACATCATTTAGCAATAGATCCTAATTATCAAAGACAAGGGTTTGGTAAAATGTTAATGGATGAATTAACAAGGAGATTCAAAGATAAAAAAATAGTAAAAATCAAATTAGAAATAGTAAGGGATAATGCAGAAGTAATTGAATTTTATAAGAAACTAGGATGGGAGTTAAGGGAAGAAATCATAACTATGAGCCTAACTTTATTTAAAAAAGAAAATTAATCATAAATAAAATGTGAGAAAAATGAGTAGCGAAAAAGGATCTCCTATTCCTCTTCAGAGATATAGCTTTACTTTGCCTCCCGAAATAATTGAGAAGGTAGATCAGATTACTAAAAAACTTAACATGAACCGCTCGATGATTGTTAGGGAAGCATTGACTCAGTGGCTTTCCAACTTTGAACCACATATACAAAAAGAAAAGCAAGGATTAGCAGTAATAACATATATTTATAATCATCATGATAACAGAGTAATCTCTGAATTATTAAAAATTCAACATGACCAAGAAAATATTATTAATTTTACAACACATATCCATTTAACCCACACTACTTGCTTTGAAATAGTAGTTTGTCGAGGTAAATACAAAGAAATATTCAAATTAGCAAACAACATTCGTAAAATCAAAGGATTACGATCTTTCTCAGTTAATTTCGCAGTAGAACAATAAAAAAGTGTTATGAAATGGAACAACTCCTCTTCATGTCTCCGAGAATAATTAAAACATATATCAAAGAAAGACTTGAACCTTCTCCAAAAGTTCCAAATAAAGTAATAAGTGGTAAAATAAATGCGGGTGCTGTTCTCGTACCATTCTTTTGTAAAAAAAAACAACTACATATAATAATGATCAAAAGGAGTGACAAACTAACAAGAAATCCAGGTGATATGGCTTTCCCGGGAGGAAGTTTTGAAAAAACAGATAATTCTTGGGTAGACACCGCATTAAGAGAAGCAAAAGAAGAGATTGGTATTTTACCACAACAAATCGAGGTCTTAGGAAGTCTCGGAGAGTTTCCAGTAGCGTCGGGAAAATACAGAGTGATAAGTATCATAGCATGGCTTAAGAGTGTTAATACATTAAGACCTTTGACCGCCGAAACAGATTTCATTTCTGCAATACCCTTTAGGACCTTTTTAGATCCAAGCAAATATTTTACAATTTATTTCCATTGGGGAAATATAAGACAAGACTATGTCCGCTTTTTTGATACGAGAAAATATACGAGAAACAATATTGTATGGGGTATGAGTGCAGGAATAATTCGCAGATTTATTGACATAATGATTCCTAACCATAAGTTACCAGCTGAAGATTGGGTTTTTATTACTGAACAAAAGCAAATGTTAATAGATTAGGTAAAAACATGAGATAAAAACAAAAAAATTAAAAATTGATATTCTGTTTTATTATTAATTATTATAGGTATTAATCCATTCTAATAAATCCTTTAAAGGCTCCTCTTTTTTAATCTCATTATAAACTTCATGCCTAAATCCTTCATATAACTTGAATTCTTTGGTATCTGTACCTAAAGCATTGAATAATGGATTCCAACTATTAGGATCAAATGCTCGATCCTCAGAACCGATCTGCATTAAAGTAGGAATTTTGATCTTAGGAGCAATGTTTAACATTTTATTAACCGCATTTACTACTTCTACAGCAATTCTTGGTGTGACTTTTAGTTCGATTAAAGGATCATTAACATATGCTTCAACTACTTCTTGGTCATGAGAAATAAAGTTTGGATCTGTTCCTGCAGGCAATCTTAACTTTGGAGTTAAAAACGAAAGTATTTTAGAAACGAAAATAACAAAACCACTAATATCTGGGCCAGTAGCCGCACCAGTACCAGAAAGAATTAGACTTTTAAAATTATCTTTGTTATCCGTTTTGGCAATGTAATGTGCAGCAATTAAACTCCCCATGCTGTGACCCAATAAATGAAGTGGGATATCCCCTTCTCTTTCTCTAATGAAAGAAATTAAAGTATTTAAATCATTAAGATATACATCAAATTTCTTAACAAATACGCGTGTACCTTCTGATTTACCATGCCCCCGATGATCGAAACCCCAAACAGAATAACCCGCCGGAACTAACGTATTAACCACATTCATGTATCTCCCAGAATGCTCCAAAATCCCGTGTACTAATATCACTGCACCCTTGATTTTATCTTCAGGCACCCAATTTTGATAATATAATTTTATTCCGTCTTTTGCTTTAATAAACCCGTCATAATGCAACATTCTTTATCACCACATTGTTCATACAAAATCATTGAAAAAATTACCTTATCAAGAAGTCAAAAATTAAGATTTATAGGGAATACCTTAAGTAAAAATGATAATGCTTTGTATTGTTACTGATCTGTCTATTGAATATTACTGTATCACTCACGCATCTAAGATATACGACTGTTATTTGTTTTTTATTTAACTTTCTCTGCAGGAAATCCCCTTCCTAAAGGGAGGGTATTAAATGAAAGCCGAAAACAAGATATTTTTTTCTTGCAAGGCTGGGACGGCCCGTAGCGTCTGTGGAGAGCGTCTCCTCTGTGAAGCAAGAAGCCCCTCGCAAAAGCAAGGGGTAGTTCACAAAGAAAAAGAGAATAACAAAAGAAAATATTTACATGGTATCATTAAATCCTACCTGTGTTGGTTGTTTTTCACCTCTTATACCTGTTATCCGATATATTACCGAGCCTTCTGCGCTGAAAGGGGGATATGTTTCTAATATGTTTAAAGCTTGGGATAATTTACTTTCAGAATCACTGTAAACCGTTATTACGGGGTCTCCAGGTTTTACAAAATCACCCTGTTTTGCGTGTATCCAAATGCCCGCTCCCTTACTTTCTGGTGCACCAGCCGTTTTTGCGGCCAGAGCAATAATCCTATTGTCTATTCTACTTATATATCCATTACGATGTGCTTCATATGTTCCTGTATATGTACCTAATTGAATATCATCCGGTTTAACATTCGGATCGCCACCTTGAACTTCAATTATTTCCCTAAATTTTTTGAGAGCTTTTCCACTGCTTACAAATTCTTTAGCTAATTCATATCCTTTTCCTGGCGGTGCAACATTACCCATCTCAAGTAATATTCCTGCAATTTCAGCAGATTTTTCCAATACGCTAGAACTCCCTTTACCCATTAGAGTGTTAAGAGCCTCTTGAGCTTCTAATGCAGGACCTACCGCATGTCCTAACGGTTGTTCGCCATGCGTAATTACAGCCTCTGCTTGAATATTTACTCTTCTACATAAACTTACGACATCATGACCAAATTCCATTGCCTCTTTTTCGGTAGTCAATTTTGCTCCTCTACCAGTAGGTAAATCTATAACTAGACGATCTATACCTAATGCTAGTTTTTTAGCAATAATTGCTGCCATCATTTGATCTGGAGGATCTACTCCAATGTGCCTTTTTACGTGTTTGATTAAAATATCGTCAACAGGAGCAAGATCTAAAGCACCACCCCACATAATCATTCCACGAACTTTTGGAGCAATCTCCTCGATTTCTTCCTTTGTGAACTCAACAGGTGCTAACACTTCCATAGTATCTGCAGTCCCTGCAGGACTTGTTATTGCCCTACTACTAGTTTTGGGGATTAATAAGCCCGCAGCAGCAACTATTGGGACTATTAATAGACTGACTTTATTTCCAGGGATCCCACCAATGCTATGTTTATCATAAGTTGGTTCATCAAAATTAAGCTTAGTACCTGTATCCGCCATTGCTCTAGTAACATATTCTAATTCATAAGTATCCAAACCTTTAAAGAACTGGGTTAAAACAAACATTTCTAGCTCGTAATCAGTATATTCCCCTTTGCTTATATCATTAATAATACTATAAACTTCACTTTTATCCCATTTACCACCATATGCCTTTTTCTTCACAAAATCATAAGAGGAAGGAGGTTTCCTTTGGATAACTGTTACAGGATCACCTTCCTTAATATGTAGCTTATTTATTAATTCTGAACTCAACCCAATAGTTTCAGGGGAAACTATTCCTTCAATAGCATTTAAGAACGTGACTCTTGATTGCTCACCAGCCTGGATCTTTACTGGTGACTGGGCGCTTATTTTTCCTTGCTTTAGAATTTTAGGGCATACAATCGCAAATTCTCCATCTCCTTTCAGAAGTTTAGCCTTTAGCACGATCATTTTTATCCTCTTTGTCTTAATACAATAGAATGTTTAAGGTTTTTGAAACATTGGTTCTTCTCCTCAAACAAGATAATAAATAAAAGATGGTAACTATTGCTTTTTTAGGTGAAAGATTGATAAAAAACAGAAAAATAATTTAAAGTAAGAATGGACTCACAAAAAGTATTTCATAGTTATCAAGGAAGTGAACTAACTATGCATGCATGAAAGATATTGCAGACTATTTATAAATCACAAAAGATGATTATAGGTTTTCATCTTCCCAACTCACCTTCCCAGCCTGAAAGAAAGGAACTTCACGCAGATAAAGTTAAAATCCTTTTTTAATAATTTTTTTTCTTTTTTATGTTACTGGACCAACATAACAGTCGGGACATACTCTTCTAGTTACTACTACATGCTTTTTTTTAGAATCCCTTCTCATTTTTACAGACCTAAACATTGCGCATTTTGTACACACCCATTTTCCACAAGTTGCGCACTTCATATGATCATATGCAGGAAATTCTTCGATATGACAAACTTCACATATTACTTTAGGAGGCATAACTAAACGCGACATTCGAGTAAATAATAATATACTTACTCATTTATGCTTATTGTTGACTTTTCGCTTTAAAGTTTTAAAAAGACACTTTTTTGGTGAATTATCAAATATTTTACTTACAAGAATGTAATTAAAAGAGAAAATAAATTTTTGTAATAAATAATAACATTTTATTTGTTTTATTTATTTCAGTACTTTGTTTTTGTCCATTGCTCCCAGTTTTGTTTTTGTTCTTCAGTTGGTTCTTTTATCTTTTGAACAGTATATTTTGGTACTGGATCATTCAACTTCACTTCAGTTAGAAATTCAATACCATTTCGAATAAGACGAATTGAAATTTTTTCTTTTGGTCTAAATCTTTTAAGAGTTTTACTTACGTCATTTGATTCAAGTGCATATCCATCAATACTAAGGATACGATCTCCAGGGGCGATCCCTCCTTTATATGCCGGGGAATCAATAAGAACAGTTTTTACAGTGTTATTTTCTGATTTTATTCCTAAAAATGGGGGATCTTCTTTATTAACCTCTTTTGATACTTTTATCCCAACAAAGCCTAAGTAATCATAAGGTAGTAATTCTGTTCCACGAATATATTTATCAAAGAAATCAGTGACTTCTATTTCTGTTGAGTTTCTAATAATCTCTTCCATTTCATCTTCTCCAACCCCCATATTTTTCTTTCCATAATTTTCCCAAAGGTACTTCATTACTAAATCAAGATTTTTGCCATTTTTTCGTAAATACATATCTAAAAGCATTGCGACTAATCCGCCCTTCAAATAGTAACTTACGTAAACGTTTGGAGTGTTTTCATCTGGTTTATACAAACCGATCCATGCATTGAAAGATGCTTCTTCTAATGAACAAATATTCTTCCCAGGTAGGTTTTCAAAGTTATTGATATTCTCTTCTAATGTTTTTAAAAAAGATTGGGGAGGAATTATTCTAGCTCTAACTGGTACAAGATCATCATAGTACGAAGTAAAGCCTTCAAACACCCATAAAAGCTTAGTATATGTTTCATTTAAATAGTCGTACGGCATAAACGCTTTGGGTTTAATTCTTTTTACGTTCCAGGCATGAAAATGCTCATGGGCTTCAAGCCCGTAAAAACGGTATAAATCTTTTTCTGGTCGGAATTTTAATCTGGGAAACATCGAAACATTACTATTTTTGTGTTCTAATCCACCACCACTTTTCTCAGATAATACTAACAAAAATTTGTATTGGTCATAAGGTAATTTTCCATCAAATACGTTTGCGTTTTCAGGGACAATCTTTTTTAGGGCAGAAACAATGTCCTTTAATTCATAATTTCCCGGGCCACCTGCAATAGCTAATTCATGAGGTATTCCCATGATATTGAATTTTTCGGTCTTAAGTTCTCCAGCTAAAATGGGTGAATCATAGGCCTCATCCAAATTTTCCGCTTCAAAAGTTTCTTTTTCTAATGGCTTTAATGACGTGCTTACCTCCCAGTTTTTTGGAAGTTTTAACTTTATTTTTACGGGAGAAGAAAGGTCATGATCTTTAAACATGAGAATAGTGGTTAAATTTAGAAGCACAAAATCATGAGACATTGAACTTGTTCTTACAGAAAGATCGTGACAATAGACTTGATAAGTAAGTGTAATCGTGCTTTCATCTTCTAGGTTTATTTTCCATGTATGCTTCGCAATTTTATTTATTTTTAGCTCCTTTCTGCCAATCTTGGCTTTCACATTAATTACATGCTTAGGAAATTCTCTTATAAGATATGACCCAGGTGTCCATACAGGCAAAGAAAAGAGATTTTCTCCAGTTTTTCCAGGTACAGTTAATTTTACACTTGCTAATCTAGTAGAAGGTGTAGTAATGTCTATTTCATAGTCGTAATAATAATTTGATGTCATTACGTAAGAAACTCATTGAAAAGTATAAACAAATTATGCTTTTTGATTAGTAACTTGTTTCAAAAAGGGATTTCTGAGGGGAGATTAGAGATATTAAGCATTACTTAGAAAAGAAAAAAATTATTTTTAAAAGGTAGAGTGAGTTATACTAAGCTATCTTCTTTTGTGATTTATTTTTGGGAAAAACATTCCTGTTTGTTTTTTATATTTCTCATATTGTTCTCCAAATCTTTTTGTCATCTCATTTTCTTCTAATTTAGAAAGTCCATACCAAATTGGAATTAGTGGTAATGATACAAGAAATATTGAAACTAAATGAAATAATATTCCTATCCCAAATAATAGAAAATATATTCCTAGATACATTGGGTGCCTAATGTAATGATATGGACCTTCAACGAATATTCTTGTTGGGGAAAATTTTTTTCTATATTTTAATACTATTATTCCTGTGCTTAATAAAAGGTAACTTCCAAGTAAAATCAAAATGATACTGAAAATTATTTGATATAAATTTGAGTTAAGAACTGGAAACTCTTTTTTTATTTTCATCACTAAAATGATTAGAGAAATATGTAATAGCCAAGCAAGTCTAGGAATTAAGTCAATGAAGTCTTGTTTTGTGAGCACAAAATCACCTTAATGGGGCGATATTAAGAAATTTTTTATGCATAATATCTTGTGCTTTGAAGCTTTTATTATTCTTTGTGAATACTACTGCTTGTTTTTTTGCAGGTGGTTTTTGTTTCATCAAGAATACTTGTTCCAGAACCCTTTCCTGCAATTGTAAGAAACTGTTAGACTTGTCTTTTTTACATATTATAAAATCCATTTTTATATAAAACATGAATTAGTAGGTATTTCTCTTATTCCCAATCTACCTTTCCAGAAGAAAGAAGACTGTTCGTCTATAAAGTTAAATGAATTTTGAATGTTTAGTTGTTTTTATTAATTACTAGTTGTTTCAGAAATACGATAGTTATGGATAATAAAGAAGTTGTCTCTTCAACTAGTAAAAAAAATGCCTTTGCAACCTGGGTAGAAATTATCAAGACATGTAATACATCAGTTGATCTTAATAATTTAGGGCCATTCTCTAAGTTCTTGTTAATTGTTCGTGCTTGTGTCCTTCAATTATCCATAAATGCAGGATTAATCGGATTAATATTAGCAATTGTAAAGTATGGTTATGACAAGATCCATTGGGGTGACTTTGGGATTGCGTTTATTGGTATTATTTTGGCTCACATATCAAATAACATGATTAATGACTTCTTTGACATGTTACAAAAAGTAGATGAACCAGAATATGTACGTCCAATGTACGCACCTCATCCCGTATTATCAGGAATTATTAGTAAGAAAAAATTTGTGTTACTTATTTTTTTGGTAAATATTATTGATTTGTTAATAGGAATATACTTTTTCCTTAAATACGGATGGATTATTGCATTATTTGCAGGTTTAGGTTTCTTTATTAGTTTCTTCTATGTTGCTCCCCCGCTAAGACTAAAACATATCGGCCTTGGAGAAATCGGTGTTATGATCGTTTGGGGGCCATTAATGATCGGAGGAATATATTTAGTTTCTGCCGGAACAATCGACAAATTTGCGTTAATAGGTTCGATTCCTTATGGGCTAATTGTCGGAGCAATGCTATTTGGTAAACATATTGATAAAATAGAATTTGACCGAGCCAAAGGTATTCATACGTTACCAGTTATTTTGGGGGAGAAAAATGCTCGTAGGGCAGTTCAATTCTTGTTAATACTATTTGTTTTAGTTACAATACTCTTTGGTTGGTATTATAAATTGTGGTGGATGTTCTTAATTATTCTTTCATTTAAACGACTATGGTTTGTGCTTAAAATTCTTAACGAACCAAAACCTGAAAAACCACCTGAAGGTTTCGTTATCTGGCCTTTATGGTTTGTAGCATTTGTATTTTATTATATTAAATTGGCAGGATTTCTATTTTTCATTGGACTGTTATTAAGTGCATTCTTCCCTCTTCAAAATTATTTTTAGATCAAATAAAACAATTTGAGATTTAATTTTTCTTTATTTTCTTATTCATTTTTTATGGTTTGTTGAAAATGATTATTATGCGGGTCTTCTAAATTATTCATAATGGTTTCAATTCCTATTTTGATGGAGATCGGAATTATTTTAATGATCGCTTATTTATTCGGAGAGATATTTCAAAAAAAAGATATTCCTGTAATTTTAGGTTTTTTAATTAGTGGAGTAGTCATCAAGCTTGTTTTTACTTATGTCGTTGGAGATGGCTCTGAACTTAATTTTTTAAAAATATTAAATGAGGTAACTAATCTAACGCTTGGCTTTATAGGAATAGAAGTAGGGGCAGAACTGAACTATCGTAAACTAAAAGGAAAACTAACAAAGATGTTTATTTTAGCAGTATTTCAGGCAATGGGTGCGTTTTTATTCGTTACTTTAGGGGTTTGGTGGTGGACACATCAATTATATTTAGGATTAATTTTTGGTACTTTTGCAACAGCTACTGCACCTGCAGCAACTGTTAAAGTATTAAAGCAATATGAAGCATCAGGTGCACTTAAAGAATATACTATGTTTATTCTATTCGTAGATGATATTATTGCATTAGTATTTGCCTCTTTTGTAATTCCTTATGGTGAAAGTGTATTAGGAGGTCATGCCTCATTTTTATTTTCAATGTTGGAGGGGGTTAGAGAAATATTTTTTAGTATTATAATAGGCGCTTCTTTAGCCTTTTTCTTGATTTTTTTGATACGACATATGAATCATCCTGTAGAACAATTAGAAGTAATAGTAATTTTGGTGTTTTTAGGAGTTGGTTTTTCTGAGTTTGTTAAAGCGTCTCCAATACTTACAATGATGATTGTAGGAATAATTCTAACCAACTACTGTACATGCAATACAAGAATTGTGAAATATGCTGAGAAATTTTCAATGCCTTTAGTAATAGCATTTTTTGCATTAATCGGATTGAATTTTGATTTTACTTCTGTTGCAGCAGCTCAGTTCTTAATAGTAATATATGTAACCGGAACATTTATTGGAAAATATTTAGGAGCCTTTGCAGGTGGTACAATTATTGGTGCGCCTAAAAAAGTCCGTAACAACATGGGTTTTGCCCTATTAAATCAAGCTGGCGTAGCATTAGGGATCGCTACTTACGTATTAGAGAGATTCGAGGTTATAAGTGAAGAAGCAGCATTAATCGGATTTATGGTCTTGACCACAATTACAACTACGACAATTATTCTACAAATAATTGGGCCATTAGGAGTTCGTATAGCAATAAAAAGAACAGAAGGATTAAATGATTCAGGTATAAAAGAAGAAGATGATTACGAATTAATACTTACAGATTTTATGTTCGAATAGAAGTGCATACGTTTAAAGAAAACAAAGGCTTTCATTTTTTAGGCACAAAAATCATTTAATCTGTTTTATTGTCTTTTTTCATCCAGTATTATGCAAGGAGACCTTCTCCGAGAGGTAGTAGGGCGAGGAATTGCGGGAACCTCACATATATTATTTTAACATACAGATTAATATCAAATTACACGGAACCTTGTTTTTAAACTGTCCAAGAAAATTAATAAGCAAGTCTCTTGCTATCCATGGTTTCTTGGACAATTACCAATTCTCCATAGCAAGAATTTATGCTTCTAACGTATGAGTAAGAGATAGTTTACTTTACCTAGAAAATCATTTAATATTTTATTTGAATACTAAATCCCGTGCAACAATACATTCTTTGGGGATTGGTAGTTATTTTTGGGTTATATTTAATTTCTTGCTTGTTAGTGCTTGTCTTCTTGACAAATAACGTTATGTTTTGGAGGAAAAAAAAATCAGACATACCTTTTGGGCTGATAGAAGGCAATCAAACAATGAAAATGTTACAACATCCAAAAAGGGTCTATTGGTTGTGTAATAATCCTAAGAAAAAGGGGTGGGTAGTTTTATTACATAGCTGGGGAAGAAGAAGTGATAGAATGGTAAAACAAGCAGAGGTATATTGGGAGAGAGGATATTCTCTAGTTTTTGTTGATGCAAGAAGTCATGGGTTAAGCCAATATACTATTATTACTACAGGTTATCATTATGCATTAGATGTAAAAGAAATACTAGAGAAAGAAAGCATAAAAAATCCGATTGTTCATGGATTATCGTTTGGTGCTATTGCATCAACCATCTTGGCCCAGAAGTATGATGTTCGTGCATTGGTGTTAGAAGCAGTAACATCAGAGATTACTACAATTTACGATGATTTCTTAAGAGTTACTAGAATTCCTAAAATAATTTATGGGTGGATACCATGGTTATTACTTAAGAAAAACTGGCCTTGGGAAGAACTAGCACCTATCAATTCATTACAGCGATATAAAGGACCTATTTTTTTGATTCATGGTGAGAAAGACGACCTATTTCCTTATGAACAAAGAGTCATGAAGGTCTGGGAAAAATTAAAGCACAGAGATAATGTTTTTATTTGGATCGTCCCAGAGTCTTCACATTCAAGAATGGCAGAACATCCTGAATTCAAGAAAAGACTAAATGAATTCTTAGATTTTGTTGAAAATCAAGAAAATAAATAAAAACAAGCCGAAACGCTCAAAATAAAGAAAGACGGGAGAGAGCCAGTTCCTAATTCCAGTAGCATGGAAAAACCATAAAAAACTACTTCAGATAATTCCTTACAAGAAAGTGGTTCTGGAACAAGTATTCTTGGTGAAACAGGAAGCCCCTTGCGAAAATAAGGGGCAGTTCACTAAGTTAACTTTTCTTATTTTTTGTATTTATCACCAGCTTCGCCAGATTTTACGTTTAATAAGAAAATAAAAGCGATTAATACGAAAGTTATGGAGAACGGGAACAATAAACCATAGTTTCTTCCAAACAATTCGATAATTATCCCCACTAATGTAGGACCGGTTATTGCTGCGAAGCTTGAGAAAGCATAGTATAGACCTGTTCCAATCCCATTATTACTTGCATGCTCCCATACAACTACAATCGAATTAACATTTACAAAACCCCATCCAATTCCTGCAACGATAAGGAGGTAAGTAATTATCTTAAGATTGGTTGTAAATATGATTCCAGTTAGTGCTATTCCAAAAATAACTAAACCAATTTTCATTGTTAATAATCTCCCAATTTTGGTTCCTAAATATCCCCCTGGTAGCGTTGCTAAGACAAAAACTATTGGGAATGGAAACAATGCCTTAGAAGCTGCTGCCAAAGCTTCTTCTTTAGTTGCATAAGGCATAATGTGTCTCCATACGTAAAGACTAAAGAACGCTTCTACTGCATTCCATGCAATAAACCAAGATCCAATTGCAAATAACATAAACACCAAGGATTTATCTTTTGAACGAAGAGAGTAGGTAAATTCATTTTTTAGTTGAACAAAAGTAGCCTCTTCTATTTCAGGGATTTCTAATGGCATTTGGGGTTCTCTAATAAATATTAATAAAATTACTAACATCGTAATCATTAAAGCTGAAGATACCCAGAATGCTTCGTTAACTTTCCCTTCTTTAAATAATCTTGCTGATACAAACAAGCTTAACGCTGCTGACGCGCCTCCCATTAAATTAATGATTCCATTTGCTAAACTACGTTTTTTACTAGGGACTAGGTCAGGCATTAAACTGACCACAGGGGAACGATATATTGCCATTGATAAGTTTAGTGCAATAATGACTGCTAAGAAAACCCAAAATGTAGCATAACTAGCTGCTAAGGGAACTATTGAGAAAAAGATTGCACCTAATACTGTTCCTGTAATAATATAGGGCATTCTTCTGCCGATTCTAGTCCAAGTTTTGTCACTTTTTGCACCTACATACGGTTGAAGGAAAAATCCGATAATATTATCTAAAGTCATTACAAAGCCAATGAGCCCCTCTTTTATATGATAATTATCTGCTAAGAAAACTGGAATCGCTACATTATAAAGAGTCCATACTAAGGCAGTCGTACCAAAACCTAATCCTAAGATAAAGACTTTCCACATTGGAATACCTTCCCATTCAGAAGACAAGTCTTTCTTTTCTCTCATAATTTCTTCTCCGTCGGACATTTTTCTCTCCTTTTTTAGAATTTTTAGCTTGATTTCGCTGTTTTTAGAGATTAAGCGATATGTTTTTCTCTAAAAAATAGTCCTTAAAATTTTCTCAAATATTTGAGAAAAAATGAGTTTAAAGCAAATAGAATAACAGCACATCTTAATTCTATCAGCGGGAAGTTCTCGTCCTTCCGGAGAAAACACCTTTTACAAGTCTCCAAAAGACCTCCTTTTTCAAAATTATATCCTTAATAACAAAGTGAACAATAATTATCACTAACGGATAAATAAATAATGGACTAATAATGTTTATCCAACTTACATCTTTTAAAATAAAATAGTTTTCTGTAGAATTAAAGAAATTACTTACTAAAATTTGACCTTTCATAAAATAGGAAAAAATAGGAAGAGGAAAGACAATTCTTAAAAAAAGAAGACTAATAAATGAGTCAATTAAAACATAACCTATTACTATATCTCCAAATCGGTAATCAAGAGAATAAAAGAAGTGAAGAAGAAGCTCGAAAGTAAATAATCCAATAAAAATAATCAACGCACTGCAAATGATTGCTATGAAATCAAAAGAATTTTCTACAACCCGCTTTTCGAAATATATATCTTCGAGCCACAGAGGAATTAAATAAGAAAATATAACGACCGAAAAAACGAGTGATTTAATTATTACTCTTGATGTTTCCCTTATTGTTATTACGGTCTTTTCCAGAGCAATATTCTTTTTAGCACTGTTTCTTAAGTTCTGATTTAACAATATGTGAAATATTAATATTATTATAAAAAAAGGATAAAAAAACTTAATAAATACTAAATAAAATACTTGAGACTCAACAGAAAAACTTCTTTCTAAAAAAGTTGAAGAAAACACGAACAAATTTTTCAAATCACCAGAGAAATTTGTCAGATAAAGAGAAGAATTGAATTTAAAGTTTTTAAAGTCAATATATGAAAAACTTATAATTAAAA
>JAMOVR010000104.1 GCA_027061945.1 Candidatus Heimdallarchaeota archaeon
CTTCTTGGGGAATGAGCTTTTTCAGGTTGGAGACCCCGTGCCTCCTGAGGCATCTGTCAAGACCGGAGCGAGATACCCGGGGATTGATGAATTCCCTGACCACCGCCAGAAGATCGTCAAGAGGCAAAAGAAGGGTCTTTCTCAGCTCCACCACGATGATCTCCTGCTCAGGAGTGAAGGTGGTTCTCATCCTGTGAGGCCTGTGGCTCTTATCCTCCACAAAATCTCTTTTCTTCCACCTTCTGACAGTAGATCTGCTGATACCGAACTTTTTTGCAAGTTTCCTTTCGGAAAGATCGGATTCCTGGATGAATTTTCTGATAGCCGGTGTAGTGGTGGCATTTTTATGAAGTCTGATTTTCAAGGTATCCTCCCATCGATAAGTTCCTGGCGCAGCTTCAGGAGAAACAGCCTTGCCATAAGCAATGGATAACTTCTTCTAGGTATTGAATCAAATTAAAGTTCAGCTAATAATGAGAGACCAGATTTTGATACACCTGGATCAATTTAGGAACTATCTTTTCTGGAGTAAACATTAAAGACCTATCAAGAAGTTTACTTTCAATCTTTTTTCTATATGAAGGATCTAAAAGTAGATGTAGTACCAAATCACTAAGAGAATCAAGATCTCCAAATGGAACCGTCAATTGAGATTGACCTAAAACTTCGTCAATTGCAGGTACAGAAAAGCCAGCAAAAGCTTTTCCTAAAGCCATTGCTTCCAAGACAGTCATACCAAAAGTTTCATAAGATGAAAAACTCAAAATAACATGACAAGATTTCATGAAAGAAAAAACCTTATCAACAAAACCTAAAAAGAAAACTCTTTCACGAAGAGAAGCATCAGATTCTATTATAGATTGACAGTCAATATAATATGCATGATCTCTAATTCCACCAGCAAAATATAAGGAAAAATCTACATTTTTCTTCATCAACATAGAAGATAAAGCCAAAGCATGGATTTGGCCCTTCCTTTTCTGAATGGGAGCAACAACCCCCAAGCGAAAAGTTGAATTATTAGGAAACATAAAAGCTTTATTAGACAAATTTTTTATTAAATCAACATCAATACAATTATGCAAAACACTAACACAAGAGAGGTCAACTATATTCCCTAATTTGGGGAGCTCCTCCTGATATAAAGCTTTAGAAACAGTAAAAATCCAAGAAGGACGAAAATTTTTTTTAAAAAGCCACGAATAAAAATTGCTTGAATGATGAAAATGCAAATGTACTATTACAGGGAGTTTCAAAAACTTAGCAATATACCTCAAAACAAAATAAATGTCTTCCCCATTGCAGTGTATTATATCTGGCTTTTTTTTATTAACAAAGCATAGAATCCTTAAAAAATTTTTTATAAAAAAAAGAAAACTATTCAGACGAAAAGGGTAATGAAAAGCAAAAAAATAACTATCTGGATCTAACCTTTTAGCCAATTCTATCTCTAAAGTACCACCAGGCGGGAAAACTACCGATAGATCGCAATCATTATTTCTTAATAAAGAATCTATCCACGACACTAAAACTCGATTACCAGCAGCATAAGTTTTTGTGCCGGTTACATATAGTATTTTCATTTTACAAAACCTAACCTAAAAAGAGAAAATCTTAATAAGAACCAAAGGGTCGTTTTCCAAAACTTTAAAGATAATGGATTTAAAAAAATACCTCTAAGAAAGAAATGTAAAGCTTCCGAATAATTTTTATTTTGAAAATAAAGATAGCCTATATTCCAAAAATAGACATTCGCTATTCTACGGCAAAGAACCATTTTCTCAGAAAAACTCAAAATATTTTTAGTTTCCCGCAAGGCATTAACGAATTCGAGAGTCTTTTGCACCTTTTCCTCTACAGTATTTTGTCTGGCTGCTAATGAAATATTGTAATTATGTATACGGTATATTACATGTACTTCCTTAAAAAAGGAAAATCTATATCCTTCCTTTAAAGATCTTAACACTAAAAGCTGATCTTCTCCGATCCTAAATCTCTCATCAAACTTATGATCAGCAAACAATTTATGTCGAATCAAAGAATGCTGTGGCCCAGCGCTAAACTCCCCAGAAAGAGCACTTTTAATTACCGATTCTTGATCGGTAAAAACGAATAAACCATTACGAGAAATTGTTTTTAATTTCAATATTTTTCGAGGATTACCATCTAGATTATAGAAATGATTCGGATTAATGATTTTACCAGAAGGATATTCGACAAGACGGCAAGCCCCAAACACCCAATCTATATCAGAATTCTTTTCAAGAGCATCTACACATTTCTCTAAGTGATGAGACAACCAAATATCATCACTATCGCAAAAAGCGATATACTTACCTCTTGCATATTCTAATCCTTTATTGCGCGCTGCTGCAGGTCCTTTATTTTCTTGATAAAGATATATTACCTTTTGAGATATTTCTCTCTTAAATTTATCAACGATTTCTTTTGTATTATCCTTGGAACCATCATCAACTATAATTAGCTCCCAATCCGAAAAAGATTGTTCCTTAATAGCCTCGAAGGCATCTGGTAAAAAATGGGCTCTATTAAAGGTAGGTAAAATTATACTAACTAAAGGTTTAAACGATTTTTGCATACTTTACCCAGGCAAGAGTTCTTTCTAAGGCTTCTTCTCTATCTACTAAAGGCTTGTAACCTAAAACACGCCGTAACTTCTCTATGCTCAAAACAGAACCACCAGACCCCATTAGTACACTCAAGTTCGGCTTTGGCGAATCTTCTGGTTCATAAACAGGTAGCGAATCATCTGCCTTAATTAATTTGCGAACAGCCTTTTCTACTGCAGGCACATCTGCAAAGATTTTGCGAGGCAGAGCGCCAATTGGATCAGTCTCAAGCACCCTTCTGCCAAAGGCCTTGAATTCTGGAGAAGTAAAAATTTGAATGAATCCGTTTACTAACCTTCGCACAAAACCAGTTTGCTCAACTCCGGCTACTTTTTCAGAGACCTTCTCTGGCAGAGAAAGGCCCAATCTTTCCGCAAAAAAAGCATAAAATTCACGCCAAGAAGTAAAATCTTCATCTCCTATATTAAAGACTTCTCCCCGCACGCGGTCTTCATCTGCGAAAAGAGCGCATAAGAAAGCTTCTACGACGTTATCTATATAGACCATATCACAGGGAACATCTGGCGAAGCGAGCCACTCAAAACCTCCTTCCTTTATAGCCTGGAGGGGCCTAGTGATAAAAATGTTTGAAAATGGCCCAAATACACGAGCTGGTCTAAAAATTACTACCGGAAGACCTTGTTTCAGGTAATACTTTACTACTCTCTCGGCCTTAGCTTTACTTTCACCATATACACTTCCTTTAGCAGGCTTTACAGGATGCGCCTCAGTAAGAAGGCCTGTCAGGTGTAAATCATCACCATAAACCGACATAGTACTTACATGAATGAAACGTTGCACTCCAGCCCTTAAAGCTGCCTTAGCCAAGCGCCTCGTGCCTTCCACCGTGACCTCAAATATCTTCTTAGGCTCTTCCCAAGCCGTACCGATGGCACAGTGAATGACCGCGTCGCATCCATCAAGTAGCTCCAAGAAATTTGTCTTGGCCCCCAAATCCCCTTGTACCATTTCAACATCTAAACGAGCCAAACGGCTGGCGTTCCCTGGATTATGTACTAATGCCCGCACTTCTAAACCCTCGCGCAGGCACAAGAATTCTGCTACACGCGAACCAATAAAGCCTGTAGCTCCCGTGAGAAATATTTTTTTGATTTGAGGGACTTTTTTCTTGATCCAAATATTTGGGCTTTCGTTTACCTTAACCCAAGGCTCATCAAGTTTGTCAGAATTTGCATAACAGTCTGCAATTAACTTGACTGTAGGAAGCCCACTTTTACCAGATAAGATAGGTTCCTTTTTTTCCTCAATAGCTTTTAGCCAGTCATCATATTGGCGCGCAAAAGTCGAAAACCAAGATTCATCATGCGCATATTTTTCCCAAGCAAGTTTCACAGAAAAGGACTCATTTTTTTGGGTATAAAAATCGTAAATTTCTCCACTTGAAGGAGAAAACCTTATAGTAAATCTTTCATTCACCTGAAATTCTAATATACCTTCATCACAAAATACTTTAATAAAGTTTCCAATATTCCTTGTGCGAGCAAGTTCAACTTTACCATATACTTCATTACCATGATGGTATAACTTTAGTTCTATTTCACAATCAGATTCTATGCCTCCTAAAGCATTGTCTTTATAAGAAAGAATTTCTACTGGCCCATCAAATAAACCAAACATTAAATCAATCATGTGTGAACCAAAGTCAATCAACACACCACCACCAGCAAGCTCTTTCTTCATATTACCTAGAGAAGCAGCAGCCCAATTGTAAAATCCACCTCCCTGTATGTGAAAACCTCTAACTCTCCCAAAACGTTTTGAATCTATAAGAGCTTTAAGTAAACGGAAGCTGGGATATAAACGACGGAAAAATACCACTGACAACACAACCTGGTTTTCTTCCGCCACTTCTACCATTTTGAGCGCGTCTTGATAACTAATAGCCATAGGCTTCTCTACAAGACAATGAATACCTTTTTTCATGAGAGAAATGGCGCAGGAGGCATGATGAAATGGCGGAGTAGCAATGACTGCCGCGTCTATTCGAGAAATATCTACTTCAGAAACATCTTTACAAACCTTCGGAACGCCATAATTTCGAGCAAAATATATGGCTCGCTGAAGATTAAGATCAATAATAGCAACTAAATCTATATATGGATGCCCCGCCAACACTGGCAAGTGAAGTTGCTCAGCAATGGCACCACAGCCTATCAAAATAGTTTTTAATTTCATTTTAGCTCCTATAAAAATTACTAGTCGATTGTAAACTTTTAGAACCCATAAGCTTCCTTAAAGAAGTAACAATTCTTTTAGGCATAAATAAGAAAAAAAATAATGAAAGCCATCTCATTTTTGGCATTTTATAACGAAAAGATTTTAAAATAAATTGGCGAGCCTTAGAATACTCTTTATTTACATAAAAAAGCCAAGCAATCTCTAAGCAATTTGACGCCATAATTTCACGCCAATCAAAATTCAACAAATGATAATATTTTTTTGCTTTAATATAAGATAGAACATTTTTTCGAGCGTAGAATCTACCAATAGCAAAGGGAAGAGAATCATGGACGTTGAAATCATGCACCCTATAATAGGACAACAATTTATCGATATAAAATGCTGAACCATGACACAACATTAACAGATAAAGACCATAATCTTGCGACCTAAGACGACCTAAATTCCAGTAATCCATTACCTTTAAAAGGATATCTCGCCTAAGTAAAGCCGACGAAGTCGCTATTAACATTCTTTGAAATAAAGAACGAAAATCTATAACTTGAGGTCGATCATCAACATAACTGTCAGAGCAAGACTTAACATTACCAACCCACTTGTCTTTCCCATGAAGCAAAACCATATCAGGAGAAAAGTTATCTAAAATAAACTTGACCTGAATTTCAAGCTTTTTAGAGTGCCAATAATCATCAGCATCTAACAAAGCAATCCAATCGCCTGTGGCATATTTAAAACCCACTTTTCTAGCCTCAACTCGCCCCTTATTTTCTTGCTGAATCAATTTTACTCTATCTCCAAAACTCCTGACTACATCAGCACTATTATCTATTGATCCATCATCAACAACAATAACTTCATAAGGAGGATAAGTTTGACTTAAAACACTTTCTATAGCTTCACCAATAAATTTTTCAGCGTTAAAGCAGGGAATAACTACACTGATTTTAATTTGCGCCATTTATTTATCTTTTATATGTTTTATGAGTGATTGAATACAATAAATCCACTTATATCTTTGTTTTAGCATCCTTATGGCGTGCAATTTTGATAATTGGCCATTTAACAAAAAACGAGAAATCGCT
The DNA here is from genome assembly GCA_027061945.1 of Candidatus Heimdallarchaeota archaeon. Classification (GTDB taxonomy): domain Archaea; phylum Asgardarchaeota; class Heimdallarchaeia; order Heimdallarchaeales; family JAJRWK01; genus JAJRWK01. Next base: position 5,915 of record JAMOVR010000104.1, read on the forward strand.
TCCACCAAATCCAAAACATCACCACGACGGAAAAACTCGATTGCTTCTTCAGCTCCCTGAACAAGTTCTCGAAAGTAGGGATGATCAGTAGCAATAACAGGTTTACTAAATGTCCAAGCAGCCAAAAGTAGACCACTAGTGGTTATTTTTCTATACGGAATGATTACAGCGTCACAAGCAGACATTATATCCGAAAAGTCTTGATCTGACAAAAATTTAGGAATTAATCTGCAACCATTAGTAGAATGAACTTTTTCTTGCAAAGAATTAATATCATAATCTTTATGAGGATTACCAGCTATGATTAGTTGAACTTTTATTTTTAACAATTTGATCGCATCTACCGCTAAATCAAACCCTTTATAATAACGAATATTTCCTAAACAACAAAAAGTGGGTAAGGATGGATCAAGTCCTAATCTTTCTAAAACCTGATCTCTTGGCGCAGGAGGCGGATAAACACCTTCATACAACCCATGATACATAACAACAACTTTACATCTAGGATTATCTCTCTTTTTTAAGATATTAGCCGCGTAATTACTATGACAGATAATCAAATCGCTTTGTTTTGCTAGAACCTTATACCCTAATTTATCTACAAAATCTGCTCCTTCGTGATGTTCAAGATTATGTACCGTCCACCAAGTTTTTATTCCTAATTTATTAGCTAAACGTAGATATCTCCAAAAACCAATAACTCCCCTTAGTCTACCAGTCTTATTCTTCGATCTTATCCGCCAAATATCTTCTGGCCAGTGAAAGTGCAAAATATCTATTCTATCACGATTTTTGTAAAGCCAATTATCATTAACCTTTAACCCTCTCAAATGACAAAAATCAAATTTTGATAAATTACTATAAAATAAATCCAAGTATGGATTAGCGGAGAGATATCCAGGAAAAGAACATATTTTTATCTTCTTCATAATTAATATACATCTGTACCAGACTATAAGTTATAGCCTAACAAAGAAGCTGTGCGCTTACAAACAAACTTCAAAATAACAGTTTCCAACAAAGTCAAATTGATAGTTTCTGGCTTAGAAGAACCAACCTTCTTTCTCAAGAGATCATAATTTATATCTAGAGATAAAAAATTTTCTAAATTATTTAGAACCCTATCTGATCGAGAAACAAGATCTTCATATCTCAATAAAATTGAAGAAACCTTCCCTTTACCTTCTAAAAAGCTTTTTGCAAGGCGATCCCAATGTTTACCAAAAGCATAAGGAGTAAAAACTGGTTTTTTAGGAATTCTAACATACCATCTCCTAAAACGTTTATATGAACGATAAGCTTCTATGGGATTTCTTACAAGAAAGATAAATTTAGACCTAGGATATAAAAAGTTCAAATATAAAGCATATTCAAACGACAATCTCACCTCCTTTAATCCCCAACCTTCAAAAAATTCTTTAATCGGTTTGTAAAATAGTGTTTCAAAAAATTTTCTGTGACTAAGAATTAAATCTTCTATATTAGGTGTAACATTAGCGGTCCATTTATTATGGATGTTAGCCAAACCATTATTTTGAACTAAGAAATTAGTTAAGAAATTAGTTTCTACTGGCCATATTTCACTAAAAGCTAAAAAATGTTCGGCCATATTTTCTACAATACCCGCACCACCATAAGGCTCCCCCCATATAAAATATTTACCAGAACTCATAATTAAGCGCTGCACCAAAGTAGAACCGCTTCTCCAACCTGCTGAAAATACAAAAATTGGAGAGAAATTATTTTCTACGATTATTCTATCTTTCCATCTATCTAAAACATTTTTAAGGCCCTTTTCAATAGAACCTGAAGTGTTCAGATTTATATCATGTAAATATCGTGCCTCTAAAGTTCCAAACAAGGACTCTAAAATACTCCCTAAAATTTTTATACTATAGATCTTCTCTAACATATTATACCAATTATACCAAAACAATCCTTTGTAGTCCTAACTGTCAGGACCCGCCAGTTTGTATACCGATTTCTTGAATAATTCTGGCTTCCTCTCCTGCACTCCTTCAACGCTTCCACAGGGCTCTTACCTCCCAGCGCCCTCTGCGGTATCCAGTGATTGTATATCCTCATATACTGCCTCAATGTCTCCTCCAGCTCCTTCGAATCCTTGAAACGTGTTTTTACCAGAATGTCTTTTATTCTGCCGTTGAACCTCTCCACCATTCCGTTCCTCTCCGTCCTGTAGGGCTTGATGAGCCGATACTCTACCCCTTGCCTCTTGCATACCTTGTCAAACTCATGCTCTCCCGTAGGCTTCCCCTCTCCTCCAGCCCTGAAACGATCCGTGAATCTGTGGCTCTTATCCTCTACAAAATCTCTTTTCTTCCACCTTCTGCCAGTGGATCTGCTGATACCGAGCTTTTCCGCGAGTTTTCTTTCGGAAAGATCGGATTCCTGGATGAATTTTCTGATAGCCGGTGTAGTGGTGGCATTTTTATGAAGTCTGATTTTCAAGGTACCCTCCTTTTTAAGAGATTTCCTAGCGCAGCTTCAGGAGAAACAGCCTTGCCATGAGCAATGGATAACTTCTTCTAGGTATTGAATCAAGCGGGACCTGACACCCCCAACGATAATGGTCACTTGCCGACATGGAATAAGACCGAAGGTTTCGCGTAATGGCGTCAATTGCACACAATTGTTAGGTGGCAATTTCAAGTATTGCATTTCCATGAACATATCCCATTTATTCTATCAATGGGAGCCACTTTTTATCAGACATAGCTCTTTAAGGCCCACAAAATTTTGGTGCTATACATGTGTCAACTATCTGGTGATCCATTAAGGAAGTTATATTCTTTCACCTAACCTTCATCGGGGAGAGCTGCTAATATAAGTATCTGAAGATCTCACATTTTACTGTTTATAACACAGATTACTTCATTGACTTTTTCCTGCCAACTTTCAAATTAATCAACTATCAGTATTTCAGACATACTGCTAAAGACCTCTTGTAGTGAACGCAAGGATCAACTCGTTTTCTTATTTTCATGCATACTTAATCTCCCTCAATTCTCCTCTATCTATCTCTCAGATATATTTCTTGTTGTTTCCCACTCCCAGCCTGATAGTCTCTCCTAACCTCAATCCAAAACTTTACACAAATACTCTTTCCGTTCTTCTCCTAGAAATTATTATCTTCTAATATCTCTACCTTTATGTTCTGCACACTAAGAAGTGTAACAAAACCAGTCATGTTTTAATTGAACTACATGAGCAGAATGAGATTCACCCAATACTAATATTTTATAGCAACAATGATGATTATCCAAAGCTATATCCCATTCAGGCACCATCAAACGTATAGATATATCATAATCCCCTGGAGACAAATTAAAAGAATCTATCTTTAAGGCTATCTTATTTCTTCCTATTTTGGGCCTAAAATAAATGTTATCACGTACAGTATTACAATTTGCCAGCCAAACCCCGTAAGGCAAGGAGAAACTAATTCCAATAGCAATACTAGGGACTTCTTTATAAATTTCAAAATCAACCACTATCGTGACCGGATCAAAACAGTTTACTTGGTTTGTTTTTTCACCTTTTTTATTATAAATAGTAAGACCTACAATTCTACCATAGTGAGTATACAATTTTTCATCAACCTTTATTTTAGTTCTACCTCTCTGAATTACTTGCATATATTGCTTTATAGCATCTGCGGTATTACCATAAAAAACTACTTCGCCAACATCCAATAAAAGACATTTTTGAGTCAAATTTCTTATCAATTCCATATTGTGTGAAACAAATACTACGGTAACATTGCCTTCAATAAGAGATTTCATTTTATTCAAACACTTAGCGCGAAAAACCGCATCACCAACACTTAATACTTCATCTACTAACAAAATATCCGGATCCATATGAGCTGCTACAGCAAAACCTAACCGAGCCTGCATGCCACTACTATATCGTTTTATCGGAGTGTCGATAAATTCTCTTAATCCTGCAAACTCAACGATTTGGTCAAACTTTTCGTCGATCTCCTTGCGAGTCATCCCTAGGATAGCACCATTCAAATAAATATTTTCTCGGCCTGTAAGATCTGGGTGAAAACCTGCACCTACTTCGATCAAGGCTGATACCCTACCACGAGTAATTATTTCACCTTTATCTGGTTTTATGATGCGTGAAATAGCTTTAAGAATAGTGCTTTTACCAGCCCCGTTGGGCCCTATTATGCCCAAGACTTCGCCTTTTTTGACTTTAAACGAAACATCTTTTAAAGCCCAAAATTCATTTTTTTCCAACTCAGGACGAGAGCTATTAGGGCTAAATATTCGCTTGGTCATCGCGGGAATAAGATCTCGCAACGAATCAAAACGCTCCCCTCTACGGAACTTTTTCCATACATTATTAAACTCGATAGCATATTCACTCATAAGTTACACACTTTCCGCAAATTTAAACTCTGCTTCATGAAAGATTTTCCAAGAAATAACCAAAGAAATAATCGCAAAAAGAGAGGCATATCCTAACCAAAACAGATCTGGCGGTTTATGAAGAACAACAACGTCTTTCAGAGATTCCAAAACAACAGCTATAGGATTTAACAACAGAAACTTTCCCTTATCTCCAAACATTTCCACCTCATAGAAAACAGGAGTAAAAAATATGCCGAAAGTCAAAAGAACCTCTATAATATATTTAACATCCCTAAAAAAGAGATTAGCACAGGAAAAGAGTAGCCCAAAAGCTGTTACCAAACAAAGCAAAACAAGAAAAATGTAAGGCACCCATAAAAGATATATGCTAACACTAATACCAGCAACAGCTAAAATAATAGCCAAAGTGATGGCAGCTACAAAGAAATCAAACAGAGAAGCCAAAATAGCTGATAATGGTAAAATTTCCCTAGGAAAATAAATTTTGGCAACAAGATTTTGATTACCTATGAGACTATTAGAACTAAAACGCAAAGCATTAACAAAAAATGACCAAGGAAGAGACTTTACCATAACAGAAGCAAGGTCAACTAAAGTCATAGGTTTGCCAGAAAGAATAGAAAACGCTTTCCTAATTATGATGCCAGATAAAACGATCATCATGGGCACAAAAATAGCCCACAAAAAACCCATAACGGATTGTTTATAACGGATCTTAATATCCCTCCAGGCAAGGGTATAAAGAAGTTCTCTATACTCCCAAATCTCTAAAAACATATTTTTGTCCATCTTACCCTTATAACATCCTTAATAATTCGCAGAAAAACTATTCACCAAATGGTTCTTTACCCATAAAATCAATTTTAAACCAATCAATAGTATTCAACTCAAACAAATAGCACAACCTTCCAACGGCATTGTGAAGCTTATAATAGGCTTTTTCATAAAACGGCAAACATGGATTCTCGTTAATGACTTCATATCCGTGATACATTAACACATCATTAGCAACTGATTCAAATATTTTTATATCTTTGTCAGACATTTGCTTCTTCCATTTATAAAAGTTTGCTCTATTAATAATAGATACAATACTCTCAAGATCTCTATCACCAATTCTTTCTCCCAAGAAGTTATAGATATTTTTCACGATTTCAGAAGGATTACATAACAGTTCTTCATATTTTAAACGAAAAAGATTTCCTTTCCTTTCAATTTCTTTCAAATACTTCTCTTGTGAGTTACAATTTTTCCACAACATTGCACAAGAATACACATTTTTAGGCCCCCATTTCTTTTTTAACAAAGAAAGAGCAACATCTCGTCCATCTCTCACAATATAAATAAATTTTGACTCAGGGAACAATTTATATAAAATCTGAATATCCAAAATATAATGTGGAGTTTTATCACTCCACATTGACTTACCAAACTTTTTAAACCTTTCCATACAGATTAGGTGAACAACTTCAGAATAAGAATACTTTTTCAATTTAACCCATAAAAGATTTATATCATAATTGATATTCCATTGCCTAACAGGCCTTTCTTTGATAATATTTCGCACCAAACGTTGGAAGTTATCTTTTTTCGATAAAGGCTCATATTTTTTGAGCCTTTTATAATATTTTGTAATAAAATGTGTTTCTACTGGTGCTCCATATCTTGTCCGCTCTAAAAGACTAGCCAACAATGTAGTACCAGACCGCGGGCAACCTATTATAAAAAGGGGAGAGTTGATTTTCATATCACCAAACTTCTCTAGCAAAACCTAATTTTTTCAAATGTTGACGCAACAACTTCTCTTCTTCTTCCAAGCGCGCAAGGTCTACACTTTTTGTCTCAGATAGATATCCTCTTTCTCGTAAAAAAGAAAGTATTTTTTTTACACTCTCCTCAACAGTCTCCTTATCCGTGTAACAGACTACTTCCGGATTAGAAGGTGGCTCATAAGGATCCGAAAT
>JAMOVR010000105.1 GCA_027061945.1 Candidatus Heimdallarchaeota archaeon
AATTTAAAATGGGTCGCGGCTTTTGTTGAAGATATTTTTTGATTTTCTGAGTCCCAGTAATTTCACCTCCTTCAAGTTTAAAGAAAGAATCTACTGAGCCAAAATATTCAGGGTACTCTTTAAAGAAATTAGCTAATACGACTGAGTATAGATGGCGGTAGATAATTTTTTCGTTACTAATTTCAACAACAGGCGGATTAATTCTTCCGTTCACCATTTTCCTAGGTTCTTTAAAGTATGTGAGATCATGAGAACGAAGTTGAGCAAAGGTTAAAGTAAAACCTATCGTATCAAGCCTCCTGCCTGCTCTTCCAGCTCTCTGAATATAATTTGATGGCTCAGGAGGAACATTTCTCAAGAATATGGTTTCCAGTTCCCCAAGATCCACTCCTAACTCAAAAGTCGTTGAGCAACTTAAAACATTAATTTCGCCCCTTATAAATCTTTGTTGAACATTAGATGCATAGTCTGTGGTGAGTTGAGCAGTATGTTCGTGAGAGTTCATTCTTACAGGAAGTAAATTGGTGTATAAGTATCGATAGTGATTATTTTGGATATACTCACGTTCGTTGGAATCTATTAATTTAAGATTGCCTTTACAATTGAAGGTAGGACAAACGCCCCGTACATTTACAGGGGATATTGTACCACACTTATCGCAGATGTACCATGAAGAAGTGTTGTTATCCTGAATAATCTTCCAATATCTATAATCGAGCTGATAGAGAACTCCATCTCTTGCGCTGCTAAAGCTACGTATGCCTCTTCCTACCCAATTATCTCTTAAATCTTCCCATATTCTCCCCAATAGTTTTCTACATTCATCGTTTTCGTCATTTTTTCCTGTAATCACTTTGTATAATTTCTGTAGATATTCTAATCTAGCATTTAATCTACTTTGAGCAGGGATAAAAGAATATATTCCTCTTCTTTTGTCTGAAGCTTCACCTCTAAATTTATACTCTCTGTTCCGGGGGCTAAAAAATTCGTCATCTGGTTTAGGACCATCTTCTGGGAATGTGATAGCCATATTAAAACGCATGGTATTTAGCAATATTTGATAAACAGCTTTAGCCTCATCTTCGGGAAGATTCCAAGGGGGATTAAGAAGCTCTTCGACGGGCGACCAACCCTCTGGAAAAACAGGCTCAAAAGAAACTAGTCCCACACCCTCCAAAGAATTTCTTCTATCCCACACACCACAGAAATCTTGAAGAATCCATTTCCAAACTTCCTTCTTTTTCTCCCTTTGATCCATTGTTGAATCAAATACCTTGTTTTCTTCCGCAAGTTGTAAGACATCTTCACACAATGATCTAAGCCTGTAATCGTTAACAGTATTATTTTTCTGTAAGGCTTCAATTATTAGGCGTCTAAATAAAATTCTATTATATGTGAAATCTAAGTAAGGTGCGAAAAAGGCAGCATCTTGCCTACTATCTGAAAAAATTAGTATTTTTTTCTCTTTTACATGCTCTTTTTGGATATTCTGGTATAAAGCTGTGGTTAATACCGCTGCTGGGGCATCACGCTGGAAAATGAACTCGCGAACAATGTTGATAGACCGTAATCCGCATAAGAGACATTTGTTAAGAACCGTATCCTTTGGTATTATCTCAATCAATGTTTTCACTGAGTTTCTTTCCTTAGTGCAAGCACAAGTAGGTTTATCATCCCAAATTGCTCCGCACTTCACACATAATTTCCATATCTTACCCTTCTCAGCAATCTCCTCTGGAACAGCGACTTCTTGATCCTCATCTTCTTTAGTCTCTGCTTCTTCCCATAACATGAAATATCTATTTTTCCGTGGTGTATCTATTTCGGCAAAGGAGTGTCTAAGTTTACTATCTTTAATATCACCAACTAAATATTCCTGTCCGCAACGTCGGCAGGATGCAAGTTCAAAAACAGGGTATCCTTCCTCTGTTAGCTCTTTTCTCTCCAAAAATATTTTTGTTTCAGGGTAGAATGATACAAAGATGCCTTCTGGAGCACGCACAAAAAGATGATAACGTGCAGGTAAAAGTGGTAAAGATTCCGAATCTGGTCGCGCCCATACAAGTATATTAATCAAGCTAATTACTTGACTATATTCCCTATCAGATGGGTCGTCGTTCCCTACCAATTGCTTAATACATTCTTGAATATTTTTTGCCCCATCTTCTAATAAAGTTTTCAGATTTATCACTCTTCTATCTCTTGAAAGAATTTCGTAAAGGAATTTCTTGGCATTATTGTAACTATTATTTTTTGCGTTGTTCATAATATCTTCAGGTACGCCTTTCTCTTTGCATAAATTAAAAAGCATATTGACCAAAGAGGAAGAACCTTCCCGAATTATCTTTTCCAGTTCTGAATATACCTCTAATGGTAGTACAAAACTTCCCTCTTCTGTGGTTCTAATTCTCTCACCTTTTATTATGTCTTGTCTATCTTTATCTTCTGACTTCCACTCAAACTTCTCACCAAACAAATTTGTAGCAAACTCCGCCACTTTGTCAAAATCATTCTCTTCTTTCACAAGGGTTGCACTGGTTGCGATACATTGCAGATCCCCTTCCATATTCTCACATACCCTATCCTTTAAACGGCGAATTAACATTGCCATTTCAATGCCAGTAGCCCCGCTGTAGATATGTGCTTCATCTAAAATCAAAAATCTCCAATTCTTTGCATATTCTCCGTCAAAGAAAGGAGAATCTTTCGGCCTTAGGAGCAAGTACTCAAGCATCGCATAATTTGTTATAAGAATATGAGGAGGGTTTTCTCGCATTTCTTCTCTGGAAAGAAGTTCACTTTTCACTAGTTCCTCTCCAGGATTCATTAATCTGAATTTTTCTTCCCCCTGTTTTTTTGTTTCTGGAGTGTCTCCTACATACCTGCCAAAAGTTATTTTAAATTCCGGCATCTTCTGTTCAATAATCTTGGCTATTCCTCTTAATCTTCTCAATTGGTCATTTGCGAGTGCATTCATTGGATAAAGTAAAAGAGCTCTAACACCGGGAGTAAGCTTTCCTTCTTCATACTCTTTCAAAAGATGATTTAAAATAGGTATAATAAAACATTCGGTCTTTCCGCTACTTGTA
>JAMOVR010000106.1 GCA_027061945.1 Candidatus Heimdallarchaeota archaeon
AAAAGAAAATTCCTATATTTATTCTCTACTGGACTGTAACAAGAAACGAAGACGATACCATCACCTTTTTGCAAGACATCTATAATAGGGATAAAAAAATATTATTAGGCCTTGATTCTCCCTTTAAGGTTTCGTACCTGGAATTACCCGCAACACAGAACTTGATATAGCCTGCTTGATTTAGCAATCATGGCGGTTGAAACGGCGGAGGAACGCCACCTTATTTTAGCCTCGAATAAAGGGACTATGTGTGAAATTTTTGAAATAAAGAAGTCAGCTGAGTCCTGGCCTCCCAGATGACCGCAATTCACCAGTAACTCCATGAAAGGAAATCATCGGGTGTACTATACTATATAATATGTTATTGGGGCCGGAAGTTCGCGACATGGCCGACAAAGTATGGCAGTACCAACCCTCTAAAGTCAGGACCGAAGCATGGTAGCATTACCAGTCTTGAATGGACTCGCCACAGCACTTGAAAGAGATATTGTTATGTAAAGCCTATTTTCTCTATCAGGAGAGGCTTGACTATTTTCGCTTAAAGGTAGCTTATTTGTTAGCCAGGCATGCTTCTTTTGAATACAAATTGATTATTACCTAATCCACAAGAAGTTTTTATATTAAACAAATTAAAACCTCTTTCAAAATAAAAATTGAAAATATCTTCCACCTTAGCAACTTCAAATGGATATCCACCTAACCAATCAATCCAATCATGATAAATGGACATCCCTCTATTTTTTTTATAAGCTCTAAATACATTTTCCCTTTTTATCATTGATGCCGCTAATGCCCCAATGAAAAAGTATGGAATAAATATAGATAAAGTTAAAATTTTTCCTGCCATTCCTGAACAATAAGTTTTTTTCACTCTGGTCCAAAATTTAGATTTAAATCCTTGATCATTATAAATTGCTATAAATAAATAGCCTTGTTTACCAACTAGATTTACAACATTATTTAAAGCAGACCACATATCACCAGTATGATGCAACACACCCCAGGAATATACTATATCAAATTGACCTAAGGTTTTGAGATAATCTGCATCTAGCACGGATCCTTGGGAAATTTCCCAATTAGAATCATTTGAAAAGTACCTTCTCTTCAATTCTTTGGTACAAGCAACAGATTGGGGATCATAATCAAAAGAATATACTTTTGCCCCTAGCCTCCTAGCAGCTAATGAAAATAAACCGCTACCACAACCAGCATCAACAAATGAATAGTCCTCCAGATTATCTTTGCGTAGCATTTCTTTTAAAGAGTTTTCAGCAATTTTAATGCGTTCTTCATTGAGAACAGAGAGAAATCGATGCCAGTTCTTACCAAATTGGAATCTTTCTCCTTTTTTCACCTCTTTTTCAAACGAGCTCATATTTTTCTCCTCTGGCTCACATTGAAGCTAAACTACCGGCAATCTCAAGCCCAAAGGACGCAGCGAGTTGGCAGTCAGCTTGAGCGATTTGTTATGCATCAATTGCCTCTATATATCTACATTTCGGAAATGAGCTACACGCCCAAAACTCCTTACCGACATTTTTTCCCTTTTGGGCAACACGCTTGACCATTACAGACGAACATTTTGGACATATTTTCTCTTTTATCAAATCCTCCCCCGACTTTTCTACACTTATATTATTCTTTGACTTTTCTTGTAGATTTGTTGGTAAATATGGACTTATCGCCTGCTGAATTTCAGATAACGCTCATTGGTATATGATTAAATTTTTTTAATAATGTTTGACACATTGCAGGAATATATACCAGCAGATTCAATGATATAGTGTTTGTAATGAAGACCAAATTATTCATAGTACTGTAGGCTTTTATTGCGTGTCTTAGTGTACTTCGTTTCACTATATCCTTTAAGAATAGTATCAATATTACTTTTGCTAAAAGCCTTATCCAACAAGAATATATTCTATAACGTCTTTTTTAACAATAGTACTAAATTATGAATATTCCTTGTAGTAATATCAGTAATTATAGTAATATCAGTAACTATAAAGTTGAATAATGATTTAATTTATCTATGTTAAGTAAATTTGCATACCAATAGTGTTATAATAGTGAGTTATGACAGGTTTTTTTCTTTTATCTTCATTTTTTTGATGTTTTTTAATGTAACAAACGGTTATCTTACTTATTGTTATTACCCTTTAGATTAAGACATCATCAATTACATATGGAATAAGTTTTTGTGCGAAATAAAATTTATTTATTAAAAGCTGAAAATCTGTAAATCGTTGCAATAATAGGACAAGTTACACTTCCTGCAACCATACCTGCCCAGAGCCAATTTACAATTATTTTTATTCCACCATTCATTGATAATACAATTATTGGTAATACTATGAAAATACCAGCGATACTACCACCAATTATTGAAAATACGAAAAATTTCCACTTGGATATTATATAGAATGCTTCTTTCTTACTAAGCTTGTTCATAAATATGGGAGTAAAAACTAGTGTTGGAATATAAGTAACACAAACTGGAACAGTTAATAATCCGAATACTGCTATACCAATAATTCCGAAAAATGTGATATCACCACCCCAGTTTCTAGGATCAAAATAAACTAAAGCTGTTGCAGCAGCAATAGGAGTAACTGTGAGCATTACAAAAATACTGCACATAATTCTTACAATGCTACTCACGAGTCTTTTCTTTCATATAACATTCCATTTTACTGGAAAAGTTTCCTGATATTTTTTCCTTGTAGACCAGCAGATTTCCCATCTATCTGGATATCTAGTGATTCAGAACGGAAAATTGTATCATAATACCGGCTTGACTTTCAAAAATCCGGATATTCGTATAATCGACATGGATTATATAAACATCCAGTTACACTAAGACCTGATTAAAGATTAAGACTCATGGATCAGTTAAACAAATTTTAAGATATTATTTATCAGTATGCTTATCGGATAGGGCAAGCATAAATTGAATGGTTCACTATATTAAAAATTCCGAGGCAACTCCTTACCCTGCTTTCCAGCCTGAGAAAGACTCCTTATGATAAAATCCGCATTTCTTAAGTTAATGTGAATTAAAAATATTTGTTAAGTGGTTCGTGCAT
>JAMOVR010000107.1 GCA_027061945.1 Candidatus Heimdallarchaeota archaeon
CTATTTTGTCTAATTGCATTAACCCTCCAATTATTTTTTAATTTAACGATAAATCCACTTCCCTTTAGGAGCCAATCTTTTTCTAATAAGTTCTTTTTCTTTTCTAGAATTAAGTTTTTGAACCGCATCTTTTTGTCTAGTTATAAGATGCATTGTTATTCTTAAATAAGGAAAAATGAATTCTCGAAATCTTTTTATGTATTTTATTCTATTGTTAATAGACCCGGAAACCGAAGGATATTTTTGTGAAACCATTTCCTTAGGTGGGAATATGAGACGCTTAAAAGCCTTAATTTTTTCTATAAGTGACTCTTCGCTCCATAATTTCCAAAAATATGGGGATAAATCTTTAGAGCCTGTTTCTGAATAAGGGTGACAAATTATTTGTTTTTTAGCCCATTCTAAAAGCTCTACATCGACTTCATTAAATGACTTTTTTATAGATATATTCTCAGGAAGGCCAAGAAACTCGTCTACAATTTTTAAACTTAGAAGCACACATTCTTTTACACCCCATCTTTCACAAAGTTTATTTAAAAAAAGCCAATCAATCTTTTTTTGTTTTATTATTAGCTCTTTTATATCACATAATGCCCTTAATGCTCCATCTTGAAACAAATGATGCATACCCATATGAATACATAAATGTATAATGTTTATTTCTGGACATAAAACAAGGGCTGGCGCATCTTCTATTTCAGTTCTTAATGTATTTTGCCATACATATTGCATATCAAGATCGAGAAATTGTTCAAGATACCAATGAAGATCAAGGCTAATGAGAGAAGAATTCATATACCCATGTTTTATTAGTATCTTTTGTGCAGAAGCAAGATCTTTTTCTTGAAATAAAAGATCTATATCAAATAATACGCGAAGGCCAATTTGTGGATAAATTTTGCTAGCTAAATAGCCTCCCTTCAAGACAATACAGTCTATATTATTTTGTTTCAGTAATTGTAGAATATTAGACAATTCATTAAAAATCTGAAGATTTCTTGCTGTATTAAATATGTATTCTTTATAAAAAGCTTCTTTAATCTCTTTAGGTAGTAGATGAAGACACTCCTTTTCTTTTAATTTATAAAATAAAAAAGGCACTATATAGCAAGAAATAGCTAAGTTAAGCGCCTTACTCCAGATTTCAAAAGAAGTTTTTTTATAGTTTCCCCAACTATCTTCTTTATCATTAAGGATATTTAAGAAAAGATTTGTAATTAAAGAACAATCTGACACCGTTCTATGAAATATTGCTGAGTAAATTATACCATTGTTTTGTAATAATCTTTCTTTCAAAATTTTTTTCAAAATAGTTTAAGCCATTTTCTCCCATTTTTTTAGCTTGATCTGGATTTTCAAGAAAAAAAAGTATTTTTTCTACCAGGCTTTCAGGATCATCAGGACTTACTTGTACCCCTGCCTTTGCCCCCTCTATTATTTGGGCTACTTCAGAATCAGGTGCAGATACACAAATAATAGGTTTGCCTACAGCTAAAAGCCCATAAAGCTTGCTTGGCATTATAACTCCTTCATTTTGTGGTTCTATACCCAAAAGAGATATATCTGCCATCGATAAAGATTCAGCAAGTTTATCCAAAGGCTGAAAGGGAAGGAATAACACATTATTAAGATTAGCTTTAGAAGCCATCGCCTCAAGTTTTGGTTTCTTAGCTCCATTACCAACAAATAGGAAAAGAATATCCTCTCTATTACGTAGTAACACGGCTGCTTCAAGCATAACCTCTAGAGGTTGGTATCTTCCGAGATTTCCTGAGTACATTACAATTTTGCGGCCCTCAGGATTGATTTTTCTCAAAAGAGAATTTTTCTCTTTTGGCACAGGGAATATTCTTGTTTTATCAGCCCAATTGTGAATTACTTCAATTTTATTCATGTTATGTGATATTTTAGAAGATACCACTTTCCTCATTGCATCAGATAAAACAACTATCTTTGCAGCTCTTCTATATGCAAGTGTAAGCAAATAGTCTATAATTTTATATATTAAGCTATCCTTTTTTATAAGCCCAATATTAGCAGGCAACTCCGGCCAAAGATCATGAATGAGGATCACAACACGCTGTTTTCTTAATTTATTGGCAACATAACCTAGGTATGGTAACAACGCTGGATTAGTATTAAAAATTAAAATATCATTGGGATGAGTTTTAAATAGATATAATAACATACTTAAAAAGCAACTAATACCATTTAGTAACCTTCCTATATTATTATTTTTATCAAAAAGAAACGACCAAACACGATGAATTTCCACATTATTGTGAATTTCTTTTTTAGGGCTTCGTTTTTTGACAAGATATGTTGGCTGAGCAGAAACTACCTGCACATTTAGACCCAAATTAGCAAGGTCCTCTGCCAAATCAGTCATAAGAATGGCAGTTGTGGTCATATCCGGGTAATAGAGTTGGGTGAAAAAAACGATTTTTTTTGATTTTGACATAATATCGCTCTATATCGAATCCATACAAAACGTCAAAAAGCCAACAAACAATACCTACTGTCGAAAAAGGGGAGGACAGTCTCAAACACTTCAAATTAAAGTAGTTTGTACTGAACTAGACTTAATCTTACACCTTTGCAATTACAGGTAAATTTGTCTGTCTGGTTCTGTCTAACATTTTTTCTTTTACAAGTGGCAAAGAATCCAGAAATGTCTGCATGGGAGTTTTCCCAAAGCAATATTTTCCAGAATGTGTTCTTTCTTCATTATACTACTTTATCCAAGCATCTAAATCATTTTGCAATTCCTCAATATCAGTATATATTTTTTTCTGAAAGCAATTCTATAGAACTCATCAAGAATGGTTTTATGGAATCTCTCGCAGATGCCATTTGTCTGCGGATTTTTCGTTCAGGAACATCGTGTTTATCAAAAAATCGATGAATCTCTGCTGGTATATGCGTCCTGCACCCTTCAAGGTACCGACATACATAGTGTCTTGTGCTCCAAGGTATCCAGGATGTTCTGTTTCTATCTCACCATGCGCTTCTTTTTCATGTTTTGCCTTTTCAAGTGCCGCTAACTGTTCTTCTGTCAGGATGAGATTTTCCTGTGCAG
>JAMOVR010000108.1 GCA_027061945.1 Candidatus Heimdallarchaeota archaeon
TACCCACCGTTTTGGGTACTTTCTTCTGATCTGTCTCTCTGTAATGCAATGGTAACGTATTTACCAATAACTAATTTGTTAGTAGCTAAGAATAGCTCTGAAACGGGATGCTCCGAAAATTCTTCTATTATCTCTGTAAATCCCGCACTCTCATTTTCAGCTATATACTCTGCAATTCTTCTTTCTAATCCTTTCAATTTTTTAATGCTTTGGATATCGATGACTTCTAAATCTGATGTTACCCACGCATAAAGATTTTCTGCAATCTTTTGCACAATCTCTTTTTCTCTACTATCATATAATGTTAAATCAACTGCAGGTTCATCAGTCCAAAATTCTTTCTTAAACCAGTTTGCAAATTTTATTAAACCATCTTTAAGACTATCCGCAGGACCTGCAGTAATTAAATAGAAATCGTAAATCTCACCTACGATTCTGCTAATATTGTGATTCCCTAATTCTACTCGGTAAAATCCCGGTGGAACATCTACTGCAAAGTCCCCAGTCATTTCTTGATCGAATGCTCCATACGCATGCAAAATTCCTGCAATGAGTTGTGGATCTATTGCTATGTCTTGGAATTTGAAGGTATAAATTGAATATCCTGTTCTACGGTCTACGATTATTAACGCACGGGCGTTACTTACTTCACCAATTATTTGAAGTGCTAAGTTTTTCTGTCTTCTCTTTTCCTCTTTTCGTTTAACTAAATAGTATGCTATAAATGATGCAAGTAAAATAGTGATTAGTGTTCCTAATAAATACATTAGATTCTTAAAAGTAAGTAGTGACTGAAGGTCGAGTTGGTTGTTGTCTTGGAGTTTAATATCTGGATTGAGAACTACTGGTTCTACACCAAGACCTGCAACATTGATACTAAGCTTTAGATCTACCGCTTCGGTGGGTATTAAAAATGGTCCTAAAATACTTTTTCCCTCAGAGTTGAATGCTTCAGTATCAAACAGCTTTATTATCGTTCCGTTAGCAAGCTTGATTACAATTGTCACATTTGCGGTAAGCTTAGTATAGTCAATATTAGTTCCCGCTTGATTTAATGACAATAACAGTAGTGACTGTGTTCCTTGAGACGCTGTAAGCACAACTGAAAATATTTCTCCCGGGGCAATTTGGCCAGTAATCTCGTAAGAAATATTTATTTTCTCTAGATCTGCAACGTTGAAAATAATAGTATTATTACCATAAAGTATTGTGCTGTTGACCGTAACGAAAATAGTAATTGTATGAGCAGCATCTTGGTTAACTAAATATACTGTTATTATAAACTGATTAGAAACAGTATCTGGCGAAACAGACGGTGTAATGGTACAATTCCAGTTAATTATTGAAAGGCTTCCGCTAACATTCCAACCATATGCAGTTAAAGTAATTGGAATATCGATACTCTCATTCGAAACATGGACATTAGTTGGAGTTTGATAGTTGATGTCTACCTTTGCTGGTAGTACTCTAATGTTAAACGTTAATGTTTGTGTAGTATATCCTTCTTTTGTAAGTGTAATAATTATTGTTAAATTATTATTTGGAACTTCTCCAATAACTCTGAAAATAACAGTTCTTTCCCCAGTATTCTGATTAATTGTTAAGTTATAGATAACGCTATCTGGTGCTTGTATTTTTACTTCATAGTTCTTAACTGAGGTATTATTACTCATATAGTTTAATAAGATCCTTGTTTCTTGGAAATAATGTGTCTCTTCTGGTGATTGGTAAAATACTGTAGTTGGTACTAATGGATTAACATGAAGAGTTATTACCAGATCTGTCGTTTCATATCCATATAATTGTACTGTTAAGATTAAAGTAATGTTTTTTCCAGCGTCATCCTCTGTTAATATGAAATATATAATTATCCATTGTTTATAAATCTCACTTTCCCATGTCCCTGTTCCATTATATTGTGCGGTATCTGTTAGAATTTGTAATCTTCCTTGCTCAATTTCAGTTTCAATATCAATAACACTATTATTTACACCATCATTTATTAACACGCTTATAGGATCTGACTTCCCAGAAGCATTAACAGATGATGGTGTTAAAACTAAAAACTCTAATGGTCGTGGTTTAATATGGACAACAATCATTAATTTTGTGGTTTCATACCCATTTTCATTAAACGTCCATTCAATAATGGCATTAACTTTGTCTGGTTTAACAATGGAAATTATTTCTTGATATGAACCATTATACTCGCTGGTTTGTTGAATATTTATATTCTCTGATGCATTAGAAGTATAAAGTAGCGTACCAATTGTAAGATATGAATTATTTAGGCCGTCTCTGATAAAGATTTTAGTGGAATATTTTTCTTGATAAAGAACATCGCTATTGTTTAGAGCATTATTTGAAATGGTAATTATTATTGGCCTTGGTTTTACAAGAATATTATATTCATTTACTATCCATGCGCTATTTGGATCATTTCTATACCCATCATATTGCCATCTAATATTTAATGTCTTGATTCCTGTTTGAAATCCATTATTCCAAATAGTAATATTATACTTTCCTGTTGAAGGAATATATGTTGCATTAAATGGTGCTTCAGGCACATCAAATAATAATGAAGAAGAATTTAAGATCTTCCCACCACCAGTTACGTTCCATGGAGTTACAAGGACGTTAATTGCTTTATCTCCATAATATATCTCATTGTCTCCTACAACACTGCTTGATGCTCTATAATATAAATTGAAGTATGTTTCCCACGTGTAGTTAAAAATGTTGTCTGTAAATATTATTGTTATATTATAACGTCCAGGAGTAATAGGGAATGCATTGATTGATGTGTTGAGTGAGGTCGTATATTTATAATGTGTGGCATTATAGGTTCCATCTCTCACCAATGTTTTATTTTCAAATTTCCATTTTATACTCCCAGGAGAATTACCCGGCCAATCTGAGTTGTGACTCTTATCTAAAGTAGCAATAATGATGTTTATCGTGGAATTTTCAAGATAATTTGTACCTTCCATTGGCTCAATATACATTGAAATAGATGGGATTACGGTTATGTTCACAGTTCCAATTCCTACAGCAGTCCCATTAGTCCAATAGAACTGAAAAGTCCATGTCCCCGTAGTTTGATTAGGATCAAATGCTGTTATAAATGTTAAAGTACCATTGAAATCTCTCAAGTAGGTATTATTATAATGGTCAACATAATCCGGTAGTATTGACTGGTTTCCAAGTATTTTTCCATTAGGATCAAACAAAGTCGCATTATAACTACCATTTTTGAACTGGGCTGCTAGTTCCGAACTTATGTTTGCTTTAAGATAGTCTCCCGCTTCTTTTGTTGGATAAAGTGTCCCCATTACAAATTGAGAAGTAAGCACCCATTCACTTTGGCTACGTTTATAGGTATTAATTTGTTGTTTCCATAATAAATTAGAACTATTTGCTAAGATCAGATAATCCCCATTGCCTGTAAACAATAATACTGACTTGTTTCCCCACACGTCACCTGTAATATCAAAGTCTGTCCCAGGTGATAGTTGTGTTCCATTTAGAAATACTGAGATGACGGTAAAATTCTTAGGAAGAGAAATAAATCTTCTTCCATTACCAGAAAATACTACATTGAAACTTGTAGAAACATTCCATTTAACTTCTGGTAGATAACTTTTTGCAATGTATAAAGAGTTTCCAAGTGTCTGGTTAAAACTAAATCTATAAAGAGTAATGTTAAACTTAGTATTTGGCCAGGCTTTTGATGTATTATAAATGATAGTATATTTTTCGTAACTTTTAGTGGTATTATCTATTACTTTGTTATTGCTTAGAACACCAACAGTTATGTTTTCCTCGTTAAAGTAAACTCTAGTATCTAATACATCAGATAAGAAAATATACCCATAATCGAAATTTAACCACACATCATTCCATTCTAAAGTCCAATTAGTTGTGGATGTCTTTGTATATGTTGGCGCTTTATCAGTATCTGTGGTAGTTGTATCTGTTCGATAATATGAAAATTGAGAGTCTGTATTGTTAGAATAAAATACAAAGAAAATATAAGCTTCTTTTAGAGTGGCATTATAATAAGTATCTTTAGTTGTGATTATTACTGGTTTGTCGAATGTCAATAATATATCCTGATTTGTTGCACTAGTATCACCATCAGTCAATGCACTAGTGTTAGCCATCTTTGATCCAGGAATTATACTCCCATCCGAATTAAGAACCGCGCTCCATATTTCTCCATAGATCTCTTCTACTTGAGGTCTTAATGAACCCAATTCTATTTCAAAACTAGTTATAATCGCAGAAATAGAATCAGTAATATTTTCCAATTTAACTGCTTGCGCTGCAGTATTATCCTGTAATGTTGATGTTTTTGAAGTGTCATTACTGAATACAACGTTTACTTCAGGTCTATAAGCAATGATCTCGAGAGTATTATTCATTAATTTATAATTGGGAGTAGACAATGGAGAAACCGTAATATTTATGTTATTTCCTGTTTGGACACCATAAAATGTACTATCGTTTTCCCCATAAATCGTTTTAATAGAATTTGTAAGGTTGCTTGCTTCTGTAGTTTTTAGAGAAACACCTGAACCTATTACTGCATCTCCCTGTACGTGGCCAGCATTGTTTATAATTGATGGTGAAGAAGCATTGTTATCAAAAATTTTTTCACTCTGATTACTATCTTTTTCATTCTTTTCTTTTAATAACTGTGAATATAAAAGAGAATTATCTAAGTTATTTACATTCTGACCAATGATTAGTCCTATCATTATTAAAGCAAGCAGTAATATTTTTATGCTGGCCTTCACTCTAATCAATAATTTATATAATGTCCTCCCATAAAAACTAGTTGCCTCTGTAAGTTGACAAATTGAACTTTAATACTTTCCCAAAGAATGTATTATTCAAAAATTCATTTCTTTTCGTTCTTCCTCATTAAATATTTCAAAATATTTTTTTTCTTTATAAATATCTCTCATATTCAAAACATGGGCCCATTTTTTGGGAAAGCTTTAATGTGTAATAAAAATAAGAGTAATTAGTATGAATAGTTATGAACTTACTCCTTCTGAGCGGGAAGAATTAGTTAAGATATTAAAAGATATAACAAGCCAATGCGATTTAGAAGCTATTGCTTTAGTCTCACGTGAAGGTCAAAGTTTAGCTTTTTTCGCTAATAAAAGGGCGGACCCCGATCTTTTATCCGCAATTTCCGCAGCACTGCTAAACACAGGAGAAATGGTAACTAGTAAACTTGAGCATGGTGATTTGGCAGACATGGTTATTAGAGGGAAAAAAGGGTTCACTGTGCTTTCTAAGGCTGGAGATTTTATTTTGATTGGTGCGAATAGAGAGATCTCTGCAACAGGTATTACTCTTAGAGTTTTTAGGCAATACAATGAAAAAATACGTTCAATATTAGAAGAAAGATATTTGAGTGTGTAAATTACCCCTTGCTTTTGTGAGTGGCTTCCTGCTTCATCAATCGTATTCGCCCCAGGCTTATTTCCTTGGAAAGGAATGGCTTGGTTAGATGCAGATTTTATTGTATTTTCTCCCCAGGCCATATGGATAGACTGTCTTTCTTAGAAAAAAGTACTTAAAAAAAGATATTAGCATTAATAAGAAGTTTTGATTTTAGTAAAAAATCTTAATTCTAAGAGGTTTTTTTCCACAAAATTTTGTTATTCTGTTCGATTCTTGTTAGTATTCCTTTATCTTTTAAAGAATTTAATAATTCAATGAATTCCTCCCTTGACATTGGTTTTTGTCCTGTCCTTAATGCATTCATTTGATATTGCATAAATAATGTATTCTCGTACTCATATTTTGCGCTTCCAAAAGTCCCTAAGACTATTTTTTCTTCTTTAGTAATTGATGTTTCTTCTTCGTCTTCATCTGATAGCATTGTGGTTGATGAAATAACTGATCTCTGTCTAAGCATTATTTTATCGAAAAGCTTGACTCCACCACCGTCTACAGCAACTCCATAGATCTCAGCTAATAACCTAACTGCATGTAAGCCAAAGTCTTCGACTGAGTTGAAGTAACCCTCTTTCACTAGTTTTTTAATCCCTTCATCAAGTTTTGAAGGGAGATTTATTACTATTTCAGGCATCAATTATTAAATAAAAAATAATACATTATATTTTTTAATATCACCGTTTTTTGCTCAAATAATAAAAAAGAAGAATATTGTAGCCATAAAAAACTATCATTCTAATTAGATAAGTTTCTTATGAAAGCTTTATTTCCAATAATATTTAAGAATAAAGCGAGGAATATTAATACTAAAATATCAAATAATAATAAATGATTACTTATCCAGGCTACGTCAAAAGGAGATTCCTGGAAGTTAGTACCTATAAGTACTCCTCTAGTAGCGTCGACTGCATAACTGATCGGATTTAGTTTTGCAAAGTATTGTAACCATTCTGGCATTACTTTGTAAGGATACATTATATTGGAGGCGAATTGTAATGGCATTACTATTGGCATTATAAGGGCTTGAAATACCTCTACATTTGGAGCTTTAGAAGCAATTAATGTAACAAATCCCATCAATAATGCTGAAAGGTTCATTAATATGAACCAAGCTAGTAATATATCAAGCGGATTAGTACTAAGATCGGCACCTAAAAGTAATTCTAAGATGTAGAGGATTATTAGCTGTAAAGTAGAAATTGTAAGTGTCCCTAGATTATAACCAGTAATTACTGCAGTTCTGGGGATCGGTGCTACCAAATATATTTTCATAAAACCGCTTTCTTTGTCATAAAACATACTGACAGCACCAAAAGTACTTGTAAACAGAATGATCATTGCTAAAATTCCAGGACCAAAATAAGTAAGGTAATCAATTCCCGTTGTCCCGAACATAGCAGCAGCCCCAGGATTATTGAAAAGGTTATTGAATGTTTTTCCAAATACTGCGATCCATAGTAGTGGCATCAACATCATTGAAACTAGTCTTGAGGGTGTAGCTTTATATCTAAGTATCTGACGGAGCCAGATAGTATAGGCTCCTCTAATAAAAGAGTATTTTCCGTATTTTTTTTCTTCCATTTAGTGCCGCCTCCTTAATATCCTCCTATTTGCACCGGGCATATTAATTCTGTCCGCAAAACTTGCCATAGCATCTCTAAGCTCCCTTCCAGTGTAATGAAGAAAAACATCATTGAGTGAGGGCTTTTTGACCTCTATTGATTTTATAGGAATATTTGCAGAGGAGATCTCCCTAATTTTTTCTCCAAGGAATTCTGCGCCATTTTTAACGCCTACTTCAATGTAGTCTCCTGCCTCATGGGGCTCATATCCCATTTTTCTGATTACTTCAATTAGTTTTTCTTTTTGTTCTGTTACCTTGAAACGCACTACGTCATTTCCTATAGAATCTTTTAATTCATCCGGACTTCCTATTACTTTAATTTCACCAAGATCCATTATAGCAACAGTATGAGCAAATTCTTCGACTTCGTCCATTTGATGGCTTGTAAGAAATATAGTAATGTCTTGTACTTTGCTGATCTCTTGTATTTTTTCCCAAATCAGGGCCCTTGACTGTGGATCTAAACCAATTGTTGGTTCGTCTAAGAACAATACTTTGGGATTAGTTAGGAGACCTCGTGCAATTTCTAGTCTTCTCCTCATCCCTCCACTGAAGTGCTTTACTCTAGAATATCGGCGTTCCCATAAACCGGTTAAGTCTAATAGATGTTTTGCTTCTTGTTTTGCCTCTTGTTTAGGGATCCCATATATTTTTGCATGAAGCATGAGGTTATCCCACGCGGTTAGATCTTCGTCTAAAGTCTGTTCTTGAAAGACAACAGCAATAGATCGCCGTACTTTGTCTTGTTCTGTTATGATATCATAACCATTGACTTTAGCTGTTCCTGCAGTTGGTTTTAAAAGAGTAATTAGCATATTGATCGTTGTTGTTTTACCAGCACCATTTGGGCCTAGATAAGCAAAGATCTCTCTTTTTTTAACTTTAAAGGAGACTCCTTTGACGGCTTGTATTTCCCCGAAATTTTTCTTTAAGTTATTTACTTCTATGGCGTATTCCGTCATTCATGACCAATTAAAGAAATGATATTATAAAATGACTAACTTGTTAGGAAAAAAAGTAGTTTTCTAAAGCATTAAAAGAATTATTAAAAAACTAAGGTAATTAAAAAGGTAGTTTATATTATTGTTTATATTTTAATATTCTAAGATTTCATCAATTGGAATGTTTATTCTAGGATATCTAGTAGGTACAACATGCCTAGTTGTCTTTGGTGTAAAAACAACGCCATTAATTGCAGCTTCAGTAATTTCTGATTTAGTGTAAGAATAAGTAAGCACTGCACACTGATTTTTTTCTTTCGCTCGTTTCATAGCCCACCTCCAATCATCAAAATAAATCATGTTTTTAAGAAAGTTAGCTCTGAAAAAAGTCATTATATCATTTCGATCCCTTTTGATCCCAAAAAAATCATCTCCATTAGTAAGAATAACTCCAAATTCTCTTCTATCAACTTTAGCTTTTGCCTCAATAGGATCTCTAATTTCAACAGGAATTATTGGACTTTTATCCCCATATTTTTCATTTATTTTTGAAAGAACTTCATTTAATGTTAAGTTAATCACAGGATACCATGTGTCAACCATAATAGCCATATCGTTAAAGTAGTCAAATACTACACAGGGAATTTTTTTACACCCTAATTCTTGTAAGGCTTTCCACCGATGATGACCATCTAAAAGGACATAGTAATCTTGAGATACAACAACAGGATACTTAAGAATCCCGTCTTCTAACAAACTATTTTTTACTCGCTCTAATTCACGGGGTATTATCTCTTCATGAGGATGTATTTTATTAATATCGACTTCTTTAATCTCGAACTTCTGACCTAAAGGTTCTTGAAAACGTATTTCAACCATTAAAATCACCAGACCCACGCGACATAAGTACACTACTTTAAGATAGGAATTACAATGTTATTTACTATCTATTTTTATTCAATAAAACTCTTATTTAAATCAGATTTTACGCATCTTGTTTTTTGTCCAAAAATTAGTTATTAATAGGAAAAAAATGTATAATTTAAACAATTCTAATAAACAATAATATAAACTATCTTTAAAATTAACAGTAATTATCCTAAGATTTTTTATATTTACTAAAAAAGTTAGCAGAATCGTTTTTATTTTTATTTTATTTATGTTTGAAAAATATCTTCATAATTGATACCAGTATTTTTGGATACTATTCTTAATAATTCTTTGCTCTGAATAATCTTTACTGCTTCGTCAATATCATTTTTTATAATTCGATCTTTGTCTAAAAATTCAATTTTAGAGCGTACATAATTTCTAATATTTTGCAACACAGGAGAGCTTTTCCCACCTTCTTTTTTTTCACGAAGATCGAGGGCCTGAATTGTAACTATTAACTCAATAGCAATGATTTTTTCAACTAAATCACTAATCTCAAACGACTTTGTAGCAGCATTCATACTCATTGATACAATGTCTTCTTGCATTGCACTTACAGGGATATTTCCAGTAATAACTGGGTTTGCTAACACATTTACTTTATTTAGTAGACTTGCTTGTGTATAATGAGCGATCATATAACCACTATTTAGACCTGGGTGGTTGACTAAAAAAGCAGGTAAACCATAATTATATGCGGGATTGAGAATTTTTTCAGTCCTGACTTGGCTTAGACTAGCCAGTTTAGCTAAACCAAGGCTTAAGAATTCAGCTGCGAAACCTATTGGCTCACCATGAAAATTTCCACCAGACAAAACTTTTTTTTCTTCGGGAAATACTAATGGGTTATCAGTAACACTATTGATCTCAATTTCTAATGTTTGAATGGCATTTTTAATAGAATAAAAGATACCACCCATTATCTGGGGTGTACATCTTATAGAATAGGGATTTTGAACGATCTCTTCATCAGGAGCACTTTTTATAAAGCTACTACCTTCTAATAGAACATTAATTATTTCTGCTGTCTTTTTTTGTCCTTCATGAAACCGTATATTGTGTATTAAAGGCGAATATACTGTGATTATTGCTTTTAATGCCTCCGATGAAAGAGCAGCATTTATCAGAGAGTGGAAAAACAATGACATTGATTTTTCAGTTGAGAAAGATAAAAAGGCAGTAGAGAAATGCGTCCCGTTTATTAGAGCTAAGCCTTCTTTAGAATCTAACTTAATAATTGGAAAATCAGGATCCGCTTCTGTTATTTTCTCATATTTCTGTTTATGTTTTAAATCAAATATTGGCCCTTCTCCTGTCAGGCCTAATACTAAATGAGCTAACGGTGCTAAATCCCCAGAAGCACCAAGTGACCCAAACCAATAACTTATCGGTATTAGATCTTTTTCGATTGCATATTTTAAGGAGTCAAGTACATTTTCTCTTATTCCAGAATATCCTTTTGCAACTGAGTTTAGTAAAAGCAACATTGCCAACTTTGAGATCGAAGGGGGAATTTCCTTTCCTTGTCCCGCAGAATGAGAACGTATTAGATTTATTTGCAATTCAATTATTTCATCATTTGGGATACGTGTATTTGCTAGTTTACCAAATCCTGTATTAACCCCGTACATTATTTCTCCGGAAGAGATTTTTTCTTCCAAAAAATTACGTGTATTCCTAACTTTTTCCCTTATGCTTTCTGATAAGGCTAAAGAATAATTACCATTAATCGCCTTTATTATATCCGAAAAAGAAAGGGGATTACCAATATTAATCATCGATTGAAAATAAAATAGAAATAATAAATATTTAAGAAAATAACAATGGAAAAAAACACAATGTTTTATTTGTTATGAGATAAATTCTTAGTAACACATTTTTATATTAGTAAAAAGAATAATGTGCTATGCTAAATTTTTAGCAGTACCTATTTTAATCTCTTGGCAAGGAGATACTCTTTTTTCTGGAAAATGAGGCGAGAAACGAAAAACAACTCCAATGCTGATCGTTTTTCATATTAGGATGGAGAAAATATATTTTTTCTAAGAAAGACAGTCTATCCATATGGCCTGGGGAGAAAATACAATAAAATCTGCATCTAACCAAGCCATTCCTTTCCAAGGAAATAAGCCTGGGGCGAATACGATTGATGAAGCAGGAAGCCACTCACAAAAGCAAGGTAGTTCATAACATTTAATTGATAGTATTTTCTTCTTCAAATTCTCCTAGAGGTGTAAGTTCGTAAACACCTTTTTTGACTTCTCGTATCAAGCCCTCGTTTAATGCCGACAAAATGCTGTTTTCTATTAAATATTCTGGTTCTCTTAACCTAAATTTTATTTTTCTAATAAGCAACTCTTTTTTTATTTCCCTGAAATACGCAACGTAATAAACAATAAGAGCTTTAATTTTCTCTTGTTTATGCTCCATGATTTTTATAACTGATTCTCTAAGGGAAGCATCTGCCATAATTAATGGTTCAGACACACGTGATAATTGATTAATAAGTTTCCTTAATTCATTTCTTAAAGATATAACATCTATCCCTAATTCATTTTTAAGTTTGATAAGCATATCTTTTAATTGATCTTCTAACTCTTCTTTAAACTCTCTTGCATAATTGTGATTTAATAATAATTTCCAGGAAGCTTCTTCGTAAAAAACGTTTGCAGAAGGATATAACCCTTCTTTAATTGCTTGTTGGACCTGTTTTTTTAGTAATCTGGGTGCTCTAAAGATTATTTGGACTTCTTCTTTATCTTCTTCTAAGACTTCTGGAATACCTAGTTCTTCGACTAATCTGTCTATATTCATATATCTTCTTTTTTGCCTTGGCACCAAATTTCCTCCTAAATCACTTGTAATGTTTAAAGTTAACATCTTCTACTTTACTGACTAAACATACCTGAAGTAAAATGTTAAATGTGTATTTACACAAATTAGCCTTATAAAAATCAAACTGCTGAAAAAAATACAAAGAATGTTTTTTATTTTTTTATTCATAGTCAATCTTGACCCCGTTATTATCCATAAATTCGATCAACGGAACCAAGATCTCTTCTACTCTTGTTTTA
>JAMOVR010000109.1 GCA_027061945.1 Candidatus Heimdallarchaeota archaeon
TGATCTATTAATAATACAGTTTTAATATTAATCGGCAAAAAACTGATTAAATTTTGTTTGTTTCTCCTTTAATATAGCTAATAACTTCTTCCTCATCATAACCGATTCTAAACTTTCTCTGGAAGTAATCATTTATGTTTTTAACGTCTCTTCTGAGAAGTTCTTCTGCAGTTTTATGATTTGAAGGAACGGCTTGTGGAAAGTCAATAACTTTTATTGTTTGATTTGGTAAGACCAATACATTATGTTCTGATAAATCACCATGTACAAGATGCGCTTTTTGCCAAGCAATAGCCATAAAATCAACTATTTGTTCTAAAATCACGGAAGGATCTTTTATTTTAGCTTTGAATAACTCAACACCTGGGATCTGTTCCATTACAATCATATGACGATTTTGATCAATAGGGCGAGGAATCGGCGCATCCACATCATATAATTTTTTCATGTGCTTGAATTCTGTTTCTGCGCTTATTCTAGACGCGTATAGCTCACTAATATGATGTTTATCACTAGTATATTCTCTCTTTTTTCTTACTTGACTAAAGCTAGTATACATTATTCTATGTATTTTCAAAAGAACTTCTTCACCATCAAATGATAACGCATAATATACATTTGATTCTTTTCCTAACCCACGGGGAAGACCAATTGATTCTATTACTCTTCGTTCATATAGAGCATTAAGAGCTAAACAATCATATCCATGAAAAGTTAAGCGATAACCAATATAATCTCCAGACCATCTCTCAACTAATTGTTTTTTATGAAGAAAATCGAGATTATGTAGAAGCTTTTCTAAATGAAGATTCACTCTTTTCGCAATTTCTTCTACATCAGAATATTCACTAAATCTCATTCCCCACTCTACGGCTTGTAGTATCCGAAAATGTAACGGTTTCAAATCTTTTAAAACTTCAACTGCAACAAACTTCATTTCAATGAGTGATTGTTTTTGTAATATTTGCTTTTTGCGTTCTTGTTTAATCTATCGCCGAAAAGTCACCTTTCTTCTGAAAAGATTGATAATAAGAGCAAGCTGACAACAACACCATTTCAACATATTGTTACGATAGTGAATGATCCCTCGCTTACTTGAGGGGATTTTCTGACTGCGCTTTCACGGTATTAGGGGACTCCGGCACGGAACCTTTTCCCTAAAATCTCTGTCCCAAAGGAGTACACAATAAAAAAATATATAATATAAAAAACAAAAAGTATTGGTTTTCAACCCTATCCTACTTTTTCAAAAGGAAGGGGACTTCCCGCTGATAAAATCAATAAATTAATTATTTCTTGGTTTTTCCAAGAATGTCCGCAATTACATATTGCATTATACCACCATATCGGTAATATTCAAGCTCCATTTCGGTGTCAATTCTTGCAATCACATTGAATTCAATTTTTGTTCCGTCTTGTTTCTTTGCTATCACTTTTAATTCTTTTCTTGGTGTTAAGCCCTCACTTAATCCAATGATGTCGTATTCTTCAGTTCCGTCAAGTCCTAGTTCTTTCCATCCTTCCCCTTCTTTGAATTGTAAGGGTAACACACCCATTCCTATTAAGTTGCTACGATGTATCCTTTCAAAATCCTTTGCAATAACTGCACGTACCCCTAATAATGCAGGTCCCTTTCCTGCCCAGTCTCTAGAACTACCTTGTCCGTATTGTTTAGCCCCAAGTACGATTACAGGTATATTTTCTTTCTTGTACCTCATTGCAGCATCGAAAATAGTCATTATTTCATTTGTAGGGATATATTTTGTCCACCAACCTTCTTTTCCTGGAACTAATTGGTTTTTAATTCTCACATTGGCAAATGTCCCTCTCATCATTACTTCATGGTTTCCTCTTCTTGCACCGTAAGTATTGAATTGGTGTGGTTTTACTCCATGTTCAAGCAAATACTTACCGGCGGGGCTTTCTTTTGGTATTGCTCCTGCAGGAGATATATGATCTGTTGATACTTTATCACCAAGCATTACAAGTACTCTTGCTCCTTTAATATCTTCGATTTTTCGTGGGTTACCGTCAAACCCTTCAAAATAAGGAGGCTTACGTACATAAGTAGATTCTGGATCCCATTGATAAAGAGTTGTTTTGGGTGCGTTTAGAGCTTGCCATTTTTCATCGCCTTCTAACACATGTTCGTATTGTTTTTTAAATAGTTCTCTAGAAAGACCTTTTTCAATTGCATCTCGAATTTCTTTTTGGCTTGGCCATACATCTTTAAGATATATGGGCTCCCCAGTGGGGTCTATAGCAAGAGGTTCCTTTGAGAGATCGATCTTTGTTGTACCCGCTATTGCATAAGAGACTACTAACATTGGTGACGCTAAAAAGTTTCCTCTAATATGTTGGTGTACTCTTCCCCCAAAATTCCGGTTTCCACTGAGTACAGAAGTCATATAAAGATCTTTTTCTAATATACCTTTTTCAACAGGTTCTGGCAAGGGACACTATTTCCGATGCATGTTGTACATCCGTAACCAACAACATGAAAGCCCAATGCTTCTAAATATGACATCAAGTTCAGATTATTAAGATATTCCGTAACTACTCTTGAGCCAGGGGCTAAACTTGTTTTAACATATTTAGGTACTTTTAAACCATACTCTACAGCTTTTTTGGCTAATAATCCTGCTCCAATTAATACAGAAGGATTTGATGTGTTTGTACAACTTGTGATTGCAGCAATTGCCACGTCTCCATCTTCAATAGTGATTTTTTCGTCATCTATATTTATTTCAGTGGATAAGAATTTACTTTCCTTAATCCCTTTTTCTTCATGATATTTGCTTATTGAGGATGTTACCCGTTCTTTGAGTTTGTCTATTGTTACTTTTTCATCAGGGTTTAGAGGGCCTGCTAATGTCGGTACTACCGTACTCATATCTAATTCTACTACGTCACTGTATACTGGTTCTGGCGAATTATCTCTTCTAAATAATAAATTCTCCTGTGCATATGATTTTATAAATTCTATTTTTTCCTCGGGGCGGTTTGTTAAACGTAAGTACTCTATTGTTGCGTC
>JAMOVR010000110.1 GCA_027061945.1 Candidatus Heimdallarchaeota archaeon
ATTTTATGTTTATCCTTGGCAATAATTTTTTCTAGAATTCCAAGCACCTTCTTGGTAGCCACTGGACTTAAGCCAGATGCTGGTTCATCAAGCAGGAGAACTTTGGATTCTTTAGCGAGAAGGCGAGCTATAGCAAGGAGTTTTTGTTGGCCAAAGGATAAAGCTGAAGCAAGATGATTTTTTTTCTCATAAAGCCCTACGAACTCTAACCAAAAATTGGCTTGTTCTATTGCGTCTTTATAGACTTTTTTTAACCGCAAAGGGTGCACAAAAGGGAATAATGGAGATTCAAAAGAATGAGGGAGCCATGCAGTAATTATATTTTCTTGCAGTGTCATATTGTCAAAGATTCTAACATCTTGAAATAACCTTCCAATGCCTTTTCTCGCCACCTTATAGGGTTCAAGCCCTGTAATATTTTCATGATTATAAAAAACTGCTCCACCATCAGGCACAAGGTACCCGCAAATCAAATTAAAAATTGTTGTTTTTCCGGCTCCATTTGGCCCAACAAGCGCTGTAATATTACCGGGTAGAAAAGATGCTGTAACATCTTTTATTATTTCTACTCCATAAAGAGTCTTGTTCAGATTTTTGATTTTAAGCCCTGTCATTAGCTATACATGCCTGTTATTTAAGTTTAAACTCGCCTGCAATGCCTTGCGGTCGAAAAAACATTAAAATTACTATAACGAGTCCGTATAAAATTTGTCTCACATTAGGAGCCACTGTATCAGGCAAACCCAAGAATCTAAGTGCCTCTGGCAGCAAAATCATAAAGATAGTTCCTACGATAGGTCCTTTTAAGTTCCCTGCTCCTCCAACAAGCAATATGACAAGCAAAAAAATACTTTCATCTAATGTAAAGGAAGTTGGATCTATGTAAGTTACATAGGTTGCATAAAGGCTGCCTGCTATAGATGCAATCATGCCTGCAATTACAAAGGCT
Organism: Candidatus Heimdallarchaeota archaeon; assembly: GCA_027061945.1. Taxonomy (GTDB): domain Archaea; phylum Asgardarchaeota; class Heimdallarchaeia; order Heimdallarchaeales; family JAJRWK01; genus JAJRWK01. Next base: position 950 of record JAMOVR010000110.1, read on the forward strand.
GCTAAAAAGAAATAAAAAGGTGATTTGCCAAGACCTTCAGCAGCCATCTCATCATCCCTAAGTGCTTTAAGAGCCATGCCAAAGGGAGATTTATAGATAACAACTATAATAATGGCGACCATGACTAAAAAAATATAGGTAAGAAAAAGATATTCCGGCAGTGTAGTGATTTGATAGCCAGCGATTGATGGTCTAGGAATTCCCGGAATTCCATAGGGGCCACGGGTTAGACCTATCCAATTATACATTATTGTAAATATGATGGTTTGAAAGCCTAAAGTAACAAGCACAAAGGGGTCGCCCCTAAACCTAAGTGCAGGTACACCAATTGCCAAAGAAAATGTTCCTGTTATTAGAACAGCCGATATCACTGAAGTAACAAATCCAAAGCCTGCTTTCAGCATCAGCAGCGTGGTAGCATATGCTCCAATGCCGTAAAATACCGCATGACATAATGATAGGAGCCCTCCAAAACCAACTACGAGGTTCAAACTTAGAGTCAAAATAAGATATATTCCAATAATTATGATGAGGTGGAGGATATAGTTCACTTCTCTTCCGCCCTCCTTTTTTGGGAAAAAATACCATGTGGCCTTAAAAGAAGAGTGATTATCAATAGTGCAAAGGTGATTAATTCATTCCATTTCGCCGAAAACAGCCAGACTCCTATAGCCTGTAAAAAAGCTATTAACGAGGCCCCACATATCCAGCCCCAATAAATATCTACTCCACCCACAATAACTGCAACTGCTCCTGTGAGAAGGGCTCCCATGCCTACATGAGGATCGAAGCCAACATCGAAGGAGGTTGCAATAGAAGCAAGCCCTGCAAAAAGTGCACTGAGAAAAAATACAATCGCCCTCATTTGATTGTAGGGTAAGCCAAGTGCCCTTATGAGTTCTGGCACTTTTCCCATGGCCCAAATGGCCTTTATTAAGGTGTTTTTTCTAATGGCAAGCCAGAATAAAATGGTAGTTAACCATCCTACAAGAATTTGGATTATTTGGATTCTAGTGATAATTAGCGAGCCAAGAGAATAAGAAGGCTCCATGCCTTTGCTCAAAATTTTTATTTCATTTCCAAATATAAGAGCAATTAGGTTAATTATAGCTATATAAATGCCAAGGGATGCTACCAAAAGTACTCCAGAAGATGAGCCATGCTTATCAAGAGGATGAAAGATTAATTTATCCATTAAAACGCTTACTAGACCAGCAAAAATTAAACCTGAAGGTATGGAAACAAAAAGAGGAAGGCCTAATGCTTGTGAAGCCGTTATAACAGCATAAGATGTGACAACATATACTGCTCCAAAGCCAATATTAAAAAAACGAAGTGAACGATAAAACAAACCGAAACCAATTGCCAAAAGCGAATATGTGGCAGCATTACAAAGAGCATTTAAAAGGAGTTGAGCTAGAAGTGTCATGTGATCTCTTTGATTATTTTTACAAGCTCTATTGGATTGATAGGCTTTTTTATAAAATATTCAGCACCAAGCTTTAATGCCTCCACTGCAAAATCAAACTCTTTATAAGCGCTCATTATTATAACTTTTGTGTCTGGATAATGTTTTTTTATCCACTCAAGAAGCAAAAGCCCGTCTTTATTGTCGGGATTCTTTTCATCAAGAACTATATCGACCAGTGCTATCTCAATCTGGTTATTTGAGATAATTGCTTTGGCTGAATTCAGGTCTTTGGCCTGAAAAACAGTGAAGTCATCCTCTAAGTAAGGTTCTATAGTATCGCAATATTGAGGAATATCATCTACTATTAAGAGGTTCTTCACCTTTAAAATAGCTCCTTTTTATTAAAGGAAACCTTTCTACTAATTCTGGAAAGTCTCCAATGATTTTCTTGACCCTCCTTAACATAGAGAATCTATTAGAATAACCGAGCAATTTCCATGCCTCTGTCTTGCGCCCTCCAGAGTGTCTTAGAGCAGTCTCAATGAGCTCAAGCTCGGTCTCTGCTAATTTTTTAGAAACATTTAACTCAGATATCGCTCTTTCAGAATTATCTTCTTTTTTATAAAGAAATGGAGAAATATGTTTCGGCATAATTTTATCTTGACCCTCCAGCCTGCATCTAAGGCCTGCGCTTTCAATCACTGCTTTGAGCTCCCTAACATTTCCGGGCCAATGATGGTTTAAAAGCATTGCTAAAGCCTCTTGCGAAAAGCCCTTGGCAGGGGTCCTGCCCTTTTTCTTTAGTTGATTCAAGAAATAGACTGCAAGAAGCTCAATATCGCCGCCCCTATCTCTTAGTGGCGGTAAGTTTATTTCAAAGACCTTCAATCTATAATAAAGATCTTCCCTAAATTTTCCTTCTTTGACCATTTCTTCTAAAGGTCTATTGGTAGCGGTTACTAATTGAACATCAACTTCAATATATTTTTTACCGCCCATCCTTCTGAATTTGCGCTGATCCAGGACTCTAAGTAACTTTACTTGAACATCTAAAGGAAGCTCACCAATTTCATCTAGGAAGAGCACTCCCCTATGGGCCTGCTCAAAAAGCCCGCGATGTCGCGAAGTGGCACCGGTAAAAGCACCTCGTTCATGGCCAAAAAGCTCTGAGGTTATAATTTCTGGATTGATATCAGTAAGCGCAACGCTGATAAAAGGACCTTCCTTCCGCACTCCTTGACTATGTATTGCTCTTGCCACAAGCTCCTTTCCTGTGCCTGTCTCTCCCCTGATAAGCACCGTTGCCTCGCCATCTTGTGCCACAAGGTTTATATAGCGCTTTATATCGAGCATTTTGGGGTCATTTCCAATAATTTCTTCATTCTTTTGAAACATGGCTTCAAGATGACGAATTTTACGTTCGACATTTGTTTCTTTTAAGGTAAGCTCAACCCGCAATTTTATTTCATCTAGCTCCATTTTATCCTTTTCAAGAAAGGTCTTGGCTCCTTTATGAAGGGCCTCAACTGCCGTTGCAATGTCTCCATATCCTGAAACTACTATAACAACAGCGCTAGGGTCCTCATCAACGATCATTTCCAGTAGATCAAGCCCTTCCTTGGCCTCTTTAAGACGAAGATCCAATAAGATGAGATCAAATTTATAAGGTGAAAAGATTGTTTTGAACTCTTCCTCGGAGTAAACGACCTTGACAGATGCTATATCCTCAAGCTTATTTTTTAGGTCATTGGCAAATTTTTGGTTGTCATCTACAATCAATATGTGCGGATTTTTCACATCCATGTGATAATGATAGCACATTTGTTTGGGTCGCTACAACTCAAAAATGATGAATAATTGGGAAATGTTTGAGGATATTCTAAAATTTTTAACTGTTAGCTAAGGGGGCGATAAGTATAAAAACGAAATTTAAATGTTATTAGCTATACGTTATTTAAAATCAGCTTTGGGAAAATATGGCATATTAGATGCAATTAGTATTTGCGGATAGCTTTTTGATAAAGTTATAAGGAAAAGCAGGTTAAAGGAGTAAAAAAATGGGAAAACTTAAGAGAATATTTTTATCTATTATCTTACTAAGTTTCATTGCAAGTTTATGCATAACAATTTCTTCTTGTAGTCAAAAGCCCGAAGAAAAAAAAGAAGATGTGATAAAGATAGGGGCTATTTTGCCGTTGACAGGGCCAATAGGTTTTTTCGGAAAATATGAAAGAAATGCATTATCAATAGCCCTTGATGAGATCAATCAGAACGGAGGGATCAATGGCCAAAAAATAAAAGTAGTATATGAGGATAGCCAAAATAATCCTCGTTTAGCAGTATCAGCAATGAATAAGTTAATTAATACAGAAAAAATTCCGGTCGCCTTAACACAAATGAGTGGCGTTAGTATGGCCTTAGCTCCTATAGCAGATCAAAGAAAAGTTGTATTAGTATCATTAGCTATGCATCCTGATTTAGCTAAGAAATCAAAATATGTATTTAGAATATATGAATCTGTTGCCCAAGAATCTCAAGCAATGGCTAATTTTTTGATAAAAAATAGCTTCAAAAGAATTGGAATAATATATATTGAAGATGTATGGGGTCAAGAAGCAGAATCTTCTTTTGTGAAGCAACTGCATGCACTCAACAATGATATTGTCTTTTCTGAAGGCTTTTCTAAACAAACTAAGGATTTTAAAGAATTAATAGCTAAATTAAAAACAAAATCTCTTGATGCTCTTTTTATTGCAGCATACGGCCCAGGAGTCGGGATTTTGGCTAAACAAATTCGTGAATCAGGTTTAACCGTTCCTCTTTTCGGAAATGTTGGCATGTCATGGGATTATGTTTTGAAAATCGCAGGCCCAGCATTAGAAGGAGCAATTGTTGTTATGCCAAAATTTTATGCTCCAGAATATTCTTCTTTGGATTTTGTAAAAAAATATCGCAAAAGATTTGGAACAGATCCAAACTTTGAAAGTGCATTTACTTACGATGCTTTTAAGATAATTGCTACTACTATGAAAAAATATGGCATTACCAGCGAACAGATTCAAAATGGACTTATGAGATTGAAAACTTATAATGGAATCTCTGGTACATTTATTTTTGATCAATATGGTGATACTAAAATGGACACCACCGTTTTCAGAAAAGTTACAGGCGGGAAACTTCAAAGAATTGCAGAATAGTATTTTGAATGATTAATTCTCAATTCGAAAATAAATCTGTAATTATTACAGGTGTTAGCCGGGGGCTAGGCTTAGCTTTAGCTGAGACATTTATTGTGAGAGGGGCAAAGGTATTTGGTTGCTCACGTACATCTCCCCCCTTACAACACCCCTCATTTTTCTATCAAAAAACTGATCTAAGATTGACGGAAGATATTAATAAATTTGCTAAAAAAATAAAAAAAACAACTAACAAAGTAGATGTTGTAATACACAATGCGGCTCTCCCAGGGGATGGCGGTATAGCCTCAGTGGATGAAGCTCAATGGGACGAAGTATTTGCCGTTAATGTTAAGGCCCCTTTTCTATTAACCAAATCACTTCTTAAGCTATTTAAGGCCGGAACTTCAGTGGTTTTTGTAACCACTATCATCACTCAGAGATATCGGCCTGAAAAGCTTACCTATACAGTATCAAAAAGTGCTTTAACTTCACTCGCTCATTATCTTGCTTGTGAATTAGGCCCAAAAGGAATACGAGTTAATATAGTTGCACCGTCTATTTTTCCCAGCAGTTTTAGGAATAATAATCTGCTAATAGAGCAAGATCGAGAGAATATTGTGCTCTCAACACCATTAAGAAAAATTTGCACAATTGATAATATTGTTTCAGCAGTGTTATTCCTGTGTTCTGATGAAGCATGTTTCATAAATGGAGCTGAAATTCCTGTTGATGGCGGAAGGAGGTTGCTGTGAAAAACGGCATTACTACTATAAAAATTGGCACTATAATTGGTGAAGGTATTGGGGAGGAGTTGTTTAAAGCTGTTAACATTATCACCGATGCAGTTTCAAAAAAAGAAAAAATAGAATTTAAATTTGAACAGGGTCCCGATATTAAATTTCCAATTAAATCAAAACGCGGCGTTGTTAATAATTTATATAAATTTTATGAAGATTGCATAAAGATGAACATACCAATTTTGTCTGGTCCCTTATCTGGAGGACTGGTTTATAGCCTTCGAAAACGGTTTGACTTATTTATAAAAATTGTGCCAATTTTGTCTCTTTTGCCTAACAATGATCGTCTCTTAAAAAAGGATATAGACATACTACTTTTAAGGCAAAACAACAGCGGAGATTTTTTTGGAAGGAATAAAATAATAACAAATGCTAGCGGAATAAGAGTTGCCGTACAAAATATCAGATATTCAGAATTAGAAATAAAAAGGCTTGCAGAATCATCGCTAAAATTGGCACAGCAACGAAAAAGCGAGGTGTCAGTTTTTTTAAAGAGGGACGGCTTTAAGGCCATAGGTAGGCTTTGGGAAGATGTTTTCCAAAATATAAAGGATCAATATTTTGAACATGTAAAACTTAATTTCTGTAATCCTGACATGGGTATTTGCGAAGTAATTCGTTCACCAGAAAATTTTGATATAATAGTTACCACAAATGAAGTTGGAGATATCGCAACCGATGTTCTGATCACAATTTTTAATAAATCAAGAGGAATGGGATGTTCAGGTAATTTCAACGAAAAAGGTTTTGGAAGTTATCAGACTGTTCATGGTGGAGCGGTAGATATTGCAGGAAAAAATATAGCAAATCCTATAGGTCATATTTCTGCATTGGCCATGTTGTTGGAATATTCTTATGGATTAACGCAGATATATAATGATATACATCGAGCAATTAAATCAGTTTTATCAAAAGGCTATAGAACTTTTGATATAGGAGATTCAAATTCTAAGATTGTTGATACGCTCTCAATGGCTTCTTTCATTGCTAATGAAATTTAAACGATGAATTTTGAGAAATTGAAACAAAATGCAGCCTTAATTGTCGTCGACATGCAAAACTGTTTTTGTCATGAGAAGGGTAGTTATAGCAAAAGGGTTAATGCTTTAGTAGACATGAAAACTACAAAAAAAAATGTATTAAAATTGGTTAATTGTTTTAAACAAAAAAGACATCCTATGTTCTTTTGTGTTGTAGAGTTTGAAAAAGATTATTCAAATGCTGGACTACTGCCAATTCTAAAGCCAGATTTAAAGCGAAATGGAAGTTTGATAAAAGGATCGTGGGATGCTTCTTTGATTGATGAGCTATTACCTTATACTAACGATGCTATTTTAATAAAAAAAAATACATATGATCCCTTTTTTAAAACTAAATTAATGGAGTTCATAGAAATAAAAAACATAAAGTTATTATTTATTTGTGGTGTATTAGTAAATGTTTGTGTAATGGTAACAGCCATTTCCGCATTCCAAAATGGAATTTTTCCAATAGTTGTATGCGATGCAACAACTTCTACTACACAAATTGAGAAAGAGTTTAGCTGCAATAGTATTCGTAAGCATTTTGGCTGGACAATGAGTAGTAGAAATGTAACAGATTTATTAGCCTGAAACCAAATGAATTATATAGGTTAGCTAAAATGGGACAGCAGAATAAAGAGATTCGACGTATAGTTTTTGATGCTAAGGATAACAAGAAAGCTAAAGAAGCTAACGTGGTGGAAAGAAACGGAACAGTTGCAATATTTTTCAGTGTCCCCACATAAGGATGGAAAAAAATGTTTTTATTATAACTTGCATCATGAAAGTAAAGAAAAGAAGAAATTTAAAGATGAATATGATGAATAGACAGTCATTGCTGACTGGGAAGCTGGAGCCAAATACCCTGAGTATATAGTGATAGACGGAAGTGTAGAATTATTTGTTTTAGAGGGGAAATCGATTTTTCATGACCAAAATTATGGGTCGGGAACCTATTTAAGGGTTGAAAAAGGGGCTAAAAGCGATCCTAAAACTGATTCAGGGTGTAAGATATTAGTCACTTGTAGAGCAGATTTATATTACAAGTGATAATATCATGGATGGAAGGCAAAAAACATGAACAATATCAATAACAATTATATATCCAAAAAACAAGCATGGGATAATATAAACCAACAGATAATAAGTTTTGACCCCTCAAACAGTCATTATCCTCCTGATTCGATTGAATTATCTTTTTATAAATCTTTTTTCAAGCAAAAGTGGCCGGAAGGCTTATGTGGGAAAAAGATATTGGTTTTGGGTGCAACATTTGAATTTATTAAACTTGGACTTGAAAATGGCCTTAAAGTATTTTGCATTGATTTTTCTAACAACCGAATTGACAGTTGTAAAAATAGGTTAGAAAAATTGGCTTTTCCGGTAGACAAGAATGTTACTTTTGATGAAAAAAATTGGCTAAATGCTGATTATGAAAATCAAAGGTTCGATATCATAATTGGTGATTGTGCACTATCTAATCTTTATCCGGAAGATGTCAAAAACCTTTTAACAAAACTATCTGAATGGTTAAAACATGATGGCATACTATTTTTGAAAGAAATTATCGTACCAAATGATATTGTAGACATTGCTCAAGATGATAAACTAGTTGATAATGAAGTTGACAGAATTTTAGATTGTCTTGAGAAAGGCCAGATGTCAGTTTCACAGGCCTATACTTATTTAAGGTTCTATATTTCTGCAGTTTACCAACTAAAAGACACTGAGTGTCAGCCTCCTATTCAGTTGAGAGGTAAAGATGCGTTTGATTTCCTGAAGAAAAAATTGGAGAAAAAAAAGCGTGGTGTAACCCTGTATGAATACATTCTTAAGCATGAAAATAATATAGAACATACTTTATTTACCAAAGAAAGTTTATATAAAGAATTTATGAATTCCATTGGTCAGCCTAAGGTTTTTGACAGCCCTTTGCATAAAGTTTTTAAAATATTTGTTTTTGATAAATCGAATACATTGCATGATTATTCATATGCAAAAACTACTAGTAAATATAAGGAGTCTTACTTACATAATAAAGATTATGCTATTTTAAGCTATATTGGGCAAATTTTAGAAGACGGTGGGTTTGATTTTGCTCAACTTGCTATTCTTCATTGGGGAATCGGCACATTAAATAATGTGAAAGAAGGAAAGCTAGAAGATGCACTAGTATATTTTATTCCATATGATTTAACTGAAGATTTAAAACAATATATAACCTCTATGCCAATTTATTCCTTGTTAGATGACCCTGAAGAAAAATGGCAGATAAAACTTGCTGATTATTTATTTCAAGAGAGAAGCTCTATCCATTCTCTTTATGCCTCCTTAACTCAAAATGATAAAATCGATCTTCATTTAACTGCTGATTGTCTTAGAGTAGCTATTCCAGTTGCAGCTATTCAAGAGATCCTTGAAAACCCTAACTTCCAAAATATAAAAAGCCTTGTTGAAAAAATTAAATTTAACAAAAAAACCTTATATAAATGGAATGAACTATCTCAGCTGCCCTCTAGTATAAAGAACTCTATTAATACTGATACTGATATTCGGAAAGCCATCAATAACCTCAATAAGAATTTTACTAAAATTATAGACAAAATTTTAACTCCTGAGACATTTAAATACAAACCAATTATAGGCACACTAGTGCGTATAATGCTTTTTGGTTTTAATTCTCCATTTAAACCAAGACATCTGTATTTTTTAACTTATCCAGTACTGAATATAAAAGCGGATGATGCAACCTTTACAGGAGTTCTTTGTTTTACACAAGCTCCGCTTAATAAATTAATTTTCAAAAAAATAGAACATCAGATTTATAAGTTTGTAACTAGCCGTTCTATTTGGAATTTTGGAAAGCGTGTCTTTGATGAAGTTATGATCCATAGCATGAAAGCTGCTATCGCTGCCATCATGTCCCGCAACATGTCCCATAATATTGGATCTCATGTGCTTGCAAAAGTTTCAAGTAAGAAGCCTGAAAATGATAAATGGCCAGATTGGGGCAAAGATTTTCAGATACTTTCCCAATATCTTCAGCAACGCCAAGACTTTATAGCTCAAATAGCTACTGAATGGCCCAAATGGACTTATCCTACCTGGCTTATGAAGGATCTTATGCGCTGGTTTTTATCACAAAAACATCTTCTTAATTACATAGCAAGCTCCGAAGGCCTTAAGGCTCACTTTTATGATAATAATGGTACAAACGAAAATGATGTAAGAATCCATGTGTTAAAATCATGCAAAAAGATATGGGATAGAAAGATTACAGAAGAGGTGTTTAAAAATTCTAATGGCAGTAGTGGACTTAAAAAATGGACAGAAATCATTAATGCAATATGCTCATACAATTGCGATAAATGTAATGATTGCGCGCTACAAAAACAAAAGATATGTTCCTCTGATAATAATACAGGCAGGCTTCAACTCCTTTTTACTGATAAAGATGATTTAAATTGCTGTCTTGATGAAGATATACAGCTTGCAATTCCCGGTGGTATCATAGGAAACCACGCATTTTATACGATTCTTGAAAATGTAATTCGTAATGGGGCAAAACATTCATTTACAAAAATGAAAAAAATGCAAGAGGAAAATAGCTCTGATGAAAAGCTTGAAATTGCATTTGGAGCCCAAGAAGATATTCATATGGATGTAGTCATTGAATTTATGGATGAGGATGAAGGAGATATTGCTGAGAATAAATATAGCAATTACTATCGATTTAGGATTTACGATAATGTAAGCTTTGTTAGTGATAACCTATCAATAATAAATAAAAACGAGTACCTAAAACCCCTCCTAGAAAAAGACATACTAAAATTAAAAGAATTATATGATTGGATTCAAAAGGATAAATCAATTACACAATATGAACTGCTAAAGAGACTGGAAACAATATATGGTATTCAGTTCCCTTGGAATGGTGAATACTCAATACCAAAGAATATAGTAACAGACATTTATAATTCTCTACCTGTAAATCTAAACCGAAAATTGCAATCTGATCTTATCACCGATGAGGGTGAACTTCAAAAAGGCAATTGGGGACTTGCTGAAATGAAAATCTCTGCTGGCTATTTACAAAAAAGAGATATCCTTGAAATTGGTATGGGTGGGGGAAAAGTGACAAGAGGGGATAATTTTATAATAAAGGCTGCCATTTCTCCTCTTGGAACTCTTGCTTATGAATTCAGACTTCCTAAGCCCAAAGAAGTAGGCATTGTATGCAAAAAAGATTGAAAAGGCTTCCAATTGGTATCCAGACCTTCTCTGAAATAATTGAAGGTAATTACTACTATGTTGATAAGACGCGTTTTGTATTAGACTTGATTAACAGGGGAAAATATTATTTTCTTTCAAGGCCAAGGCGCTTTGGGAAAAGCCTTTTTTTAGACACTCTCGCTGAATTATTCCAAGCAAACAAGAAGCTATTCAAGGGGTTATATATAGAAACTAGATATGATTTTGTTTCATATCCAGTTATTAGGATAAGCTTTGGAAGCGGAGACTACTTTTCTGAGGATAATATAATCAGGGAGATAGAGTATATTTTAAAAATTAATCAAGAACAGTTGCAGATAAAATGTAGTGAAACAGGCTATCAATATTTTTTTAGAGAATTAATT
>JAMOVR010000111.1 GCA_027061945.1 Candidatus Heimdallarchaeota archaeon
TTTATTTGTGATATGGATTTCTGGTCCCCATTGAATTAGAGGATTATACCCTTCCCCAAAGTAATCCTGTGTTTCAGCTAAGATTATGTCATTAGTGGTATTTGATGTACCAAAATAGAAACCGTAATCTGAGATTATCTGATTAAGGGTAGATATACTTGCATTCCCATGATAAAAACTCTCACTGAACATATTTAGGCCCCAAGCGAAGATAATAACACTTCCTCCTGAGATAATGAAATTTTTGATTGCGTTAAGTTCTCCATAGTCATAAGACCGATCTGGATCACTGATTACTAAGATATCATATCCTTTTAGGATCTCATCAGTTAATCTTGCTTTGAAATTACTTTCTACCTCAAAACCTTCTTCTTCTAACAAATAGGAGAGATAAGAGTATTTGCCCATAGAATTGTCTCCAATAAAGTAACCAAACATCGTGTCTGCATCCTTTGAAGCGTCAAAGAGCACCCTTCCCTCAGGAAATCTTGGTAACGCATTGAGCTCTATTTCGTCGCTATCTATAGTAGAGCCATTAATAATGTCTACAAAAAGTGTAGCGTGAATAGGTTCCATAGTCTCTTCGTTTACTCCTACTACTACTTTAAAATAGTTATATCCTTGGAGGAGTATTGTATTATTATTGATGTTTACTAGACTGAGGTTGAACTCTTTTGTATCATTCATTCGAAAGTTGACTGTTAATTGATTGGAGGCATAAACTCCGATATAGAACGTGGAGTTTGAATGAATTATTTGTGCCCTGTATACGTAATTCTTAGTATCAATCCTAGGTGGGTTAATGACTATTTGTCCTTGTGATGCGCTTCCATTTACGAATCTTTCGATATACTGTGCAGCTATTGCCAGGTTAGGAATTCCAAGTCCTTGCCGTTCAACACTTTCACCTAAATCTTCAGCACTTTTTAAAAGAGCAGTTACTATTTCTCCAGAACTGACTGAAGGATAGTTTTCTCTTAAGATGCCTACGAGTCCAGTAATCATAGGTGTTGCCATTGAGGTCCCACTAAGTTTACGAATTCCACCCGTCTGCCAATTTATTCCGTAGACATTAACAGATACCCCTAATAACTCAGGTTTAGGTACTCCTGGAGCACCAATCTTAGAATAGAAACCTGGTCCCCATGAAGAACCAAGCCATAATAGAACATCATCGTCATTTCTACCTACAAAACCACCCACTGATATGACATTGCTTACAACTGCCGGACTTCCAATTGATGATCCCATAGGACCTTCATTTCCAGCTGCTGCAACTAGTGGAACACCTAATCCTTTGTTCCAAAGATTTTCAGCTGCTTGGGCAATTAAGTCATTTGTACCATTAAATGCACCGGACCCAAAACTCATATTTACAACAGTTAAATTCTTATTTAAAGCAATGTCAAAACCTTCAATAACCCAAGCAAGTTCCCCATAGCCGTCTTTATTTAGGACTTTAATGCTAACTAAGGTAGCATATGGCATGTATCCTTCCACACCAGGATAATAATATACTCCTTTGTTTATAGTGTCATAATAAAATCCACTCCCAACAAGAATGGTTGCGACATGAGTGCCGTGTCCAGCCATGTCTTCTTTTATTGGTTCTGTTTTGTTTAGACCAGGAGCAATCTCTAACTCTATTTTTCTGAGAGTACCATTTGGAACATATTTCAGACCCTCAACATTAGGATTAACTCCAGAGTCAATCAAACCGACTCGTATCCCTTTTCCAGAAAGATCCAGACCTGTTTTTTTAGCATCTTCTAAACCAAAATAGGTTTTAGTAAGATCTAGTGGATTATTCATGTATGGATCTATAGATTGGGAAGTGGTTGTTTGTGTAGAAAAGATTTTTTGGTTGGGGATAACAGCGATTCCCATCAGTCCCAAAGAAGCATCTTTTATAACATTTAAGTTACTTTCTACATACGCAGCTGTAACTATATTGAAAGTCTCATAATGTGTATCTTGGGGTAATCGAGATATGAAAATGCCTAAAGTTTTTGGGGTGGTGGCCCAAACAATATAACCATTTACTTTTAATTCGGGAAGCGGGTCATAGAATTTAACACTTGTTGGACTTGGATGATGCGCAGAGTATTCTTCAGGGTCAAGTTTTGCTAACTCAATATTTACTGATGGCGTATTATAAGTTGTTTTAATGTTTGTATAAGAAAAATCTATAGACTGTTTGTTGATATTATGAACTGTTCCTCCAATAGTCATCGATAATGGGACAGACTGAGAAAAAATTAGTAGTAATAATATTGCTGATCTGAAGGGGACCGCTTTTTTAATATGTACCATACAATAGTGTTTATCTTTTTTTACAATAAAAATTTGTAGGGATAGAGATAATTAAAATACTATTTATGAGCAATGAAAAAATATTATTTAGACAGTTGAATTACTGAATTAAAGAGTAGTGCTTTAATAAAAAACATGGAATATATACTTATTGAATCCCAAAAAATTATGTTAAAACTTCTACTCCTGTTTTTGTAGTTCTTATGGTGTGTTCATGTTGGGAAATTACGCCTTCGTCGACATCAACTAAAGTATGGTACCCATATACGATACCTCTATTTTCCAAGATCTTTAAGTCTTTCATAATATTTTTCGCTTCTTTTACGGAATTGATATCTTCTGCTAACCATCGTGGAGAGAATGGTAAGATACCAGTTTTTAGTAAATAATTTTTGGCTTTGTTAATAATTACTCCTGATCCTTGGGGTGTTGCGATAAAGCGGAAAATACTTACGTCTGGTCCATCATCAATAAGGCCCCTGACGCCAGTGGTTGCAAAAGGTTCGATAGCATAAATTTTTCCAGCTTCAATCTTTTTTTTGCTGTCATACCATGATTTATCTTTTGTACTTGGAATACTTAGGCCTGCATGAAGATTATATCTCTTTATTTGATGCCCAAACAAATTTTTAATTGGTCTAAAACCAAAATCAGTAATTGTTTTTTCAGCAATTTCACCGATTAGGGATAGCTTAATCCCTGGTTTTATGTTGTTAATTACTGCGTCTAAAGCCGCTTTAGATGCCTTTACTAAGTCATCATATTTTTTGCTGAAATAAATTGTAATTGCAGTATCAACTATGAAACCATCGATATGTACTCCTAAATCTACTTTAACTACACTGTTTTTAGGAATAATAAGATTGTCTGCTATGTAAGCTGAATAATGGGCTGCAATAGAGTTGATAGAAACGTTTACTGGAAACGCTGGAAGACCGCCTTTTAGTTTTATGTACTCCTCGATTTTTTCACAGACCTCCATAACTTTGACTCCTGGTTTGGTGACTTTACGGGCCAACTCCTTTGCGCCTTTTGCAATTTCACCAGCTTCTCTATATTTTTGAATGATTTCTGATGTAGCAAGTTTTTTATTCCCATTATTTTTATCTTGTTTTTTTTCTTGATTTTGGTTGTTAACCTGTGTTAACGGATTTTTCTGTGATCCGAACTTCATAACTATCAAACTAATTATTAACTCTCCAAGAGAAGTAAAAAAATTTTGTATTAATTAAACAAAGATCTCCGAAATAAAAAAAGAAGCTCCCAATGAATGGAAAGCTTCTCCAAGCATCCGTGCAGTTTTCTACGCAAGCGTGCGCAAGAACGCAATTACTTCTGTGCAAGGCGTATAGGAGGTGATCCGGCCGCAGCTTCCGCTACGGCCACCTTGTTACGACTTCTCGCTGGTCGCGGAGGATACCTTCGACTTAGCTAAGAGCTAAGCCTCGGGCATCCCCCACTTCCCTCGAGCGACGGGCGGTGAGTGCAAGGCGCGGGGTCGTATTCACCGTGGCATGCTGAGCCACGATTACTGGGGAATCCAAATTCATGCGAGCGATTACAGCCCGCAGTCCTTACTGAGACTGGGTTTCAGGTTTAGCTTCACCTTTCGGTGTTGCATCCCATTGTCCCAGCCATTGCGGTGCGCGTGCAGCCCTGGGCGGTTCACGGCATACTGACCTCGCCTAGTGACCACCTTCCTCCACCTTAGCGGTGGCAGTCCCCTTCGTGTGCCCAGCCACCCGAAGGTGCTGCTGGCAACAAAGGGCGGTCGTCTCGCTCGTTGCCGGACTTAACCGGACACCCTACGGCACGAGCTGCAGCGGGCCATGCACCAGCTCTCAGCTAGTCAGGTAGAGTCTTCAGCCCGACCATCATTCAGCTGTCTGCCCAGGTAAGCTTCGCGGCGTTGAGTCCAATTGAGCCGCACACCTCTCCCCTTGAGGTGCGCCCCCGCCTATGAGTTTAAGTTAGCTGCCGAGAGAGGCGTTCTAAGGCTGTTATAGGATATTTGCAATCGACAATAATCAGAGATTTTTTGATTTCATTTCTGGTTATTCTATATGTTTCACTTTTGTTATTAATGATGTAAGGAAGATTAGACTTTATGCTCAAAGAGAACAATGTATCTTTTAATTCATGTAGAAATTATCTATTGACGAGTTCTTATATGTTGAACCATTTTTTAATGCGACTGTTAGGTAATACAATGTGTTATTAATATGTTTTATTATGACTTGAAATGATTTATTAAGCCTACAAACCACCTCTTCTCGGTTTCAGCCTTGCGGCCGTACTCCCCAGGCGGCGGGTTTAACGCCTTCGCTACGGCACTGAGACTCCCCTAAGGAGTCCCAACACCTAACCCGCATCGTTTACGGCCAGGACTACGGGGGTATCTAATCCCCTTCGCTCCCCTGGCTTTCGCGCCTCAGCGTCGGAGGTGTTCTCGGTAGCCGCCTTCGCCACGGGTGGTCCCCCAGGGATCACAGGATTTCACCCCTACCCCTGGAGTACCGCTACCGTCTCCCACTCCCTAGCCGGATGGTTTCCAGAGCATTTCCCCGGTCAAGCCGGGGCCTTTAACCCTGGACTACTCCGGCCGCCTACGCGCGCTTTAGGCCTAGTAAACACCAATCGACTCGCGGAGCTGGTTTTACCGCGGCGGCTGGCACCAGCCTTGCCCTCCGCTTCCTTTCCCGACTGTGTACATCGGGCGACAGCCGAGCGTTAGCCCGGCACCCTGCCTGACCCACTCACGCTTTCGCGCATGGGTGAGGTTTCGCGACTGCTGCGCCCCGTAGGGCTCGGACCAGTACCTCCGTGTCCGTCTCCCGGCTCCCGCTTTCACGGCCGGTACGGATCATCGGCTAAGTGGGCCGTTACCCCACTTACAACCTAATCCGACGCAGCCCCATCCTGCGGCGGCATTGGGGGCATCACCCAATACCCTTTAACTGTGGCCCCATTCCAGGGAGTCCCAGCTATCCGGGTTTACACGCAGTTTCCCGCGCTTATCCCGGTCCGCAGGGCAGGTTGGCCACGTAGTAAGGAGCCTTTCGCCCCGGACCTTGCCGGCCCGGTGACTTGCATGTCTTAGTCTCGGCAGGTAGCCGCTTGGGCCGCCACTCTCAAGCGGATTTAAGTAGCAACACACGCGTTTCCGCGTGCTGCTACACTTAATGTGTACGGCCGCCGGATGTGTTTTATGACTCCGACGATTGGTGTTTCCACCTGGGAAGTAGGTGGAAACTTTCATAGGCAGAAGCATTGCGGCTCTTACGCACGCTTGCTTCATAGTCTGCACGGATGTTAGGGTATGTGCTTTCTTAAAAAATAGTCGCGTTTTTTGTTGTTCCCGATCTTGGACGACTCTGGTCATTGTACCCAAAAAAGGGCACTCGCGAGTTAGACGCGACCGGGACGCGACTCTTATGAATTCTGAAAAATGAGCATGATTTATGCGCTTCCCTGCTCACTCAACTTTTTTGTTGAGGTCTTCGCATGGGATTGGCATTCTTATGTTCGAATACCTTGTTTTTAAAGGTATTCTTTGTTCCCATTTTTTTGCCCTTGTTTTGTCCTTCAAGGGCTAAGGGTTTTGTTTTTTGCCGGTTGTGTTCCAGCATACTATACTTGTTCAAGGTTAGTTTTATATTTTATTTTAGGTCACAAGGTCTGATTGTTTGATTGTTTGGTATTTCAGCTTTTTTGAGCTTTAATTCGAATCTCGTATTTTTATCGATCACGGATCATCAAAATTAGTGAAGATTGTATGACAAGTAATTCTACAGTAATGTTTCTAATTTAACTTTCTCTGCGGGAAATCCCCTTCTGGAAGGGAGGGTATTAAATGAAAGCCGAAAACATCATATGTTTTTTTGTATATGTTTTTCTTACAGGGCTGGGACGGCCCGTAGCGCCTGTGGAGAGAGTCTCCTCTGTGAAGCAGGAAGCACCTCGCAAAAGCAAGGGGTAGTTCACATTTAGATTATGATATTAATTATATAGGCTTGCTACTCATCATTCTCTATTTGGAAGTAAACTTATCGCCAACAGAATTAAAAACAATTAAATTCCTTTACAATTTTCAAAAAAAGCATCCAAACGAAAAACAATCCCTTCGTTTGGATATGTTATAAGAAATAACGTAAAATAAAATGCATCATAAAAAACGTTGACCAAAGAGTCGGAAGGAATGAAACATGACAGGGTTAAACAGCCTCGAAATCGCTCAATCGGTCGAACTAAAGCCCATAACACAAATTGCTGAAGAACTAGGGGTAAAAGAAGATGAACTTATACCCTATGGAAAATATAAAGCCAAGATATCATTGAAAATTTT
Organism: Candidatus Heimdallarchaeota archaeon; assembly: GCA_027061945.1. Classification (GTDB taxonomy): domain Archaea; phylum Asgardarchaeota; class Heimdallarchaeia; order Heimdallarchaeales; family JAJRWK01; genus JAJRWK01. The sequence goes on from JAMOVR010000111.1 coordinate 6,659, forward strand.
AGAAAGACTTCCTAAAGAAAGAAAAGCGAAATATATCCTTGTAACAGCAATGAACCCTACACCTTTTGGTGAAGGAAAAACTACTACCTCAATTGGTCTTACACAAGGACTAGCAAAACTTGGTAAAAAAGCAGTAGTCACATTGAGAGAGCCATCAATGGGTCCAGTATTTGGAATTAAAGGTGGTGGAACTGGTGGGGGGTATTCACAAGTACTTCCAATGGAAGATATTAACTTACATTTTACAGGGGACATTCATGCAGTGACCTCTTCTCATAACTTATTAGCAGCAATGATTGATAATCACTTATTCAGAGAAAAAGAGCCTAAACTAGACGTACATGGTATTGTTTGGAAACGAGTTTTAGACATGAATGATAGAGCATTAAGAAATATTATTGTTGGGTTAGGCGGACCTAAAAATGGAATACCACGGGAAACAGGTTTTGATATTACTGCAGCATCAGAAATAATGGCAATATTAGCTTTAACCACTGGATATGATGACTTAGAAAAAAGACTTGGAGAAATAATTATTGCCTACGATAAGAATAACAAAGCGATTCACGCAAGAGATATTAAGGCTTCTGGAGCCATGTCTGTAGTAATGAAAGACGCAATAATGCCTAATTTAGTACAAACTCTAGAAGGGCAACCTGCTTTAATTCATGCGGGACCTTTTGCAAACATTGCACATGGAAGTTCAAGTATTTTAGCAGATAAAATCGCATTAGGCCTAGCAGATTATGTTGTAACGGAAGCAGGATTTGGGGCAGATCTTGGTGCAGAAAAATTCTTCAATATTAAAGCAAGAACTAGCGGAATCTTTCCTGATGCAGTAGTACTGGTTGTTTCAATAAGGGCTATAAAAATGCATGGTGGTGCATTCAAGATCACCCCTGGACAAAAATTACCAGAAGATATTATCGCCAAAGAGGACATTGAGGCAGTTACTAAAGGATTTGAAAACGTAAAAGCACATATTGATAATCTCCACAAATTTGGTGTGCCTGTAGTTGTAGTAATAAACAAGAGACCCACAGACAATCCTTCAGAATTAGAGACCGTATTAAAACTCGCAATAGAAGCAGGAGCAGAGAAAGCTGTAATTGGAGATCCCTTTGGAAAAGGTGGGGAAGGAATGATTGAAGCTGCAAAAGCTGTTATTGAAGCAGCAGAAATGCCTTCTAACCCCAAGCCTTTATATGATCTAAAGCTCCCCGTAGAAGAAAAAATTGAGATCATTGCTAAAGAAATTTACGGCGCAGATGGAGTTATTTACACCTCTGAAGCAAAGAAAGATATTCAACTTATTAAAGAAAATGGGTATAATGATCTTCCAATATGTATGGCAAAAACACAATATTCTCTGTCAGACAACCCCGCACTTTTAGGAAGACCAAAAGGTTTCAAAGTAACGGTCTCTAGAGTAAGGCTTTCCGCAGGTGCTGGATTCATATATCCATTATTAGGAAAAATGTTGACTATGCCTGGATTATCATATACCCCTGCTGCGGAAAATATGAAACTAGAAAACGGTGTAATTAAAGGTCTATACTAAAGATATTTCTTAAATACAAAAAAATTTATTGAAACATTATTCATTTCTTAATTTTTTTTAAAATTCTATCGGCGAGAAAGTATCCTTCCTTTTAGAAAGATTGGTTAGGAATGAAAGCCAAAGCCAAGAATATCGCCGATCATTTTTTTATATTAGTATTAAGACAGAATGTTTTGGTAGAACTTAGACGAACCGTAGCGCCTCTGAAGTGAAATAACACAAAAATATTCCAATTATTCCTTACATGGAAAATAACATTTGGTCAAATCCCTTCTTGATGATGCAGAAAGTTCCTATAAAAAACAAAAGATTATTTATCTCCTAAGTATTAAGGAATTTATTTTTTAATATAACTTTTGGGGAAAAAATTAAGATAAAGTTTAAGAACTTTTTATACTTTTTATAGGATAGTATTATGGGGGTATATGGAATTTTTAACTGCTTTTTAAAGAGCATGTATTTTATTAAAGCGGTTATTGAAAACTTAAATAACAGGTAGTTGTTCCTTCAGTAAGTAGTTATTAAAATCTTCAATAACATGGGGCTCATTTCCCAAAAATTATATTAATCATGTTTGCGTGAATCAGAAATGACACTTACAACTCAATAGCCAACACTTACACCATCACAATGACTTACTTAAGTCTTTAATAAACTTAAACAAGCGGGCTGTTGAGGAGTGAGGTAGGTGAAATAAATGAGCGAGGAAATTACTAATCGACCGTTAGTTATTGACAATGGAACCGGTCTATCCAAGAATGGTTTCGCTGGTGAGGACCAACCCAGAAGTGTATTCCCAACACTAATTGGGTATCCCAAATATACCGGTATTATGACTGATGTAGACCACTACGTAAGGGAATACTATGTAGGTGACGAGGCGTTAAATCTAAGGGGTGTTCTAAGGTTATTCTACCCAATTGAACATGGTCAAGTAAGCGACTGGGACGCGATGGAGAAAATCTGGCATTTCACATTCTTTAATGACTTAAGAGTAAATCCATCCGAGCATCCAATATTGCTAACTGAACCTCCACTCAACCCATTATCTAACAGAGAAAAAATGGCAGAAATAATGTTTGAGACCTTCAATGTTCCTGCGATGTATATTAGCATGCAAGCTGTTTTGTCATTGTATGCATCTGGCAGAACAACTGGTCTTGTTGTAGACAGTGGTGACGGTGTTACACACGTTGTTCCTGTTTACGAAGGCTTCGCCATTACCCATGCAATCAGCAGAATTGACATCGGTGGTCGTGACATCACTGAATATTTAAGAAGGCTATTAAGAACCCGTGGTTACTCTCTAACCAGCAGTGCAGAAAGAGAAATTGTAAGAGACATTAAAGAACGTCTATGCTATGTAGCTTTAGACCCCGATAAAGAACTCTCATTAGCAGATAAAGTATCTGCAATTGAAAAACAATATACACTACCTGATGGAGAAGTCATAACAATTGGTGCTGAAAGATTCTTAGCACCAGAACTATTCTTCAATCCAAGTGCCGCTGGTTCTGAAGAACCACCCTTACATGAATTAATCTACAATGCAATTCAAGCATGTGACATTGACTTGAGGCCACACTTGTATAACAACATTGTATTATCTGGTGGTTCTACAATGTTCCCAGGTCTCAAGGAACGCTTGCATAAGGAATTAGTTGCCTTAGTACCTGAATCTATGGACATTAAGATCGTTGCCCCACCTGAAAGAAGATACAGCGTATGGATTGGAGGTTCAATCCTCGCATCATTGAAGACATTCTCAAAGATGTGGGTAACTAGAAAAGAATACAGTGAACAAGGACCCAAAGCAGTATACCGCTGTATCTAAGCGAGAAATAAATATCTGCTCATAAAAGGCCTCCGAAAGGAGGCAATACTTTTTTTCCAATAATTATTTTGAACATTTTTTTCATCAATTATTTCTATTTGATTATTGTATTTTCAATAATTATTTCAAGAAATATGCCTTTTTTCTCTTTGAATGACAGACAATAATGACAAAATTTTAAGTGGAAAAGAGTTTTCGGATTATTTAATCGAAAACGAGTTTACAAAAAAGGTTAAAGAAATTAAGGAAAAGTATGGTAGAGTTCCTAAGTTAGGTACTATTTTAGTAGGGAATGATCCTGCTTCAAAAGTATACGTGGCTAATAAAGGGAAACTTGCTGAAAGAGCAGGTATGGACCATGAAAATTTGTTATTACCTGAAGATAGTACATTACAGGAAGTTTTAGAGGCTGTTGAAAGCTGGAATCGTGATCCAGAGATAACAGGAATCTTAGTTCAATTACCGCTTCCTAAGCACTTAAGAAAATATGAGACCATGGTTATTGACAAGATTAGTTATTTCAAAGATGTTGATGGCCTTACTAAAGAGAATATCGCACGTTTATATCGTAATGATATCGGCCTAAGACCTTGCACACCTAAAGGAATCATTAGGTTATTAAAATTCCATAATATCGAAATTGAAGGAAAAAACGCAGTGATAATGGGAAGAAGTCAACTAGTAGGACGTCCCTTAGGCCTAATGTTACTACACGAAAATGCAACCGTAACCACAGTCCATTCAAGAACAAGAAACTTACCCGAAATAACGAGAAGAGCGGATCTGTTAGTCGCAGCAATTGGTCGTGCAGAATTTGTTAAATCAGATATGGTCAAAGATGGCGCCATTGTTATTGATGTAGGAATTAATCGTAATGAAGAGGGAAAACTAGTTGGAGACGTCGCTTTTGAAGAAGTATTACCTAAAGTTTCCCATATCACACCGGTTCCAGGTGGCGTTGGTCCGATGACTGTCGCAATGGTTGTTAACAACACTATTGAAGCCTTTTTCTTACAAAATAAAAACGAGTAAGTAAATTAAATAAAAGTATTAAAAGTTATTTTTTTAGCTTTTAATTAGTATAGGACGTAGCAGTATTATGCGTTCTTGCAACATTCAAAAGTTCTCTTCCTAAATCCATTAAAAGATCCATTCGGATTTCTTGATCTAACATTTTTGCCGGAATCGGAATAAGTTCTCCATTTAATAATTTGTAATAAATTAATTGTGTTGGTCTTATTAAAATACCATATTTCTCGTCAGTAATTGATATTGATGTTTTTAGGGCATAACTTAATTTTTTCAAAGCATCTTCTAATAATGCTAATGTAGACGCTTGATCTTTATTTTTAGGGGTATATTGTATGCTCATCAATTAATCCTTGGCCTAGTTATGTATTATAATTAATAGAGAGTCTTTCTTAAAAGTGAAATTGTGAGACTGCGTATTATATTAAACTTTGAAATCTCTATTTTTTACGAAGATTATAATTCTAAGAGTAAAAATAAATAAGATATTAATAAAAATAATCAAAAAAATAGTTATTATATTATTTTTAATGAATAATGAATTATTCTTCACCAGTGTAATAAAAATAAGCAGTAATCAAAATTTCAAGTATAATCAAGACACCGATAATGGTCCATTTCATTTGAGGCGTAAAGTTTGAAACATTAGTAGAGATTCCACTTCCAACGAGAGTTATTTTTTCAGAAGCGGCAGTAAGGCTTGTTACGAACCATGCAATTATAGGGACAATAATTCCAGGTATAATAATTTCTCCCCATGATGGTAAGCGGTCTTTAAGCTCAGTATATGTTCCGTAAGCAATGACTGTGAAGAAGAATACTAGAGCATATGCTATGATGAATATTATTGTCAATGGAATGTTGAACTTGCCGACCATGTCAGGATA
>JAMOVR010000112.1 GCA_027061945.1 Candidatus Heimdallarchaeota archaeon
CCCCCAAAGCCCCAAATGAATACCGGTAAGGACGATTTCCTGATAACCGGCTTCCTTGAAACGTCTAATCTGCTCTAATACCAAGTCTTCTGGCAAACTCCGAGCTGGGCCGCGGGCATAGGGGACTACGCAGTATTTGCAGAAGGCGCTGCATCCGTCCTGAATCCGGGCAAAGGCCCGGCTGTGATCAAAAAAGTGATCGATCAAAAACGGGCTACACCGACGTTGGGCCAAGATATTACCGACCAAGACCTCGGACTTTTCTAAAGGTAAGGAAAGATTGGCGACCAAGTCCGGGATTTCCGGTTTACGATCGTTTCCGATGAGATAGACTGGCCCGTTGACACCGGCCAAGATTTCCTCATGCCCAATTTGGACGTAACATCCGGTGGCCACTACAAGCTTGGGATTTCGCTTCAAAGCACGCCGAATAAGCTGACGGCTCTCATAAGCGGCCTTGGCGGTGACCGCACAAGTATTAATCAAATAGAGATCAGCCTTTTCTTTAAAAGAGACAGACTTAAGCCCCCTACGGCCAAATTCTTCTAAAAGGGCCGCGGTCTCTACTTGATTGACTTTGCAACCTAATGTGGCTACGGCAATGCGCCAGTCTTTCATAGTCATGAAATATACTACTTTTTTCAAAAGCAGCCCGTACAGTAATTTTAACTCATTATCAATGAGGAGGCACCAAGAAAATAGGTCGCTTCTGCCTATTTCAGACTAGTGTACTTCCTTAAAAGACTTGGGATCGAGATTATACTTCCGGAGGAGTTTATAAAAATCAGCCCTGTATTTACCGGCCAAGGCCGCGGCCTGACTCACATTGCCTCGAGTGATCTTTAAGACCGTACGGAGATAATTCTTTTCAAACTCGGCCTTGGCCTCTTTAAAAGTCTTAACTTTGGAATCTACATCTTCAGGCAAGATAATATGTTCTTCACCGATTATCTCGCTTTCGGTCATCACAATGGCATATTCTACCACGTTTTCTAATTCTCGAATATTACCCGGCCAATCATAAAGCATTAACTTTTTAAGGGCTTTAGGATCTATCTTTTTGATCTTTTTGGACATTTTTTTAGAATACTTTTTGATAAAATGATCGACTAACAGTGGGATATCTTCTCGTCGTTCCCTTAATGGTGGTAGATGTATAGGAATAACATGTATTCGATAAAAAAGATCTCTCCTAAAATTCCCCTGTTCCACCTCTTTCCATAAATCTTTATTAGTAGCTACAATAATTCGCACATCTACTTCTATAGGATGTTCACTACCTAGGGGATAAAATTTTTTCTCTTGTAAAACTCGCAAAAATTTTGCTTGTACAGAAAGAGACATATCGCCTATTTCATCTAAAAATATTGTTCCTTTATGAGCACGAGAGAAAATTCCCTTTGTTGATTTAATAGCCCCGGTAAAAGCTCCCTTTTCATAACCAAAAAGCTCACTTTCTAAAAGCGTTTCTGGTAATGCTGCACAATTGATCGCTACAAAAGGAGCCTTACTTCGATGACTAGCTAAATGAATAGCCTTAGCTATTAGTTCCTTCCCTGTTCCACTTTCACCATGGATAAACACTGTAGAATCTGTAGGCGCAATTTGAGATACTAATTTGAGGATTTCTCTCATTTTTTCACTTTTAGCAACAATGTTAGAAAAGCTATATTCTTGATGTAATAATTGACGTAGATTTTCAAGCTCAAAAGTTAAACGTCTACTTTCTAAAGCCTTGTCGATGTGCATCAATAAATTTTTAGGATCAAAAGGTTTAGTAATGTATGTATAAGCTCCTTTTTTAATAGCTTCAACAGCACTATCAATCGTTCCATAAGCTGTAAGAATAATGACAGGCAATTCTGGAACGATTAGATGTATTTCTTGCATCAACTCAATACCATCTTCATTTTCAAGTTTTTGATCTATGATTGCCAAATCAACACTATTTTCTTTAACGGCTTTTTTAGCTTCATCTCCATTTATAGCAGTTATAACTTCATATCCTGCACTTTCTAAACGCATAGACAAAACGGTTAAAATACTTCTATCATCATCAACCACTAAAATTTTAAATCTTTCTCCGTTCATTTTACAGCTCTATTTTGTACTCTCTAATTCGATATTTAGTTTTTTAAGTTCTTCTAAAAAGTTTAAAGTATTTAGCCAAATCCTTGCTTGATATGACCATATACTATTTGGATATCTCTTTACTAAATCCCCAAAATATTTAATGGCCTTCTTATAATCTCTACCTGGATTATAAGGATTTGCATAAATAAGACCTAAATAAAACAAACATTCATCTATTACTGGCTCATCTTTATACTTCTTCACCAAAAACAATGCCTTCTCTTCTGCTTCCTTAAATCTATTATGCAATAAACTCTTCCTTAACTCTACTAACTCCTTCCTCTCTTCTAGTAATCTAGAAGAACGCGGTTTTAAAGCACATGATGTTAATATTAAAATTATACAGGTAAAAACAAATAAAAAGTAGCCCCCTTGCCTTCTTCGCTTTTTATCCACAACCTCCCTCCATGTGCTTCTATTATATGCTTAACAATTGACAAACCTAAACCAGTACCTTTGACTACTTTATTACCATATTTTATCTGAACAAATTTGTTAAAAATTTTATCTTGTTGATCCTTTGATATTCCTGGACCAAAATCTGTTACAGAAATTAGAAGACCCTTCTCAAAGGGTTTAGCTTCTAAGATAACTTCTTTTTCAGGTGGAGAAAATTTAATTGCATTCATAAGAAGATTTTTTAAGGCTTGTTCTATCTTTTCTATATCAATTTTGACTAAAGGTAATTTTTTATTAATTATTTTTTCAAGTTTTATCTTATTCGCCTCGAAAATAGGCTCTAATTCTTTACAAACCTTATCAATAATCAAAGAAATATCACTTTTCTGAAAATTAAAGGACATCATATTAGCTTCCATTTTACTTAAATCTAATATATCATTAACTAATTGTACTAACTTATTGCTTTCTTCTTTAATAAT
>JAMOVR010000113.1 GCA_027061945.1 Candidatus Heimdallarchaeota archaeon
TATAAAACCAGGGCGACAAACTTGGAAAATATCTAGCAGGTTCCGTCAATAACATGAAGACGGCAAAGGGTGCAGCATATGGTAGCCATGGGAGATTAGCGAACGGGTCCTTAAACTTCATTTTCTTTTTTATTATTCGCAAATTTGTATCTCATAAGTGTATAAAATCTCCATCGTGCCTGATTGAGGTTTCAATCTAATGTTAAATACAAGGCTCAATGTAAGCTTCCCAATCAGAGACCACACTGTTTGGATAAGGTAGCCATGGATTTCACTCATTTGGCTTTTGCTTAAAGGTATTATATCGAATCTTAAAAATTTGCATAAGCTCCGGGACAATTCCTAAAGGCATTTCAATTCAATCTTGTTTCCTTGACGATTAGTGTTAAAAATGTTATCGGAAAGACCTCATTGATTTTGAGTCGGGACGTGGCGCAGTCTGGAAGCGCACCTGAATGGGGTTCAGGGGGTCGGAGGTTCAAATCCTCTCGTCCCGACCAATTGCTAATGAATCTTACTTTAATAAGGTGTTATATTTTTTTATGTCTTTGTCCGACCTTTCCCACCTAAATATCTTTATTTCATGCTAGAAAGTTTTTCTATGGAAAGTTTTTCTCATAGTGGAATTTTTTTTCCATTTTTATCTAAGATAGTCAAATTTTAAGTTGTGTTATGCTTGTGATCGGGAAATAAAAATATTCCGTTTGGCACGGTTAATGCTTCTCCTCTATTAAAGAAATATTAAATCAAAAAAGTAAAAAGGAGGAGAACTAATGAAAGATTTTAAAGTTTTTAGTGTTTCAATCTTGGTGTGTGTGGGAATGATTTTATTGTATGGAATTGGTGCAGTTAATGCTTTACCATTTAATAACAATAGACCATATGATAGTGGAAAACTGTACAACAATGGCAGTAGTGAAGATTCATTGCAAGACGTGTTTGATAAAACATTTGGAGAGCGTACCATTGATGCGGTTTCTGATCAGAGTAATGTTGCTATTTGGCAACAGTCCGATGTTAATAGCAATGCATATATGATCACTCTGTTATCAGCAGCGGAGAATGTCTTAGGTATATATTCTTATAATACAGGAGAGGAATATCTTTTTGATTCGTTAACTTCAACGAACACTGTAGGATTTGCAATTAACAATCAAGGTGACCTCTATGTGGATGGAAGTTTGGCTAAATCAAATTTTGGCAAGAGTTTCGGATTCTATACTAGGGTAGGTGGTTCTACAAAATATTATACTGAAGATGATAAAAATAATAACAAGATAAGAGCACTTGCTTATTTGATTCCAGAGGGAACTGCGGCAGAATTATCTTATCTTTATGGCACAACAACTATTCTAAATGGTAACGATGATTGGGTTGTAGCTTTTGAAGACTGGACGGATGAGGATTTTCAGGATGCTGTGTTTCTCCTTGAAGATATGACCCCTGTTCCTGAACCAGCTACTATACTTCTTTTGGGAGTAGGATTAATAGGTCTTGCAGGTGTGGCACGCAGAAAGATAAAGTAAGATAAAGCTGAGTTTTAGTTACTATGGAGGCCGCTCTGATGGAGCGGCCTTTTTTACGTTCTTCACCCTTTTATATATTTATATGCCTTAGTTTATTACGAAAGCTTTAAAGGTGCCTGGTTTTGCCGGGATTATATCACTCACCTTTATTTTTTCGCTTCTTTTTACGCTATGGCCTTTTTTATCTTTTATAGTAACTGTAAACATGTAGGTACCAGCGGCAAGATACTTATGACTAACCTTATTTTGAGAAGTTGTTAAAGTTTTTCCATCTCCAAAATTATAAGTGAAAGTAAAAACCGCTCCATTAGCTTGTACCGTGAAATCAACCACTTCACCAGGATTGGATAAAGAATTTTTTGAAACCTTTATAGTTATATGGTCGTCATATGGTTGAGCACTTGTATGGGCAGTATGGGTATAATTTTCATAGCTGTCATAGGAAAAGGCCGAATAGCAATAAATTAAATTGGGATCCAGGCCCGAATGAATATGACTTTGTGATGCCCCAAGTTTACCAGGGAAATTACCCACAAGTTCTCCATCCATATGATCAGCAGGGTAGTCTGCATCTGTACATGAAACTCCTTTTGTGGTTTTAAAACGAATCAAGGTCCCTTTAAAGTCACTTCTAGGCGGATTTTTCCAACTTAGCTTTATCTGCTTGGGTTTTTCTGAAGTCGCAGTAAAATTTTTAATATCTTCTGGCGGATAAAAAATTTTGGGGCTGGAGCTTATTTCATTATTATTTTTTAATACTGCAGCTACCGAAAAATAGACAGGATATTTTGTGAAGTTGAGATTTTTACATGTCAAGCTTGTAATATTTTTTTGTATGGTTTGGCATCCTAGCCCGCTCAGACGCCTGCAAAGCAGGCGCCCGAAAGGTGAAGTGGTCCTCTTTTAAAGATTTTGTTGCTTTTGAAAAATTACTGAATTGCGACATTCTCCACTTTATCGGGGACCTTGTCGCCAATAGTAACCTGTATATTTTTTTGTACAGAGTGTCCTTGGCCGTCAGAAACAGTGGCTGTGACAGTATAAGTGCCTTTGCTGGAATAGGAATGGACAGCCCTAGCGCTCGTTGCATTAGAAGAACCTTCACCAAAGTCTATATGGTAGGTTAAGCTATCGCCCTCAGGATCCGATGCCTGCACGGTAAAGCTTATATCGGTCCTTGGGTTGTATGCAGGATTTGGTGTTGCAGTGAAAGAAGTTATGAATGGGGCTTGATTGGTAGCGGATGGCTCAGTGGCATGGGCTTCTGGCGAATAAGTGCTTTCGTGTCCTTCAGTATCAACCGAGGTTACGACATAATAATACGTAGTACCTGGCGTAGTATTTTGATCAACATAAGATGTTCCAATCACCAATTGATTGTTGATCTTGACATATTCTGAATCAGATGTCGTGCTGCGATACACATTGTAACCAGCAGCTCCATTTACACTGTTCCAGGAAAGATCAATGGAATTCACAGCCTT
>JAMOVR010000114.1 GCA_027061945.1 Candidatus Heimdallarchaeota archaeon
TACTAATTTCTTGAGTTAAAAATTCTTGAACTAATGCTGGAAGGAATTCTGAAAATTCTTGATCTGCAGTCTCAAAAAGCACTTCTCTTAAATTTTCATCCTCTTCTTCATTCATATGTTTAATTCCAATCAACACGCCATTAAATGGGACTCGTAAATCAATTAACACAATTTCATCCATTTTATCCTTAACTTTTTCCAAAATTTTTTCCCTTAATTCATCAATTTTATGTTCTAATTCAGGGTCAGCCATCGTTACTTCAGGATCTATTCCCTCTTCTTCTTCAAGCCATTCCCCAACTAAGGAAGGAACTTCTTTAGTCCATAGGTGTACTATTTCCCCAACGGTACTAATGTTTCCAAATGCAATTATTGGCTTTTCATTATTTGACGAAATTAAGAGATCAACAAAACTTATGAATTCATCAAAGTCAAATATTACAACATTAGCATTTTCTTCTTTAAACCTACTTTTTCTAATAATTACTATTTTGTCTTGAATAATACTAAGCATTTCTTGTAATGTAGGTTTTTTATCTTCATCTGTCATTTTTTTTCCCTTTACCAACAATCTTTTTTTCTATATAATACTAAAAAGATAGTGATTACTTTTCATAAAAGTTTAATTTTTTCATTACTTAAGTATTTGAAACATATGATCTTAAAAATTTGAAAATTCAAAAAAATAAATAATTTATTAGACTTTTTTATTCTTTTATGTAACCTTTGCTCATCAAATATCTTCTAATTTCCTCGATATCTATTTGGGCACTATATGAATGAAGATCTTCTTTAAATCCTAGTTGTTGACTAGTTTCGGATAATGGTTCCTTGGCATTTTTACTTACCATTAAAATATATTTAGCATCTGGTAGATTATCCTTGATGTATTTTAGCATTAAAGCACGCAAATATTTTTCTCTAATTTCGGCTTTTTCATCTTGTAGAACACCAAAAAAACCTTGACGAATTATTTCTGAAGCATTAAATAAGAAATATGTTTCTAGAACGCCAGTAGTAGTGCCTTCTTTTTTTTTAAGTGTAAAAATCATTTGTTTTGCTTGAATATTCTGTAACAACTCTATTTGTTCTTTTATAGCTTGTTCTGCAAAAAACTTTTCTTCCATACTTAGTTCATCATATTTAACATTGAGATTTGTGTCTACAAATAATCTTGTATAATCTTTAAGAATCTCAAAAGGAACCATATCATAAATTACTAATTTTTCATTAGGAAGAGCTTTTTTTCCTTCATCCAACCATTTGTTAATCATTTCCCAATCGACTTCAGAAAGAAGAAGCTTGTTTTGAATCCCTTCAAAGGCAATCTCCGCACCAATCCCTTTGAAAAACATAAGTCCTGAGGGATGAGTGGAGTTCATTACTAATATTCCTTTTTGATTGGCCATCATATAGTCATAAATAAATGCTAGCGCTTGACTTCCAATTTTTTGTCTTCTAAATTCTTTTTTGAGATTTATTTTGCCCATTATATAGTAACGATTTGTTTCAAAGCGGGGAGATTCTGGATTAAACGCAGTAATCTCTAAAGAACCCACTAATTCACCGTTTTCCTTGTTTCTTATAAGATAAATTTTTTCTACCAAGTCTTTGTCTGATTTGAATTCTTTAAATTCTTTATTACTGGCATAATACTCGTTAGGAGTAAGTTCTTCATGCATTTGTTTTCTAAAATTATGGAATTCTTGTACTTTAGGGTCATTTTCATCTTGTATGTTTATCTCCTCAAAAATGACTTCCATTTTAATTACCTTCATTTAGAAATGAGAAAAACATAGTTTATAATGTTCTGATTGCAGTTCTTTACAGCAGTTGTGATAAAATTATTCGAAACTAAGTGGTTACTACGTAGAATTTGAAATTTTTTAGGAATTTTTCTAATTTAGGAGAGATTACATTTTTACAGTATGGTTGGTCAGGATGTTTTTCAAAATAATTATGGTGGTATTTTTCAGCTTCATAAAAATAATCTAGTTCAATTACTTGTGTAATTATTGGTCTATCGAATTTTTTGCACTGTTGAAGTTCCGAAATTTTAGTTTTAGCAATTTGTTTTTGTTTTTCGTTTTTATACAATATTATTGAGCGATATTGTGATCCAATATCATTTCCCTGGCGGTTAGGAGTTGTAGGGTCATGTATTTCAAAGAAAATATCTAAAATTTTTTCATAAGATATTTCAGCAGGGTTAAATGTTATTTTTACCACTTCTGCATGGCCTGTTGTGCCTGTTTTAACTTGTTCATAGGTAGGATTTTCAACATGCCCTCCAGCATAACCAGGTACTACATCAATTACTCCTTTGACTTTTTTGTATATTGCTTCTAGACACCAAAAACAGCCACCACCAAGGACTGCCTCTTCTATCTTTTGGATTTTTGTAGCCATTAAAAAAAATATTGAACAAAAATAGAAATATTTTTCGTGTGAAAAAAGTAAGTATAACGAATTATTTAAGCTTGTAAACCTTCATATCCCTCTTGTTCGATAATTTCAGCCAATTCTGGTCCCCCTGTTTTAACGATCACACCATTCTTTAAGATAGTTACTTTTTGAGGTGGAACGTAATGAAGGATTCTCTGATAGTGGGTAATTAATAAGATACCCGCATTTGTTTCAGCATGTAATTTATTGATACCTTTTGCCACGTCTCTTAGAGCATCTACATCTAAGCCACTGTCAGGTTCATCTAAAAGTGCAAAAATTGGTTTTAATACAAGCATTTGAAGAACCTCGTTTTTCTTTCTTTCACCACCAGAAAAACCCTCATTAACATATCGCTGTAATAATTCAGGGTTCATATTAAGTTCTTGAGCTAATGCTTTAATTTCTCTTGAAAACTTAATAATATTTGGAGGACGTCTTTGTTCATCCCTAACAATAAGAGCGGTTCTTAAAAGAGTACTGAGAGTTACACCACTGATCGCTTGAGGGTGTTGAAAACCAAGAAATAAACCTGCACGGGCTCTTTCATCAGTACTCATCCCTAAAATTGATCTTCCATTTAATAGAATATCTCCCTTGGTAACTTTATATTTAGGGTGTCCCATAATAGTATATGCAAGTGTGGATTTTCCACTTCCATTTGGCCCCATTATTGCATGGATCTCGCCTTCATTTAGAATTAAATTAACACCTTTTAGAATTTCCTTTCCTTCTATTTCTACATGAAGATCAATTACTTCTAATTTATTACTCATTTAGTTTTTTCACCTGCCAATGAAGAGTCGTTTTTATTTATTTTATAGGGTTAATCATCAGTTTGTTTGGCGTTTTTATATTGGTGAACAAGCCCCCATTTTTGTGAGGGGCTTTCCGCTTCATCGATAAGATCGCCTCCATAATTATTCCATATAGGACATATTCTGGAGTATAGCTTCTCTCCACGGACACTACGGGTTGTTCCAGCCCGGTTTTTTAACTTTATCGGCCAGAAGCCTCCTTTCAAAAGGAGGAATATGAAAGCCGAAACTCTTCACATTTATGTCATGCATGTTTTTGTTGGGAATTCCTTCGGTACAGGAGTCTCCGTGAAATATTCTATGCAAGAGGACATCTTGTGAATGCGAGGGGTTATTCAACGTATTCTACTACTGCAAATATAATGGTTGTGGGTTATCACACCTACTTTTCGGAATGAAGAAGATTTCCCGTCGATAAAGTTAAAGATTAGGAAAAGTGGTGAAATTTCCCCTATGTTTGTCTATGTTGATTTTATTCTTGATCGTTTTCTTGTTTTTTCATATAGACAAGAATTCCGGCTTGGAGAACTTTTAGGCCAAGTAACGCACATTTCAAGCGGACTGGTGTTAGAGGTATATTTAACAACTCCATGATATAATCCTTGTCCAACTTAAGTACCTCGGAGATGTTTGCTCCTTGGAGATCTTCTAGTACCAAGTCTATTGAAGCTTGACTAATCGCACAACCACTTCCTTCAAACTTTGCTTCCTTTATATTTTTATTTTCATCTAATTTTACATACACAGACACTTCATCGCCACATAATGGATTAGCGTCATGAAAAAATATGTCTGGTGAATCTAGTTTTCCTTTGAATAATGGGGCCTTGTAGCGGTCAATGATTAATTCTCGGTATAACGAGCTCATAATATAACACACCCTAAATTTAATTATTAACTGAATAACTTGTAAATTTTCTGTAAAGATTCTATAAGAATGTCTACGTCTTCCCGCGTATTATATAGATAAAAACTTGCTCTAGTGGTTGCATCTGTATTAAGTAATTTCATCAGCGGTTGTGCACAGTGATGGCCGGCTCTAACAGCAACGCCGTCCTCATCCAATAAAGTAGCGATGTCATGTGGATGTATTCCTTCCATTGCAAAGGAAATAACTGCACCACGATATTTTGGTTCAGGACCATAAATCTTAATGTAAGGAAGTTCTGATAGTTTTTCATATGCATAGTTTGTAAGGTCAGATTCTATCTTATGTATAGTATCAAAACCAACTTGTTCTAAATAATCAACAGCTACTTTTAATCCAATTCCTCCAGAAACATTAGGTGTTCCAGCTTCAAATTTCCAGGGCAAATGATTCCATTGTGCTTCATCATAAGTAACTAGTTTGATCATATCGCCACCATATAGAAATGGTTGGATATTTTCTAAGATCTCTTGTTTACCAAATAAAACACCAATACCCATTGGTGCCAACATTTTATGCCCTGAAAACGCGAAGAAATCAACTCCAAGATCTTTAACATCTATCTTCATATGGGGAGCACTTTGAGCTCCATCAGCAATCATGTAGGCACCATGCTCTTTGGCTAATTTAGAAACTTCTTTTACGGGAAGAATTGTGCCAAGAGCATTACTCATATGGACGATTGAAACAATTTTTGTATTGTCATCAATTATCTTTTCTGCGCTCTCCATATCTAAACGGCCGTCATCAGTAATTTCAATGAACTCTAGTTTAGCACCGACTTTTCTTGTTATTTGTTGCCATGGTACCAAATTTGAATGGTGCTCAAACCTAGTTACTACAACTTTATCGCCTTTTTTTAGTTCATTTAGTCCCAAAGAGTAAGCCAATAAGTTAAGAGACTCGGTCGTGTTACGTGTAAAAATTATTTCTTCCATTCCATTAGCATTGATAAATTTGGCAACTCTCCTATGGGCTTCTTCGTATTCTTCACTTGCCAGTTCACTTAAATAATGAACACCTCTATGTACGTTTGCGTTCATCTCCAGATAGTAATTGCTTATCGCATCTATCACTTGTTTAGGCTTCTGAGTTGTCGCTGCGTTATCTAAATATACCAATCGTTTCCCATTGACGCTAACTTTTAGAATAGGAAAATCATTGATTATTTCTTGTTGGGTTTTCATTGGACTCCTCCATGTGTGTATTGGAAATATTATGATAAAGTTTTTCTTTTTTTACGCCAAACAAACCATTTTTTTTACCTTAAAGGTAAACCCATTACTTATTATTAACTAAGTAAAGATAAAGTTAGTGAAATAAGTAAAAAAGTGTTATATTCTGTAAATTCTGCGATTATGGACAATATAAACCAATATTTTTATTTGTAATTATTTAAATATTTAGTGAGTATTCACTATAGTGATAAACGAGGCGAAAATTATGGGTTACATCATATCATTCGTAACAAAAAGTGTTAGGAGAAGATTGCCAAAGTATGTTAGTATAATCATTGCAATTGGATTAGGGGTAACACTATTTGTTTCTGTAGATATTGCGGTTAATTCTTTGACTGAAGGGATAATTACATCATCTTCTCAGTCATTAGGAGAATTCGATATTTCAATTTCTAATAATACTGGGAAAATAAGTAATAACGTACTTAACTATATCAGAGAAAATTTTAATGATAAGATTGTTGCGGCAACAGGAAGAATAACGCTTTCAACAACAATATTTGCCAATCGGACGGGGCAATTAGAAAAAGATATTGATGTTATTGTGTTTAATACGACAGATAAAGATGGAGAACAGAAATTAGGTTATCTCAAAAATATAGATGGAAGAAAAATTAATACTACAGAAATTAGAGATAAAAAATACGTTTTAATTCCAGAGCCATTGGCTGAAAAACTAGAAGTAAAAAAAGGAGACATTATAGAAACTAATATTCCAAGGGAATATAAAAATGGAACTACTTTGTTTGTGCATGTTGTCTTTACTGTTTACGACATAATTAGTTTTGAAGGAAAGGCTACAGAATCGCAAGGACTAACGGTATGGCTTTCTAGATCTACATATAATGCGATTGCTGATCCTGATGGTGTTTATTGGAATTATTTTGACACAATCTGGATTTCTCTTTCTTCTAATCATAACATTAATCCTGTAGATAATAATTATGCAAAAAAGCTTGCACAAGAAATAAAAAATTCATTAATAAATTACTTAAATGACGATTCTGATGATCCTTCTATAACTGTAATGGCAATAAGAGCTGAAATTGAGGAAAGTATTAGAGAAGGTCTGAATAGTTTCAAGATATTTTTGAATATGATGGCGACTTTAATAATTATCGCAGGAATACTTCTTATTTCAAATATTCAAATGATAAGTGTTGAAGATCGAGAAATACAGATAGGAATTTTACGCTCATTGGGCGCTAAGAAAGGCGAAATTATTCGTATCTTTATATTGGAGTCCGTATTCTTAGGATTATTTGGTTCAGTACTGGGTTTTTTTGGAGGTTTAGTATTAGGAAAATATTTAGCTTTATATATTAATAATATTTTTCAGATAGGTGGCACTCCAATAATTGTTATTAATAAAGGAACAATTATTACTTCCATTGTTAGCGGTATTTTAATTGCGGTTGCTACTGGTATTTATCCTGCGCTTAAAGCACGCTCTATCAATATTGTAGAAGTACTGCGAGGTGTTAAATCATATAAAGAAGAAAAACTTTCTAAAAAAGGATTTTACTTTGGATGGGTATCAATTCTATTTTCAATCTTTTTATATTTGAAACTTTCAAGAGTATCTGATGGATTTATTCTAACAAAAGAGGGGTGGAGAACAATTGACGCACAGTTTTACTCACTATTATTTTTATCAGCATTAATGCTTGGGTTAGGTCTTATTCTTTCTCAATTTACTAGTAGAAATTTTGCTTTGAATCTTATTTCGTTAGGTTATATTAGTGTTTCAGTTTGGTGGTTTCGTAATGGAATACAATTATTAAATGAAAGTGGGAACGCAGATAAGATCTTTTATGTGGCTTTATTGATGCTAATTAGCGGGACTGTTGTTGTAGTGGGAGTAAATCTCGAGATATTAGGAGCATTTCTTAGAAAGACATTAGCCCTTTTTGAAAAAACAAGAGCAATTGGAGTTATCTCTACGAGATCAATGACTTCTAAGAAGTTAAGAGCAGTATTAACTTTTAGTATTTTTGCTATTATCCTAAGCATCAATGTTTTTGCAGCTACATGGGGCGTTAGTGTTGAGAAGGGGAGCGTAGATCTATGGGCATTTTATTCTGGAAGAGTTGACATTATTGTAGATCTAGATGTACCAGTAAATCCAGCAATCTATAATTATTCACAGATGATTTACAGATTAGATCCACATGTCACGGATGTAGCTTGTACCAGGCATGCCACAGGATACGCAAAAACCACATCTGAAACTTTAGGAACACCATTCATACCCGTAGATTTGTATGCATGGAACTCAAGTATTATGAAAAATCAAAAGGGAGAATACCGATTTGACATAATAACAAATCCCGTTCTCAAAAAACAAACGACAGAACAAGCGATAGACACATTACCAGAAAATGAACAATTAAACATTTCAAGGAATATCTGGGACCTATTTTTCTCTGGCCAAAACTTTACTGTCGACGGAGAAATTTCAAATGGTACAGATGCTTTACCCCCAGTAATTCTTACGGGTAGAAGAACAATTACAGATGAGAATAATACGATAATATTAATGACAAAATATGGTGCTATGAAGTTCAGGGTATTAGCCTCTGTTTTTAATTATGGCCCTTCGGCGTTCTCATTTTTCCCCATAATTTTTATTCCCGAAAGATATGTCACATTTTTTGAAGGATTTGACTATATAAATTATCCAAACTACTACTTTATTATGACAGAATATCCCTTGAATGATCCTGCAGTTAGGACATTAGCCCAAAAAATAGAAAAAGAAAGCAATTCCGCAGATAGTGATTTAAGAAAGTTAGGCTATTTAGTGGGTGCTTTGGCAACACCTGTTTGGGATTATTATCAAGAATTTGTAAAAATATATGTCGGGTTCTTAGACTTTTTACAGCTTTTCCTGAGCACAGGATTATTGATCGGAATAATTGGACTAATGGTTATTAGCTTAAGAAATGTTGCTGAGCGAAAAAGAGAAATAGGAATGCAAAGAGCAATTGGATTTAATAGGAAACAAGTTGTTCTTTCAGCAATATTTGAAATATTTACTCTTGGGTTTATTGGATTAATAATTGGAATTATTAATGGACTAATTATGGCTAACTCCTTTACAAAACTTTCTAAAATCGACTTTTACATTCCATGGGCGCGTATTTGGCTCTATTTTGCAGTTACTTTCTTTAGTGCTTTCTTTGCAGGACTTATTCCTGGAATAAAAGTTGCTCGTATACCTCCAAGTGAAGCATTAAGATATACAGGTTAAAGGAGAGGTAGGATATGAGTGAAAACTTGGTAATTATAAAAAATTTACACAAGATCTATGATCCTGAAGGCGCGAATGTTCATGCTTTAAGAGGAATTAATCTTACCGTAAAAAAAGGTGAAATGCTTGCCATAATGGGGCCTAGCGGGTGTGGAAAAACAACTCTACTAAATTTACTAGGTGGGATTGACAAACCAACGAAAGGCACAATTATAATTGACGGAGTCGATATTACGAGACTGAATGATGATGACGTAACTAATTTTAGAAGAGACCGAATTGGTTACATTTTCCAACTATTCAATCTTCTAGACTTTTTACCAGTAGTAGAAAATGTTGCATTGCCATTACTACTCCAGGGGTATACCATAAATTCGGCTTATGAAGAAGCGAAAGTGGTTTTAAGACAAATGGGTTTAGGAGACCGTGTTTATCATTATCCAAATCAGCTATCAGGGGGACAAGCTCAGAGAGTAGCTATTGCCAGAGCAATAATAACAAATCCCGCAATAATTTTAGGAGACGAACCAACAGGAGATTTAGATACGAAAACAAGCATGGACATTATGAATTTGTTTAGAAGAATAAACATTCAAAATAAACAGACATTGATTATTGTTACGCATTCTAGGGCAATCGCAGAACAATGTGACAGAATTGTCCATATCGAAAATGGAGTGGTCTCCAAAGAAGAAATTATAAGGGGAGATTAAAATGGCTGAGGAAGTAAAATTCTATGTAAGTTCATATGTGAATCTTTTACGCCAATATTATCTAAAGAAACATTTTGAGCGGCTTAATAGAATACTTTCAAGACAAATTGGCTGGACATATTACCTAACCAATCCTTTCAAAAAATTATTGTTTTTTGCCTTAAAAAAGCAAAGAAAAGAAAAATTTATGATAGCTGAGATTAATACTTTTATGATTGCATCAACTAGTTTTCCTTTGCATAAAGTTGACAATGCAAAAAAAAGGAAAAAAATCGAGAAAAAAGTCTTAAAAGAGATCCAGCGTTACCATAAACAAGAGATCCAGTTCTTAAAAAGAAAAGCTCTTAAAAACAAAGAATTGAAAGAATATATTTCGATCTTTTTAGATGCTATCAAAATATTAGACAATAATACTAAAGCGAGATGCAAAAAAGAAATAATTAGTAATACGGATGCCTATATTCATAAAACAATGGACGAGATCGCTAACATCATTAATAAGACATGGGTAATTGTCTGGGACTACCCTGGGACAGAAAATGATGTTTTAGTTTTGGATGAGATGATTACAAAAAGAGCAGATAACGGTGTAGAAAAAGTTTCTTCAGATCTTGCAGGAATAATCGATGAACTAATTCTTACTTTATTTGCTTACTATCACTATGAGTACACAGAAAAACTAATTGAAGAATTACAAGAAAAAATTCTTAATCTTAAGCAAGCAACACCAGGGGATATTTTTGATATTGCTGGTAGTGGAGAAAAGATTAAGATATTAACACTACTTCGTTCGACTTACGGAAAAATAACCAGTACTTATGAATATATCGTACAACTGGAGCGACAAGTAAATCGATTGTTAAAAGTAAGTAAGGAGATTGAGGAAGAATTAACTGAGATGGGATTCACTAAGAAGCATCAAATCTTTGATTTACTTATTCCTAAAGAAAATTTTGTTAGATTACTAAAACAAATAGATAAAATAAAGCAAGATCTAGAAACTTTACAAAACTTATATGTCCAAATTCTCCAGATCCCAAAAGATAAATTTATTTTAAAGGGAAATAACGAGAACTTTAAGACATGGAGCTGTTCATTGAGCCAATTCATACCCATTAGTGAGGTACTTAGTAGGTGGATAGAACAATTTTCAGACATTGCAGATTTTACTACAACAAAAGGAAAACTCATTGACGAAACTGAAGAAGATATTGAAAAAATCAAAAAGTATCATGTTTACGGGAAACAGCTGTTTAAGTCTTATCGTTTATACTCCGGAGTCGTTCATGCTTTGAGAGGTGTTACAATAGGGATAAAAAAAGGAGAGTTCCTTGGCATCATGGGCCCTTCTGGTTCTGGGAAAACAACATTATTGAATTTGTTAGCTGGTTTAGACAGACCAGATCAAGGGAAAGTATACCTTAACGGGAAAGAATTAACAGCAATGGGAGACAACGAATTATCGGGATATAGGAAAAAACACATGGGTTTTATTTTTCAGACATATAATCTTATACCTCATCTTTATGTAATAGAAAACACCTTGTTGCCGGCACAAATGGCTAATCAAGATATGAAATTAGCCTCCAAAAAAGCAGATTTATTACTCGATCAATTAGGAATACTTGAATTAAAAAAACAATATCCCGCAAAACTTAGCGGAGGACAAATGCAAAGAGCCACCATATCCAGGGCATTGATAAATGATCCCGAAATCTTATTTTGCGATGAGCCTACTGGTGATCTTGACCAAGCTACAGGAGAACAAGTAATGAGCGTACTTAAAGAATTGCACGAAAAATACAAAACAACAATTATTCTTGTTACTCATGATGAAAGCCTGAAAAAATTCTGTGATCGTATAGTCCACATGAAAGACGGACAAATAATTAATGAAGAATACATCGAGAAAAAGAAAGATTAGGGAAACAACATATTTCTCGCTGAGAAACGGTTAAATTATTTTTTCTCTTTTTTTTCCACATGAGTGCTCTGCGTCCAGAACCAATGGACTCATCATGGATTTCAATGATGTCCATTTCGTCATCATTAAAGAAAGAACATTTTGATCCTTATAACCAACCATTCTTTTTGAAACCTGCGGCAAAATTTTTATCATTGTTGGGAAAAAAAGCCGTAATCTCATTAGTAGAAAAAGGTGTGAAAAACGCTGGGATTCCCCCTAATAAAGTAGTAGAGATTAATACTAACAAAATTGCTTCAATAATAACAGAAAGATTTAAGCCAATAAATAAAAAATCAGTGCCTTTCGTAAGCATTGGTGCACCTAGTGGAGCCATTAGTTATTTAACTAGTTTATTTAATGGAGTCTTTTTGTCTCAACATTTATTGTTTAGCTTTAGACATACTAGAGATCCAGACGATACGAAAGCTACATATTATTTTGGTAAGAAACTTGTTGAAAAGATAGTAGAAAATAATGATGACCTACAAGTAATAAATCATTATGACCCATTACATGACCGTTTCTTGGTTA
>JAMOVR010000115.1 GCA_027061945.1 Candidatus Heimdallarchaeota archaeon
TCTTTCTGCAATTTTCGTTCATTTTTTTTGTAAGTGGCGTAGGCTTGGGCCAGACGACGGAGCAGGCGGTTTCTCAAACAACTGCTGATCTTGTCTGGATTGAACATGACCAACAATTTTCTATTCTTTTGCATAGTCGTTTCAAAAATAATAGGTGGATGCCGGCAGAGCGTATTCTCCGGAGTGATGCAAAACTCAATACCCCTTCTATTGTCAGGGGAAATAAGAACGAATTATGGGTATTTTGGTCTGTATTGCACGGCAATAAATCGGATCTGTATTTTAGCCGCAAGTATGCTGGGAAGTGGTCCAAGGCGACATTGATCCCTACAAATATGAGTTTTAATGGAGGATCAACTGTTGCTCTGGATGCGCAGAATAATCCTTGGTTATTTTGGGTTGGTAATAATGGTGGAGATGACGATATTTATTGCAGTGTTTGGCAAACTGACGGTTGGAAACCACCTGAGCGTGTACATAAAAAAAACAAAACGCCCGATATCCTTCCTCTTGCAGGAATTGACCGGAAAGGACGGATTTGGGTCGTATGGTCTGGTTTTAACGGAGTAGAATATCAAAGATATTTTGTTCGTTGGTTGGGTAATCATTGGTCTGTACAGACTCCTTTGATTCTTGATAACTCATTATATTCCTTGATTAACAGACGGTTGAAGGACAAAATCAGTTTTTTAGATACAGCTGCAAAACATCCATCCGCTTATATCGACATCCAGGATGGAGAAAATCGTTTTCGTTCTTTTCGTTTATTGCTTCGGGAACGAAATTGATTTGTTGGCTTTTCCTGAAAGCAATACTGTGTTTCGTAACTAAAGAGATGTTTTTTAGATTTTATGTTTATTGGTAAGTATGAGGTAAGGTTTTTTTGTGTACATGGAATATTATTCGGTACATTTTGGATTTTCTTATCCACTGTTGCCTTGGCATATGACGGCTTGGTAATACTTGGTTTTGGGGATAGTATAACCGTCGGCTATCCGTATTTAGATGGGTATGCTGCTGGTTGTAATTGCGGAATGTATGAGAAAAATCTTGAGCAAATGCTGAATGATTGTGGTCATCCCAACCTGGTTTTCAACTGGGGATATAGCGGTGAGTCTACAGCAGGAGGCATGAATCGGATTGAGTCCAATATCCAGACTGCGATTAATCAATGGGGGCATGTGGATTTTATTCTGCTTATGGAAGGAACCAATGATTATGACTATGGTTTTTCTCCTGGTACCACGCGATTTAATCTCGATGTGATGATTGAAAAAGTACGTGGTATACCTGATTTTCATATTACGCCGATTTTGGGGACCCTGACCCCAGATACAGCGAATCCAGCTAAAAGCATTCCCTCTTATAATGCTCAGATACGGGATCTGGCATTGCAAAAAAATGTTCTTCTTGTCGACCATTATTCCGCCATGGTCGACAATTGGGGAGTATTAAATTATGATGGCCTGCATCCTAATGAACACGGATATTACCAGTTAGCCTCTCAATGGTTTAAGGGGCTCCAACCCCTTGTCGGTCCATGCGGTATCGTCCCCACTGGCGCATATTTGCTTCTGTTGCGTCATTAAAGAATAGTCTCAGTAAGAGTCCGGTATGAATGAACGCATGGAAGGTATTATCTGGCTCTGCCACGCTTTATAGACAACCTGGCCACTGATAGTCTAGTTAATCCAAATTCTTTTTTGTTCCATATTATTGCAAATATTATGATCGCTCGTACTCTTCCAATAGGTCTTTTTCTCGTTGCTCTCACCACCTTGATGCTTGAATTGACGCTAATTAGGGTTTTTGATGTTATATGGTACCCTAATATGGCCTATATGGTGATTACCCTGTCTATGTTTTGTTTCGGGCTTGCTGGAGTGTATTATTCGGTCAAACCTCTTCAAAAGGGTATTGATGTCAGGACATATATTGCAACGATTTCCTATTTTTTTGCTCTTTCAACTTTTGCGATCTATCCTATTTTGAATCATGTGCCCTTTGATTTCCAATTGTTTGCAACGGAGCCCATTAAAGGTTTTTTACTTTTCCTTATCGTTTACCTATCTCTCGCCTTGCCATTTTTTTTCGCAGGCCTCATCTTTACGACTGTTTTTTCCGTTTATTCAAATAAAATACAAACTCTCTACTTCTGGGATTTGGTCGGCGCGGCTGTCGGTTGTTTTATTCTTATTCCTCTATTGCCTCGGGTCGGTACGGGTGGTTTGGTTTTTTTAGCCTCTGCTCTTGCTTTGCTCGCGTCCTGCCTATTTAGTCCCCATAAGATCTGGAAGGCAGCAACTATAGTGCTTGCTGCTCTAGTCATTATTTTACCGTTTTCTTTGTACCCAGATCACTATCTTGAGTTTAAACAGTTTTCCAATAAAAGAAGTTTGAAATTTTTCAAAGAGGCCAATCAGGTTGAGAAGAGCTATTGGGATCCTATTTCCAAAATAGATATAGTTAATACATTAAACAAAAAATTTATTGCCTATGATGGCGGTTCCCAGAGCAGTTATATCTATCCTTTCAACGGTGATTATTCTGCTCTAAGGAAGACTCTTCCACAACGTGCCGCAGAACATTTTTGGGGAAAGATGGTTTTGGCGTCCCATTATCTTAAACAGGATACTGGACAGAATGTTTTGATTATCGGGAGTGCTGGTGGCCAGGAAACTAAGGCCGCTCTTGTCTATGGTGCGGGGCATGTTGACGCAGTTGAACTGGTCGGGTTTGTAGTCCGAGAGGGAAAAACGGATTACGCCAATTATAACGGAGGGATTTTTATTCATCCAAAAGTCAATTCCATTACCGGAGAAGGACGAAGTTTCTTGCGATCAAGCTCAAAACAATATGATATTATACAAATTTTCAGTAATCATACCAGCTCAAGCATTGCTTCGGGAACTGGAGCCATGGCGGCAAACTACCTGCAAACTGTCGAGGCCTACCAAGAATACTTTGAGCATCTAAC
>JAMOVR010000116.1 GCA_027061945.1 Candidatus Heimdallarchaeota archaeon
AGCAAACGGTATGACTCCTGCGGAGGTAGCGGAGGCTTTTGGACTTGATGCCAATACAAGCTTTGATACTCCTGTTCCTGAGTCAACAGATGCTGCTTTTGTTAAAAACGCGGTACTTTTATCAGCTATGCTTTCATATATAGAGGCAAAGTCAAGTGCAAATACAAAGGGAATGTTGCCACTTCCTGGTACAGATACCGGTACTATTGAGAGTAGTTCATCTACTCAAAATACTTCTTCTGAAGAGAGCTCTTCAAGTACAAGCGCAACTCCAAGTTCTATTGAGGAATTGATTCAAGCATTAAGATCTGGTAAAAGTATAGAGGATCTATTGCCACCTGAACTTGAAGAGTTACCAGGAAAATTGAGCAATGTAACTCCGGATAAAGCTGATGATGTGGCAGCTCCATTTATAGCAAAATTTAATGGCGCTTATAGCGAAAATGCTTCCAGTAGTGCAGAGGCAAGTGAAGGAGGTATTCTTCCAGTTCCAGGCGATACTACTCAAACGACCACAGGAGAACCTACTAGTAGTGTAGGAGAAATTAGTGGAGGAGAAGGCCAAGAAGAATCTTCCAGCAGTGAGGCAACAAGTTCAAGTGAAGAATCTTCTAGCAGTGAGGCAACAAGTTCAAGTGAAGAATCTTCCAGCAGCTCTGTAGATGCACTTCCTAATATGGAAGAAGAGGAATCCTCAAGCAGTGAAGCAGCCAGTTCAAGTGAAGAAGAATGTGAAGAGATTCCTGGCCAACCTTGCTCTTTTTCCTCAAGCAGTGAAGCAGCCAGTTCAAGTGAAGAAAATACAAATGGTGGAACGGAGCCTCTTCCTGAACTTTAAAGAGATTAGAATTTTATGATATACTAATAAGTGGATAAAATATTAATCCTGCAGCACCAAACGACTTAAAGAGAGGTTTTAGGACCTCTCCTTCCTTTTGCTAAATCCATTATAATAAGGTTTTTATAAATGTTGAATCATTCACTAATTATGTTCTTAATGGTGATATTTACTATATCTGGATATTCAATAGAGGTTCAAATCACTCTGGATAAAAAGATAGATGTCTCTTCTGCCGATATTGCCGCAATGAAATACTTTTTGAAAAAGAAATATAATTTTATAGCCAATAATGAAAAGGGTGTTAAAAAGTTGGTTAAGGAGAACAGAGCCTTGGCAAACGCCTATTTGAACAGTGAATATTTTAAAAAAAAGTTTAATAAAAACCTTTTCAAAATAAAAACAGAAATGCAGTTGGCAGAGAACTTTGTGAAAGAGTTACAAAGGGAGATAAAAATCCCGGATAAGGTTTTAAAATCGTATTACTATGACCATTTGGAAGATTTCAAGGAGTCTCCACAAGTGCGTTTAGTCCGTTTTTCTTTCAAAAATTATGATGATGCTCTTAATTTTTATCACAACAGACTCAAGTCAGACTCTGTTGATGTGAAAGATTTTAATGGAATAACAAGAGATATAGGTTATGCCAATATCGATAAAATCCGGGAGCCTTTGAAATCTCTTATAAAAGAGAATGGGAAAAATTATATTTCCCCGCCGTTTATATGGGCCAAGGATAGATATGATGTCTATTATGTGAAAGAAACAAAAAAAAGTGATGGCTATAAGAAATTTGATCAAGTAAAAAATAGGATAAAAGATATACTCTATCAAAAAACCTTCAATAAAAAAAGAGAAGAGGTTATAAAAGAGTATTTGAAAGATAGAAAATGAAATCTATCGGAGTTTTCTTTATGATATTGATGATATTTATAGGATGTGCCAACAGTCCACCATCTTATAAGGAGATAGAGATCAAGTATAAACCCGCCAATGAAAGAGAACGGGAACTGATTGACAGTTTTGCCCATTATTGGCACTTAAGGATAAAAGGTGATATGAAGAGAGCCTTTTCTTACGAACTGCCTTACCAAAAATATGTGGATGGTTGGACTGGATATGAGGAAAAAGTCAAGCCTTTAAACAAAAATCTGAAAATAGAACTAAAAGATATAAATTTTACCTCTTCTAATGTAGGAATTGTTACCAAGATAGTAAAAATAAAAAATAGAAGATTATTGCAAAAAGATAGATGGATTTATATAGATGACAGGTGGTATCATAAGTATCATCAAAATATTTTACCGTTTTATGATGAAAAATAGGTTCTTTAAAGTTAAAAATTATAATTTTTGTGTTATAATCGATTGTGTTATAATAAATCATTTAAAACATCAACTATGTAAAGGAAGGAGAGACAATGAGTCTTAAAAAACGTTTGGTATCAGGTGCTGCAGCACTGGCATTAGCAGGTACAGCCGCAATGGCGGTTAATATTGCACAAGATGGGACGGGGGATTATCTAATTGCTCCTGTTTATGTAGCAAACTCTAAGGGATGGGAAACAAATATCAAGGTAGTGAACACAAACACCACTAAAGCAGTAGTGGCAAAAGTTGTTATTAGAGATGGGGCTACTTCTAAAGAGGTTCTTGACTTCCCAATCTACTTAACTCCTGGAGATGTGTGGACAGCTACACTTTATAATGATAATGGAACTGTCAAAATCAAGTCTGATGATGACTCTTTGATGCTGGGAATGATACAAGCAACAACTACATGTGACAATACTATACTTCCTATCATTAAACCTGTTCAGATTGGAATCGATAAAGCTCTTAATACTCCAGAAGGAGCTGTAGTAACTAAAGGCTATGTGGAAGTATTTGGTCTTGCTCAATATGATGCAGCTGAAATTGCTAAAGCATTTGGTACAACCTGGAGTGAAGGTTGTGATCTAAATAAAACGTGGCTTTATACAGCGGCAAGAGACTATGATAATCCAAATGATCTTGATACAAAATTTGTTGCAGCGACGGATGTAGCAAATAATGATTTAATGGGTGAACAGGTTATTTACAATGAAACTGGTTCTTCTGCTAATGACATGAGATTTA
>JAMOVR010000117.1 GCA_027061945.1 Candidatus Heimdallarchaeota archaeon
CACTCTGTTTCTTTAGCAGCAGATATTATAAATCCATCCTAGAATGAAACCGACTGGTCATTTGAAATGCGTATGCCCTTTCTTGTTTCAATGGATTTGAACCGTCAAATTTTGTAGGCAAGAGCATTTCTGTCAAAAAGGCTCTAGATTTTATACACATCTTCCTGCCTTCACTACTGCATTCCCGCCTTTATATCTCTTGGCTATTTGCCTGATTTTTTTCATGTCCCTGTTACAGTTGAGTGTTTTTATCAAAAAAATTTTCCAGCATTCCCCCAAGAATAAAAGACAGCCTTTTTTCCTTATCTGCCAGGAAAATTCCTTGCCTTTTCCAAAGATGCCCAGGCAATAGTAACATTTTTCATAGACATGCTTCGTCCCCCCTTTTTGATTTTCATCATTATTTTTTTAAGAACGTAACTTTATGATGATAATCTGCTAAACAGAAAGATCCATCCTAAAGACAACGTACATGCACATCTTTAGTATTGCTTTTTTGGGGATGCATCTGGGGGATTTCATCAGGTTTTGTCTGATGAGATATAATCCCACACTCATTCACCATGTGTGGAAGGAGTAGTTGAAGCCGATCAGCAATTTAGTTGGGCGGCTTCGGCCTTTTCGGGGCTTCCAAAGACTTTCTCTTTCATTCCTCGGCCTAAAATAGGTGGCATTTCGTCATAAATTTTACCATCCAAGATTCTGCCAGTCTTTTTTTTGTTTGTTCCTCCCCACTGTTTGAAAAAGAAAAGCACATTATGTCGCCTGCAAATTGATAGTATCGTTTTTACCCATTCTTTTTTTATTATCCTGCACCCAGGGCCACTTTCACCCCCAACTATTGCCCAGCTTATTCCGGTTAAATCGATGTCATTTATAGGGCCGATTAAAGGCTCAAAAGATATAAATCGCACCCGAGCTGGAACCCTTTTTAAAAGATCAGCCCTAAAACCATATTTCCCCGACTCTATGGTCACACCCATCCATAAGTTATTAGGCCATTCGAGTTCAGATGACAGGTCAGAAAGTCTTTCTGCCCTTTTAGTAAGTACTTGAAATGTATGCCAATGAGCATTTTTTATGGTCTTGAAAATAGCTTTTATAAAATCTAATGGGACATCTTCATGGAAGAGGTCACTCATGGAATTGACAAAAATCATTTTCGAAGATTTCCATTTGAGCGGATGATCCAGCAGATCATAATGTAAAGTTACCCGAAAGCCATTTGAATATCTTTTATTTCCCATTTTTTGAAGGCGTAAAGCCATGCGCCGGGCATAGCAATTTTTACAGCCATCACTAATAGGGGTGCAGCCGGTAACTGGATTCCAGGTTGCCTCTGTCCATTCAATTTTTGAATTTAGTGCCATTTTTTCATTCAAATCCCTTTTTAATGTCGCCTGCTATCCTCAGTGCGACTCCCCGGGCTCGATCAGAAGGATTACTTACCGCGAAACAGAATAAATATAAAGGTGAACCTTTGGAATTGCATAAAACCGGAGGATCTTTCAATACACCTGGGAAGACTTCTCTTAGACGAGCTAAGGTATATTTAATTATGCGATCCGTCCCTTTTGTTTTGACAACATTTTGCCCTGGCATATTGTCCCAAAGAGTTTGCTGTGTTGCTTTCGGTTTCCCATAAAAGGCTTTCTGCCATGTATCAGTTCCAAATACTTTATCGAGCCTATCTTTCCAGGCTTGCGTAATCTTATTCATATCCCTAGGTAGCATTCTATTAACGGCACTTAGGGGAAAAAGCCACCATAAATCTATCGCTCTGGTTTCTGCAATCTTCTGTATGGTAGACCACTCTACCTGCATTCCCAAAGGATCAAGAAACAAGACAGCTCTATTTTCAGCCCAATTTATAGTTTTGCATAAGGAGATTACTTCGCTGTTGGCATCCCCACACTTTATATGAATCCTACCTGACAAATAGGGGAACTCCCTTTTTAAGGAATTTAAAGAATTACATCTGTCTTTATCCATTTCAATAAAATAATAGAAGTCAAAAGGCCGTCTTATTTTTAGTGCTATCTTGGCTGAACCATCAATAAGTCTTCTAAGTTCATCATTTTCTCTTGGTGAGGTTTTATCTGTGAATAAGAGACCAGGATATTGTCGAGCTTCATTGTGGGCAAGATCAATACTGCCAGCCCCTGCAAAAGCATCTATATAAATCAGTTGAAAAGATTGATTTTTTAATGCCTGAGTATAAGCATTCAAATATTTCTCTAGTACTTCTAATTTTCTTTTTGTCCAGTCTCCACCAAATTTAGGAGCTGCTTCTTCTACATTCATTGATCTGCCAGTTTTGTCTGATTTTCTTATTTTGTTATGGCATGGGCTTGCAACTATGTCAAATAAGAAGCTAATAAAGCTAGAATTTGCTAGCTTGGTTTTTCCTCTATAATGGATATTTCTTCTTCTGTAAGGCCATAAAGATCATAAATCATGGCATCAATCTGTTTTTCAAGTTGTGGCACTTCAGGACTATCGGGATCGGCAAGAATTTTTTCTACCAAGGAGATAATGGGGGATTTTTGAGAAGGGGTGATATTTGGAATTGGCAGTTGCCCTACATATTGGGCAATAAATCTGACAAACCCACCTCTAATAGTAGAAGTAATATTTAGATAGTACCGCCAGAGTACTTGGGAATTAAGGAGACCTAATAACCATTTTTCATTTGTAGGCAAAATATAAGCCGTATTGCCCAAAAAGGCCTTTGATTCATCCCATGTAAATTCAGGCTGTTGTGCAATATCAGGATAAATAATCTTCGGTTTTTCAAATTCTTTATAGTAAGCAATGTTGTCTTGAATCTCATACCATTTGTATGGGCCAGGCTTCCTGCCAGGCATATTCCGTGGTGCGCCTTTGGGTTTGGGGGTGAGCTCTTTTTTGAATTGCTCTAAGTACTTTTTTATGGCTGGATATTTATCAATAT
>JAMOVR010000118.1 GCA_027061945.1 Candidatus Heimdallarchaeota archaeon
GCCCGGTTGGTTAGTTAGCCTTGGCATTTCACGTCCGCCAAAAGAAGACACCAAATCACTTCAAGCATGGCGCAGGGCAATGTTAAAGCGCTATGATAAATTATTTCTAAAATTGCTTAAATCTGAAAATCCCAGAATCATTTATACAGGAGTAAGAAAATTTGCTACTTCCCTTAGTAAATTTGATCAAGCAACCTCAATGCAGGCTGATGCGGCCTTAGATGAAATCATTGCAGAACAGACCTTAGCAAAAGACATAATAGAATCTGTTCCAGTAGCAGGTGAAGTCTTAGATTCCTTTGCACTTATTGGCTATGTAGGTGAAAGTTTAGGTATTGCTAAAAGCTCTGATTTTACCCTTAATGGTGAACAAGTAACCACCTTAGATGCCTTTTTCCGTTTTGCAGGCCTTGCTGGGCCAACTGCATTTGAAAAACTTATGCAGAATTCAAAGGCAGCCAGAGACATTGCAGAGGGTGTCTCTGAAATGATGTATAATTTTGGGAAAAAGGGTGATGATGTTTTAAAATCCATTCTTGGACATATCCCTCCAAGTGTTAAAGAAGGGATACAAAATGTTAATTTATATCTGAGCAAAAAGTATCGTCAGGCTGTTGGTAAAGTAAAAAATAAAATTGATGACGTAGCTAAAAAATTTGCCCAATCGCCAGAAGGAGTAAAGGCGTTTCGTCGTCAATTAGATGATTTTGAGGAGGCCAAAGCATTAATTGCCAAATTAAAACAAGCTGATAAAGGCTCATCTGAATTTAAAGAATTGGTAAAAGAATTACAAAGCAATAAGACTGCACAAGGGCTCATTAATGAGGCAAAATTTGCCCCTGATTCACTTCGAGAATCTGTAAATCATGAATTGAAATCTTGGTATAATGCTGTTGATGCAGAAGGGGCAAAGGATATAAAAAAATTATTAACTGCTGATGAAAAAAATATAGAACAGCTTGCCAAAAAATTAAATGTTGATCCTAAAACAGCCAAAGACTTTCAAGATAACATCAAAAAATTGTGTAAAAAAAATGGAATATCACTAAAGGATATTGATCCAAATAAGCTTGATGAGTTCATAGAAATCAAGCCCCTTAACATCACAAATAAGCGTAGTAATTTAAAAAAGAAGGTTTCAGTTGGAAGAGACAGGGATGTAACATATCAAATAATTTTAAAAAAGGATGGAAAAGTAATTAAGGCAGTAGATATAGACTATAGAGTTAGCCAAGGCATATATGAAAAAAACTTCTATAAACATTTAAATAATGGCGAGCTGCCAGATGATCCTGAAGCCATTCATAAATGGGTCCATGAAACAATGGATCAAACGGTTACATCAAAACATCATCTAGAAGCATACAATCCAGGTGAAGTTCAATTAGAGGATTTTTTGGATAAAGGCATTACACCTACTTTAACACGAGTTGAAGATGTGGCAGACACAGTAGCCTATAAATCAACTGTTTGGTTTGAGAGGGCTGCTAAAGAAACTGATCCAATTTTAAGAAATAGAAATACGCGAGAGGGCATAAGGCAAGCAGTTAAACAGTGGAATGACATAATTCTCTCTAGAGCAAAAAAATATGGGATTAAATCATACAATATTCCAAAAGATCTTAATGCAGCCATGGATGTGTTTAAAAAAGTAGCAAATGGTGAGATGCCTGTTGAAATGGGAGAACATATTTTAAAAGAGGTTTTAAACACTGATAAAGAAGGGGTGGTGCGGCGGATGAGTGGATTTTTGGTTGGCATGGAAAAGACTTCAGGCCATACTTATAGACTTGTAATGAGCAAGCAGGTGGAAAAAACAGTTTCTAAGGTTTTTCATTCAGGAGGAAGTAATTCTGCTCAAAAGGCCCTTGAAATCTTAAATGATGCATTAAAAAATGGTAACATTACAGGAGAAAAATTTAAGAAACTGCACATGGAAATAGTTACAAAAACCCTTGAAAAAATTCAAGATCCAGTAAGGAGGCAAAGCTGGCTTAAAAAATGTTTTAAAAATAGGCTAATTAGCAAAACAGAGCTATTAAATAACAGATAAGGCGAATATGTGATTCTGTTTTGAGCAAATTTGTCCGTTTTGTTTGATCTAATTATATATATAACCATAACTATAATATTTGCAGTAATCCGTGGTGGATCTCTTTTTATACCAGTATTTTATGGAATAGCAGTGGGCATTTTAACCGGGAAGATAAATAAGCATCTTCATAAACGCTATCAGTTTGACCTTAATGGCAAAGGAAATATTTTTAAAACCATAATAGCCACTACAATTTATATTCTTATAAACTTGTTTGTTGTTGGAACATTGCGCTCCTCTCCAGATGGAAATTGTATTTCATGGCTTGCAGATATCATACAAGGATATACATCAGAGCCCTTTCTAAGTATCTCACGCTATAGAGGAATTTTGGTTAAGGAGAATCTTAAAAACGGATTTTGGTTGTTATTTATGATTCTTGATGCCCTATTTTATGCTTTTGCCTTTATGTTAGCTCATGGTCCGGATCTACCAATAAAAAAGAATAACACTGTAAGGTAGTTTTTTACCTTTTAGCCCTTGAAGGTAAGCACTTTATTTTAGAGAAAGAAAAATAAACACAGCAGGAAAGCAGTAACCTCAGCCTTCAATGGTGGATAGGCTCCGAGAACAATCAAAGAAGATAAAATGATTAAACAGAGTGCAGCCACAATGAATTTGGATTAGGCTTGCTCTTAATAATTTAAAAAGTTTTAACAAAAAACATAAAATGCCATTAAAAGTATCTTTAAAGCAAACTTGCTTAGATTATTATTAATTATTTACAAATATTATAAAAACATCTATGTGGAATCCAAATTCAGAAGGGAAATATCCTATAGCTTTTGTAGGCGCAGGGCCCGGTGATCCTGAGCTAATTACAGTTAAGGGAAAGCGTCTTTTAGAGGAGTCTGATC
>JAMOVR010000119.1 GCA_027061945.1 Candidatus Heimdallarchaeota archaeon
TGTTTAACCACTAAGTTTAGAGTAGTGTTGACAGATAATGGGGTATAAGGGTTAACATAAGGGCTTGGATCTGGTTGCGGAGAAATGTTAGATAAACAAGAAGAAAGAGAGAAGCTTATAATAATTAATGTAATAAAAATTAATTTCATAACTCTTTTTTTTGATAGTTTGAACATAAACATCTACCTCAATTAATTTTTACTAATTTTTTGGCACTTAAATTCCATGGAAATTTCTAATTTTATGGAGTTTCTTGAAGCGAAATATCCCAAAGATTAGTTGAGTATAAACTATTAAATGGTGCCTTCTTAAATATCATCCTACCAACATCGTCTACCCAGCTGGTTTGTCTGTTGAGTCCAATAACGTTCTTGCCCCAGCCCGTACTTGTTATCCCCCAGATGACCCACAGTCTTTTCACTTCACCGTCTCTATAAGAATACGCAAATTTTACTTCGGAAACATTGCTAAAGCTTGACAAAACGTGGTTAGAGCCCCGTGCGGGGTCAATTAAAAACCACCCGTGGTTTCCGTTTACCTCATAACCGTAAATCTCCGCAAACATGTGCTGATAATCATCATCACTAGTACTCCTGTCACTATAGTCGCTAAGCGACACCATTCTTGTAGGTATACCCATTATTAGTCCTACACCAGACAAGAATGCAGCTATCGAAGAACACTCGTATTTCTTTCCAGGGTCAAAACTAGTATACGTGTCTGTCTCTCCTTTGAATCCTTTAAAGTCCTGGAACGTCTCATAAGCAGTATTACTAACATTCAGACCGTTTTGGTAATAATGGGAAAAATAGTTCTGAGACCATAATAGTAGTGCTTGGATTGCTAGTTGTGGTGTTAGTCCTTCGCCGCTGTATAGTGCGTCGTGCACGGACTGGTTGTAACGGGCACCGAACTTCATGAACTCCCACATCACGTCCCAGCTACCCCTCAAGTCCATAAACAGGCCACTGGTCGTGTTGTAACCACGCGCATAGTCCGAAGAATTATAGTATGTTTTTTGGGCGTCTTGGGAGAAAGAGCTCATGGAAAAACGCAGACGAACATACACCACTTGGCTAGTACTTTTAAAACCATACGCAGTAACATTTATCTTCGCCCACCTAATACGGTTAGAATGAAAACGGACGTGGTAAGTCTCCACAATGTCGCCTCTGTAAGTGTCTCCTTCGTCAGTCTTTAACACCGTATAAAACGCATTGGTCGCCGAGACATGCACAATCAGTTCTTCACCTACTCTTAAGATGTGTGTGCTCACGCTGACACTCAAGCTGGGCGGATCTAAGACCCCAGCTTTTACAAAGTTACCCGTGCTTACCCCCCCCAGACCAACAATAAGAGGACTAAAAACACGAGACGCTTACGTTGGATATTATTTACTATCATTTTGAACAACCACCTTATTTTCTTTTTTCTTCCTTAGTTTGAGAAAAGATTTTTTCAGAATAAATTATTATCAAAACATAATAAATATTATTGAATTTATCAGAATAATCGTTATTAAATTATTGAAAGATTAACAAATAACATAAACACAAATAAATTAAGAGTATGAAATCCCTCATAATAATATTTTTTAAAATTAGAATATGATATTAGTCCATGCCAAGGAAAAAGGACAGATTCATGTTGTTTGGGGTGCCAGGGATAGGAGACATGGAAGACTTGCCTAAAGAGATGCTTGAAGAAGTAAAAATTACTTTTAGGGCTCCCCGTATTCTGAGAGAACGTGTAAAGGAATTTGTCAAAAAAAATGAGTACCCCAGTGAAAACAGAGTCTATGAAGAGGCGACTTGGAAATACATTAGTAATTATGATTACGCAAAGGTTGTTACAGAAATGATTTCTAAAAAGACCAAGGAGACCTTCGAGAAGATGCTGGAGGAATACCAAGGGGACTATGGTGAGGTGTTTGAGACTTTTAAGAAGTTAGTCAGGGACTTAGATACCTTATTAAAGCCGTTGAGAGAGACGCATGAAAAGATTTTGGAAGCAAATTCTAAGCTTTTTGAGAGATCTAGGTATTTGATTGGGGACTGGGTATTGTGGCTGATTAGTAATGGGATTACTAAGAAAGACGCGGTTGTTAAGACGCTTTCTCAGATGAGTGATGCTCCTCAATGGCTGATAGAGGATTCTGTTAGGCTTTGTGTTGACTCAGGATTAATTAAAAAAGTGGGAGATGAACTTGTTTTAACTAAGATTTCAGACGTGGGTCTTACTAAAATAAAATTTATGGAGTAAAAAAGCTTTTAACTAGAAGCCACCTTTATTTTTTTTTAACTTTTTTTCATCATAAAGGACACTAATCATGATTCCTGTTGTGATTATCAGTAGTAGTATTACTGAATATTCAACCAGATATATCCGTTCTTTATAAAGGGGTTCTATAATTTCAATTGTGAATTTACCGTTTGTGGGAATTAATGCTTCGTAATTAAAGGGAGTGTAAAAAGTATATTTTCCATAATAGTTAAGGTATTTTCCAGGAATTTCTACTCCAAAAAATCCGTTTTCTCGATCTATTGCATAGAGGTTTACAGGAATTATTGTCATATAAGGTGTGAACATCCACATTTGCCGTATTGTGTCATTCATTTTTACTGGTTTTCCAAGATTATCTAAAAATTGGACAAATATTTTTAGGTTATCACCTCTATGAAACGTTCCTTCTAAAGAATACTTAACTTGGGCCTGTCTTGGTTTTATTACGTAGTGAAAAATGTCTATTGCTGTATTGATTGCTTTTTGAGTGTTAATAAGACTGTATCCAGTTTTCAGAGCCCTGTTATTGAAGAGATATGAGGAAGAAAATCCTACAATGTAACTATTGTGGAAAGTTGGTGTTATTACACCATATATTTTATCTTCAAGCACATCTATTGATCTGAAAAGGTTCCCATGATA
>JAMOVR010000120.1 GCA_027061945.1 Candidatus Heimdallarchaeota archaeon
TGCAGATGAAGTAACTTATAGTGTTAAAGCAAAAGATGTTTACGATCCTGTGATTCGTATTCGTAAGATAATGGAATCTGCGATCCAAGCAGTTGGTTCTCATACTAGAGAAGATGTAAGATCTTTAGAGATCCCAGAAGAAATCCCTGAAGAGAACTCTGACGTAGCATTAGAATTAAAAGAATTAATTTACGACTTAAGAAGAGACATTGACCAATATATAGAAGAAGCAGAAAAAGGAAACTTAGAAGTTATTCATGCTGAAATTTTAAGTGGTGTTACTAAGCTTCTTGATTTATTAATAGAATTTCATACTTTAGGTGCACCTCCCCAATCTAGACTTTTCCAAGAAGGAATATTGACTATTGGGCACTTATTACTGTTATTATCTTCCTTAGATATAGCACTTCAAGATCCATATTCCGCATTAAAAAGAAACGATGACTTATTATTATTAATGCTTCAATCACCATCTCTAACAAAAATATTAGAAATAGAAGTTCACCTTCAAAGAATTGTTCTATTACTTCTAAATGATAAAATAGACCGGTTAAGGGGATATTTTACACCGTCTTTTATGCAGAAAATAATTGATTCTGGTAGAAGCGACTTACAAAACCTTCTGAATGTTGTCTCAATCTTAGCAATTGTTCTAACTAATAAAAAAATCGAAGTTGCGGCTATTCCTAAATCTTATGATGATGTAGAATTTATAATGCAACTTGGTTTCCAGTTTTCAGTTATTGGTCATCTAGAAGAAGCTATGTTAGTATTAGAGCAAGCATTTCATATGGCGTTAAACGCCAAGATGTTAGGTGTAGCAGTAGCGATTCTTGAGTATTTAGCTCCTATTAATTTAGCAAGTGGCAATAAATATAAAGAAAAACTTGAACAACTATATAATTCATTAAAAGAAGTTGACCCTGAATTCAGTGGCTACGATGTAAAAGATAGAATATATCTAAAAAGAAAAGTTCCTTCAAATTTTGTTTTAAATAAATATTTAGAACTAGACAAATTACCTCCAGAAATAGGCGCTTGGTTTGATGTTCTTGGAGTCCAAGAAATAACTTTTAGAAATATTGGAAAAACAAAAGTAATTAAAGTAGTAGATTGGGAAAACCAAATAATTTTAGGAGTAATTGATCGACACAATATTTTACCATCAAAAATAAGTGTTGGATCTGGAATAAAGATAAATAGTGGAAAATTTGCGTTACTTGAACCACCACCCTCTTTGAAGGATAAATTAGATGTTGACTTGTTATTACTGCCAGAACAAGAAACACCAGTGCAGATATTCATCCGAAGAGCAGGAGTGGTTTCAATAGCAAGTTCTAAAACTAAATTAATCGAATATGATCTGTAGACTAAAATAGGTGTTATTTGATGGCTAATAAAAGTGAATATAAAAACATATTCTTGCAAGGTTTCATGGGAGTGGGGCTTGTTGGCTATTTAATTATTGAGAGTATTGCTGTAAGCTATAAAGATCAAATCAAAGTAATAAATACATACCCTGAATTTTTCCCAAGAATTGTAACAATTGAAGAAGGAAACTTAACTCCACAGAAAATAACAATATCACTCTTAGAAATAGACGATAAGAAACTTTACCTTCTTTATGGTCCTCAACCAGAAGAAGAGACAATGATGTATTTTACAACGCAGACAATTATTAAGGACATTGAAAAGATACATAAACAAAATCCTATAGACCTTTATCTGGCATTTGGTGCATTCATGAATGATTTTAAGATCCCTACAGTTGAAAGAGAAGAAGAAGCAGAGAAAAAAGCAGAAGAAGTAATAAATAATGAGTACATAAATCCTAGAATAATTCGCTATGCTAAAGCAGACTTTGACCCAGAACATATAATTAAGAATGCACCAGAAAATATTTCTTTAGAACAAAGTGAAGATGGTGTTATCACTGGATTAAATGGTTTCATGCCGACACTCGTTAACCAAAAACTAGGGATACCTTCATTAGCAGTAATGGTAGAAACTTCAATAATAAGAGCGATACAGGGGGTTCAAGACCCATTATCTACGTATTTTGGGCTTACCGCAGCGAAAGCAGGGATTTTATTTCTAAATAAGGTAATGAACTTGTCTATTTCTTTAGAACATGTTGATAACTTTATTAACAAAGTCAAAAACAATGCAAAAGAAGAATTAACAATACTGATAAACCATGCAACAATAGAGGCAAGGCATTCTCAAAAAAGAAATATTGATACATCTCAATATGTTTAAGAAAAAAATAAGAAAACAAAAATTAAAGTATTTTTTAATTAATTTTTACTTTTTTTACTTTTCTTTAATTTGATTAAGAAGAACTTCGTCTTTTATGATATTATCATTTGCCAGCGAATACACAATAGATACAAACAACGCGTCACTGCCGCTCAGTCGAATAAATGGGATATTATATATTTTTTCTATTAATGGATCTGAAATTACTGCTTTCAAATCATGCTTAGGTACGATACATAAAAGATTTTTACCACTCTTAGTAGTTGCTCTTCCAGAAATTGCAGATACAAAATATGTATTATATTTACCCTTGATTTTTACTAGGTCTTTTTCTACAAATTCATACTCTACATTTAATCGGTCTAATAATAATTGCACATAATCTTTCCAGATATTTCTCCACAAAACTTTGTCTCGTAATTCTTCAACATTATCTTGATAGATTGCATTAACAAGGTCTAAGGTACTTACTTCAAATTCTCCAGGGATATTTTTGAAAACGATTTTTCTATTAATATTTCCCTGTTCAATTATTTTATCAGGCGTTTCTAATGGTGGGTCTATATGTTCGATTAATTCTGACGTACTCAATAGTACTTTGGATAAATATCTTATTTTCAATTCATTATCAATTATTTTAGAAAATA
>JAMOVR010000121.1 GCA_027061945.1 Candidatus Heimdallarchaeota archaeon
AATGGCAGGTGCGGAGACTTCCCTAGTGGTTGGTTTCGTTGCAACAATTTTCGCATTATCGATAGGTGTAAGCCTTGGATTAGTAGCTGGGTTCTACGGAGGCATTACTGAAGAAATCGCAATGAGAATTACTGACATATTCCTTTCAATGCCATTCCTAATTATTGCCATTACAATGGTAAACGTCATGCTTAACTCTAAAAACCCCAAAATCCAACAAATGCCTCCAATATGGATTATTATCATAGCTTTAGGTGTATTCGGTTGGGCAGGAACTGCCCGTTTAGTAACAGCAACTGTAAAACAGACTGCAGATCTAGACTACGTTAAAGCAGCTAGAGTGTTGGGTGCAGGAAATCTAAGATTAATGGTAATCCACATCTTGCCAAACGTTTTAGCACCAATTATCGTAGTTGCTACATTAAGCATTGGTGGTAACATCT
Source organism: Candidatus Heimdallarchaeota archaeon (assembly GCA_027061945.1). Classification (GTDB taxonomy): domain Archaea; phylum Asgardarchaeota; class Heimdallarchaeia; order Heimdallarchaeales; family JAJRWK01; genus JAJRWK01. The sequence continues at coordinate 444 of JAMOVR010000121.1, forward strand.
TGGCAGAAGCAGGCATTACATTCTTGGGTATTGGAGACCCTAACAGAACAGTATCATGGGGTCAAATAGTAAACACCGCCCAAAAAGAGCTTACTAAAAACCCATATATAATGTTCATCTCCGGTTTCGCAATCTTTTTCTTAGTTCTTGCGATTAACATTTTAGGAGATGCATTAAGAGATGCTCTTGACCCCAGACTAAAAGAATAAACGAGGAAAAAAACAAATGTCATCCCCTCCGACTAATAATTCTATTTCAAATACACAACGCATTTTAAAATCAGTTCTTGTAGGCCTAAACATTTCTATAGTTTCTGTTTTAGTAGTTACTATTGGAGAAGTCTTACTATATAGTGTTGTTACTTATCAAGCATTTTTACTAGCACATTACGCGTATTTTCTCTTATCGGGCCTATATTTCCTTCTCTCCGGGTTTTACTTATTTTTTGGCGATTCTTTTAGCATACAATTTATAAAAGGAGTTCTTTTCGGCAATAAACAACGTTACTTACATCATGACCCTTATGAATCGTATCTCAATGGTGTAAAATATTTAGTTGCTGCATTAATGATGTTCTTAGCCATTGTTATTCATTTTAAAATTGTGGGACTAATTATTCTCTAAAAATAAATATTTATAAATAGTATGCATACACGCCGTATATCCCTCATAAAAATATGACACATAGATTGATATTTAATGACCAACCTATTTGCCGATCACAATAAAGTATATTTTTGTCTCTTGCAAGTTGGCTAATAGTTCACTAGAAAAAGGTGTTAAGAAGTGGCCCAAAGTGGGAAACCATTATTGGATGTAAGAAACCTCTATACGTATTTCTTCACGGAAAGCGGGATTGTACAAGCACTCGATGGAGTGTCATTCGACATCAATGTCGGTGAACCCGTTGGTATCGTCGGAGAGTCCGGTTGTGGTAAAAGCGTAACTGCTCAGTCCATCCTACAAATTTTGCCCAGAAACGGAAAAATCATCTCTGGTGAGGTCCGTTTCAAGGGATACGACTTGTTAAAGTTTAATGAAAAACAGATGAACAAGGTCCGTGGTAAGTATATCTCAATGATCTTTCAGGACCCAATGACTTCTCTAAATCCTGTTATGAGGATTAGAGATCAAATGATAGACGTTATCAGCCTCCACCGAGGAGTAGACGAGTTCGAAGCAACAGAAATAGCAATTAAAATGCTAGAAGCAGTAGGAATTCCTGAAGCTGAAAGCAGAATCTATAATTATCCCCATGAATTCAGCGGTGGAATGAGACAAAGAATTCTAATTGCAAGAGCACTAGCCTTGCGGCCAGAATTATTAATTGCAGATGAGCCAACAACCGCTTTAGATGTTACAATTCAAGCACAAGTATTGGACATCATTAGGAACCTCCAACAGAAATACAACTTAGGATTAATGCTTATCACACACAACTTAGGAGTAGTAGCAGAAACTACAAAAAGAGTTCATGTTTTCTATGGCGGCAGAGTAGTTGAGTCTGCTGACACAAGAACTATTTTCAAAAAACCACATCATCCATATACTCGAGCACTACTTGAAAGTATTCCCTCATTTATTCAGCAAAAAGGAAGACTTGCAACTATTCCTGGTGTAGTACCTAGATTAATTAATCCACCAAAAGGATGCAGGTTCCATCCTAGATGTAAATACGCTACTGAAATATGCAAAACAAGGCCTCCAGTAGTAGAAATCGAAAAAGGACATCTCGTTGCTTGCCATCATTACGATAAACTCGAACAATGGGAAAACGCGTACGAAAAGTACGAAAAACCTCACAAAAGTTAGGTGAATAATAATGAGCGGAGACCAAGAATATACATATTTAGATTATCTAGAAGAGCACAGTGAAGAACCATTATTAAGAGTCAGGGAACTAAAGAAATGGTACCCTGTAACTGAAAATACGGTTCTATTCTCAAGAGTTATTGGACATGTTAAAGCAGTCGATGGAGTAAGCTTTGATATTCCTAAAGGAAAGACTCTCGGATTAGTAGGTGAGTCCGGTTGTGGTAAGAGTACTCTCGCAAGAACAATTGTAAGACTAGAGAAATTTCAATCAGGATCACTATACTTAGAAGATCAAGACATCAGTAGTTTTTCCTCAAGAAAAGAAGAACTAGCCTTTAGAAAAAGAGTACAAATGGTGTTCCAAGATCCATATGCATCACTAAACCCTAGAAGGCTTGTTCTTGATATTATCAAGGAACCATTAGATATACACCGAAAAGATCTTTCAAGAGAAGAAAAAAGAAAAATGGTTATTGAGCTCCTTAGAACAGTAGGTTTAGAGGCTTATCATGCTTTAAGATATCCACACGAATTTAGTGGTGGTCAGAGACAACGTATTGGTATCGCAAGGGCTCTTATTCTACAGCCCGATTTGATTATCTTAGATGAGCCTGTAAGTGCTTTGGATGTAAGTGTACAAGCTTCGATTTTGAATCTGCTACAAGACTTGCAAGAGCAATTTGGTTTAGCGTACTTATTCATTGCTCACGACCTCTCAGTAGTAAAACACATCTCTGACATGGTCGCAATAATGTATCTAGGAAAAATAATGGAAATAGGACCTACTGAAGAAGTATTCAATCATCCAACACACCCATATACTGTTTCATTGTTATCTGCGATTCCTATTCCTGATCCTGATATTGAAAAAGCAAGAATTATTCTACAAGGAGATGTTCCAAGCCCAATAAACTTGCCTCCTGGTTGTCGTTTTAGCCCAAGATGCTATAAAGCACAAGACATATGTTTCAAAGAAGAACCAGAATTGAAAGAAGTGCGTCCCGGAGTATGGTCTGCATGCCACTTCCCAGAAGAAGGCTTTGAGGTTCTTAAATTTATAGGGTTAGAGAAAGACACGACAAAAACAAAAACAAAGAAAAAAGCAAAAAGCTAATGGTAGGTAAAATAAAAGGTGAAAAAAATGGCAAGTGAAACCAAAAATGATTCAAGCAAGTTTAACCTCGAAGAGGTCTCTAATATAGTGGTGCCAAAATTAAAATCGGCATTTACAAGCACCACTTTCGTATGGTTTGCTACTTATTACTTCATGACCATGCTCGGTGGAATGCTCATAGGAATCGCTTATGACGGACCCAAAGGGATCTTCACTTATGGTGAAAGAATTGTTGAATTATATCTTTACTATGGGCTGAACAATAATAGTAATGTTACATTCTGGCTTCAATACAATCCATGGGCATTCTTTATTGCTCCTCTCTTCAGTATGTACATGGGCCCATTGTTATACTTCCTTCCCTTAGGTGGATGGGCAGTTAACGGCGCAAGAATAAATGACCCTGATGGAAATCTGTATGGAATGTTCTTCAGGGATCCTGTCCCAGGTGCCGAGATTTATTTCTTTGGCAATCCCAAGTTTAATGTGTTCTACATCTTAACTGTCTGGATGCCCATTGTAGTAACAATTGTGGTATCAATTGTGTATTCAATTCGGAAATCAAAGGGACCTAATGTTACAGCAATCACATTCATTAACTTAGTTCTAAGTTGGTTTGTAGCAATACCCATCGCAAAAGCAGGTGGAACCTTAATCTGGCACTGGGATGGTATTTTCCGATCATTAGTCCTTGAACGTTCTTTTGACTTCCAAAATAGAGTAGTAAATCAGTTTATTGAGTATCATGGGATGTATCATCCCGGAGCAGTTGCAATGACTGCTTGGCTCATCGCTTTTCTCCCAATTGTGTTCTATTCATTAATTAAATACATATATGGAAGAGAATACACATTAGACCCAATTATTGATCTTAAAAACTCTATAATGAAAAAGTTCATAGAAATCCCCGAGGAGCTTCCCTGGGAAGAGGAAGAAGAAAACAACAACACGGAAAGTAACTAACTTAATATAATTAACATAAAACTAATTTTAGTTATTTTTTTAAGTTTTTATTTTTCTTTTTTCTAATTTTTTTTACGGCTAAAAGATGAGCAAGAACTTTTAATTTTATCGATAAGAATTCCCTTCTGCAAGGTGGGGAGAGGATGAGAGCCAATAATATTATATATTTACATAATTATTATGAATTAGGAGTAATCATGAAATATTATTATTACTTAGACAGAGATTCACACTCCATTATTATACTCAATAAATATGATTGGGAAGAGAGTAAGGACTATAATGCTTCTTTGGACATTTTAAAAACAGGGCTAGGATAGCTAGTTTGATATCGTCTGTGGAGTGGTTCTCATAGAAAAATCTACTCCGAGCCAGACCATTTACTTACAAAGAAGTTGGTTCAAGGACAAGTGTTCTTGACGAAGCATGAAGCCCTTACAAAAACAAGTGGGAGTTAATAAAATCAGACACAGCATAACACTTATTGAATAAAAAAAAGATAATTTATTAGAAAAATATGAAAACGTGACAATCAATCCTCTTTAATTCCTATCTGGGTTCCCAACCTCTTAAAAAGGAGCTAAATCCAAATGAGTCGCAAAAAAAAACACCCCTCACCTTCAATCGTTATTGATCATGTGTTCGTTGTCTCTGATACGGGCCTTAGTCTTTTCTCTACTAGTTTTAATCCAGATGAAAAATTTGATATTATTGATAAGTCACCAGAACTTTTTAGTGGTTTCCTAGGAGCATTATTCCTTTTTTCTACTGAGCTTGGAAGTCCTATTGAAGAAATTGTTTTAGAAGACATGAAAATTGTTGCTAAAAGAATTGGTAACGCAATACTTGTTTTTGTAGTTAACTCTAAAAAAGACATTAAAGACTTACATCATAGAATTTTTGTAGCAGGAGAACTTTTTAGAGCAAGATATGAACAAAAAGTGAGAAACACTACGTTTTCTGGCAATGTTGCGCAGTTTAAAGATTTTAAGGAAGCTCTTGAAAAAATAGGAATCCCTTATTTTACTGATGAATATAAAAACCATTGTCCTTATTGTGGAATGGGTACTGAATGTCCTTATTCCTCTCCACTAGAAGAAGCAAAACTAAAAGATAAAGAACAAAGGGAGTTAATTGCAAAAAGTGTTAAATTTGCAAAAGCGCCCTTCTATAAAATCATTAAGGAAACTACCGGTTATCGAATAAAAAAAGGCACTGTAAAAGAAGTAATTGATTTAGTTTTAGATTATACTGAAGAAATAGTTTGTCCTCGGCTAAGAGAAATGGCGTTAGTTGATGAATTTGCTGATGACTTAGTTAGGCCAGTATTAATCCAGAATCTTGCTAAAGAATTAGAAATACCGATAAATCAAAATGGAAACAAAATATTTCCATTATCTCCCGTTAAAAGATTATTGACGTATGGTAGAGTTCTATATTCTAAAGATGCACCACAAATGTTTGAAAAGTTTTTAATTGGTCTTGTCAAAAGAATTAGTCAACAAGCAGCAGAATTCGCTAATAAAGACGGTAGAAAAACAATATATCCCTTAGATGTAGAAAAGGTTAGAGATCAATTATTTGTAAAAGCTCGATTAGAAGCGATACACTTAACTATTAGCCATTAAAATAAAATTATTCAAAGATTAACGAAAAAGCTAGTTTTTTTGAGCGAATAATTATATCCTCCAAAAAGTTTAAAATAAAGAAAAAAAAACAAATACGGAAATTCATAAATAGCTATCGTTGGGGTGTTACATTAGTTAGTACTTACCCAGCTGTGGCTTTCTTATGTACAAAATAAGTTCTGTTATGAATCCGGGTAGAAAATATAAGCGAGCGTGAAGAATTACATGTCTCAGCAATTACCAAAAAGAATAGGCTCGATCAAGTTTGGTTTATTATCACCAGAAATTATTAGAAAAATGAGTGTTGTTCAGATTGTTATTCCTGATACACTCTCTGAAGATGGGACCCCAGTTCCAAACGGCTTAATGGATCCAAAACTAGGAACAATAGATCCTGGGCAAAGATGTAAAACATGTGGCAACAGATTAGGAGATTGCCCAGGTCACTTTGGGCATATCGAATTAGCCCGTCCGGTAGTACATGTGGGATATAACAAAGTAATTTACAAGATACTTCAAGCTACATGCCATGAATGTGGAAGTATTCTATTACCTGAAGATGAAATCGAAATTTATCGTGATAGACAGCTAAAACATATGAAGGAATGGGAAGACATAGATGAGGCTCTTGTAGATGATGCACTAAAAAGAGCTGCCAAAAACAAAGACAAGATATGTCCTCATTGTGGAGCTCAACAACATAAAGTAAAATTAGATAAGCCTACTTCGTACTATGAAGAAATCATTCTTGAGAATGGTCAAAAATATCAAAACAAGTTAACCCCACTTGACATTCAAAATCGTTTCAAGAGAATTAAAGATGAAGATCTACCAGTTTTAGGTCTGAACCCTGAAAGTGCAAGACCAGAATGGATGATACTAACTGTCCTACCAGTACCTCCTGTTGCAGTAAGGCCAAGTATTACCCTTGACTCTGGTATACGTTCAGAAGATGACTTGACACATAAACTAGTAGATATCATAAGAATTAATCAAAGATTATATGAAAACAGGGAAGCTGGTGCACCACAACTCATTGTTGAAGATTTATGGGAGCTTCTACAGTACCATGTAACAACATATTTCGATAACGAAGTTTCAGGAATACCTCCTGCTCGCCACAGAAGTGGAAGAGCATTAAGAACATTAGCACAGCGTCTAAAAGGAAAAGAAGGGCGTTTCCGTTCAAATCTTTCTGGTAAACGTGTAGACTTTTCTGCAAGAACTGTTATCAGCCCAGATCCGTTAATAAGTATTAATGAAGTTGGTGTTCCAGAAGCAATTGCTAGAATACTTACTGTTCCAGAAAGAGTAACTGAATTTAATATAGAAGAAATGAAGGAACTCGTAATTAAGGGCCCAGATAGTATTCAAGGTGCAAATTATATAATTAGAGACGATGGGAGAAGAATAGATCTGCGTTATCGAAAGGACCGAGCGGCATCAGCAGACATGATTAAACCTGGTTTCATAATAGAAAGGCACCTTAAAGATGGGGATATTGTATTATTCAACCGGCAACCTTCTCTCCACAGAATGAGTATTATGGCGCATAGAGTAAGAATAATGCCTGGGAAAACATTCCGGCTAAATCTTTGTGTATGTAGGCCATATAATGCAGACTTTGATGGAGATGAAATGAACCTTCATGTTCCTCAGACTGAAGAAGCTAGAGCTGAAGCACACATATTAATGACTGTCCAAGAGCAAATTAGTACACCAAGATATGGTGGTCCTATTATTGGCGCAATTCAAGACTTCATTACTTCAGCATACTTCTTAACCAAGGATGGATCTTATTATACTAAAGAAGAAGCTAGCCAGTTATTAATCGCCGCAGGTATTCATAAGTTGCCTGAACCAGATCATATAGATAAAAATGGTAATCCCCTCTGGTCTGGAAAATTATTATTCAGCCAAGTTCTGCCTAAAAAGATGAACTTCACCATGAAAAATAAGCTAGGTGAGAAAGTAGTCATTAGAAAAGGAAGATTAATTCAAGGTTCAATTGACAAACAAGCATTTGGTGCAGAAGTTCCAGAAAGTGTCTTGCATCATATTCTAAAAGAGTATGGCCCTTCAAAGACGAGGCAATTCCTTGATAGCGTTACCAAAATGTTAATTGAGAATATTACTAAAAGAGGATTTTCAATTGGCTTAGATGGTGTAGATCTACCCAAAGAAGCAAGAGAAAGAATTAGGGAAGTGATTCGTAAACATAAAGAAAAAGTTCATGAGTACATTGAAGCTTTCAGAAGAGGAGAACTTGAAAGACTTCCTGGTAGGACTGTTGAAGAGACCTTAGAAAGTCATATAATGAAAGAACTTGCTGAAGCCCGTAATGAAGCAGGAGAAATTGCTGCAGAATATTTAGGTATGGGCAACGAAATTGTCATTATGGCGAAGACTGGAGCTCGTGGAAACATGCTTAATGTAGGGCAAATGGCAGCATGTGTCGGACAGCAGTCCGTCCGTGGGCAGCGTATCCACAGAGGATACAAGAAACGAACATTACCTCACTTCAAAAAAGGAGATCTTAGTCCTGAAAGCAGAGGATTTGTTGATAACTCCTTTAGAACAGGATTAACACCAATAGAATATTTCTTCCATGCTGCAGGAGGAAGAGAAGGTCTGGTTGATACTGCAGTTAGAACAAGTACTTCTGGTTACATGCAACGAAGGCTTATTAACGCATTACAAGACCTTTCTGCTAGATATGATGGTACCGTCAGAAATGCAGATGGACACATAATCCAGTTCAAATTTGGAGACGATAATGTAGACCCTGCTAAAAGTGATCACGGAAAAGCAGTTAATATAGACACTATTATTGACCGTGTAATGTCTGAAGAGGAAGAGGCCACTTCCTAAAAAAATGAGGAGGAAAAGAAAATGGAAACACTCTCCGAACAACAATTAAGGAAATACATGGAAAAAGCAAGAGAAAAAAGGATCCTCCCCCTAAAAATCCTTAATGAATTAGAAGAAAAGCTTGTAAACTATATTCAAATTGCTGAAAAAGAAGGAAAACCTCAGTTAACTAAAAAATCTTTTGAAAAAATATTACAGGAAACCATTAAGGCTTATCATTTCTCACAGGTAGATCCAGGTTCTGCGGTAGGAACAATTGCAGCTCAAAGTATTGGTGAACCAGGAACGCAAATGAGTCTCCCTGGAGATGAGTTAGTAATTGTTAGGGAAGGTAAGACTTCTAAGATCGTTCCAATTGGTGAATTTATTGAGAACTTGTTTGAAAGGTACGGGATGTCATATCATGACACAGATGGAACAGCGTTATTAGGAATACCTGAAAGCGTAGATATATTTGTTTTAGGGCTTGGAAGCGATGAAAAAATCAAATGGCAAAAGTTAGTGGAAGTCAGTAGACATCCTCCAAATGGGGATTTACTTAGAATAACAACTAGAAGCGGAAGAAAAATTACTGCGACTTTTTCTCATTCCTTTGTAGTGCGAAGAAATAATCAAATAGTTCCTATCAAAGGAAAAGATCTGGTCTTAGGAGATCGAATACCATTAGTAACTTCTATCCCTGTTGAAAAGCCACTTACTCACTTATCTGTCTACTCGTATTTAGAAAAAAACAATGTATTGGCTACTTTGGAATTACAAATCGCTCATTCTAGAAGTAGTGAATTGGGTCAAGAATATAACTCATCTAAACTAAGTAAAACACTTACAAAAATACCAGAAAAAATTCCTTTAACTCCTGAATTTGGATGGTTCATAGGAGCATTCTTGGCAGAAGGTTCAGTTACTGCTAATTTCATTGCTATCACAAGCAATAACGAAGAGTACTTGCAAAAAGCAGTCCATTTTGCAGAATTATTTGGTGCACGGTATCACTTAAAAGAAAAACAAGGTGAATACGGCCAAGCTACTACGTTGTATATTCATTCTCCAATCCTCGCAACACTATCTAAATTAATGTGTGGAGAAAATGAGGAAAACAAAGTTGTCCCTGGATGGGTATTAAATACTTCAAGTGAATTCATATCAAGTCTATTGAGGGGATATTTTGACGGAGACGATAACATCATTAATATTCAAAAGGGAATAATACTGGCCTCTGCACATTCAAAGTCACTCCGAGATATAATTGCATTATTACTCGCTAGATTAGGTATCTTCGCTAAGAAATCCGATGAAAAACAGCATCAATTGCTAATTCCTGCTAAATACGCTCCAAGATTTCTAGAACTTATCGGTTCCGATATTCCCTATAGACTTAATGTCTTAAAGGAATTAGTAGACATTAGAAAAGAAAAAGAAGAACAAACTTACGACTTAAACGACATGATCCCTGGAATTGGTAATATTATAGAGGAATTACAGAAAGTATTGAATGTTCCTTCAGAATTAGACAATAATTTCTCAAATAAACAGTTAATCAGCCGGGAAGCACTTGGAAACTACATCCAGTTATTTAAGAGAAAAGCTAATGAAAGAGGCATTGATATTTCAGGTGAAATCAAAATCCTGGAACAAGCCTATAACAGTGATGTTTTATGGGATGAAATAATTAAACTAGAAAAAGTTTCTTCACCCACACCATTTGTATACGATTTCTCAGTGCCAGGTCTAGAAACATTTGTGACCGCTGAAGGATTAGTCACCCACAATACACTTCAAACGTACCACTATGCAGGAGTAGCAGAATTCAATGTTACTTTGGGTCTTCCTCGTCTAATTGAAATTGTAGACGCTAGAAGGAATCCTAATACCCCTGCGATGTGGGTATATTTAGAAAAGAATTTAAGACAAGACCAAGAAAAAGCCAAAGCCGTAGCCAGACAATTAGAACTTACAAAAGTAATTAATGTCGCAAAAAGCGTAGATATTGAATTATTTGAAAATCGGGTAAGAATCGTCCTTGATCCTGAATTGATGGAGGACAAAGGCTTAACTGTGGATGACGTAGTTCAAAAATTGCAATATAGAAGAAGGCAAAAAGTCTTCGCAGAAGGATATAATGTATATGTACAATCTGAAAAAGAAGAACCTGTTCTGCAAGACTTACAACGATTATCTGAAAAAGTAAAAGAGATTCCTCTGAAGGGTCTAAAGGGAATTACCCGTGCAATGATTAAGGTCAATAAGTACGGACCTGGGGATGATGACTGGGAGTACTACATTCGATGTGAAGGAAGCAATTTTACTGGAGCTCTAAGAATCCCGGGAGTTGATGCTACAAGAACTACAACTAACCACATACATGAAATCGCAGAAACATTGGGTATTGAAGCTGCTAGGACTGCCATTATTAAAGAAGCAAAAAAAGTACTAGACGACCAAGGTCTTGACGTAGACACCCGTCACATCACACTTGTTGCAGATTTAATGACTTACAGTGGAGAAATTCATCAGATTGGTAGACATGGAATTTCTGGTGAGAAATCTAGTGTGTTTGCTAGAGCTGCTTTTGAGGTTACTGTTAAACACTTACTTGATGCAGCAATATACGGCCAA
>JAMOVR010000122.1 GCA_027061945.1 Candidatus Heimdallarchaeota archaeon
AAAAAACGACCAATAAATTCTATGAACCACCCGCTTAATACGAAAAAGAAGTCGCCGGTAGTATACTGACCTGTATTTCCTTTATTTGGATAAAACCAAGAATAATTAATTACTCCTTGCGGATCTGCTCCAAAAATCGGATTCAGTATGGGCTGAGTAAATATGCCGATAGCAATGTAACCGGCGATCCCTATAGCAAAGGCAATCATAAGGATACCGTAATATATTACGTATCCGCCTCGTCTGGTGAAGATCATTCTTTTTCTCTCCTAACCTATTATAACAATAATTCCTTCAAACAGGCACTGGTGTTGTTGCTTCAATGTCATCCATGACAACATATCCAGTTGTTCCTTCTAGTTCTGCTTCTGCAGCAAGTTGCAAACGGTGTCCAACGCCCCATTTCATGACTCTTTTAACATCATCTGGAATTACATATGACCTTCCATTCATAGCAGCCCAAGCTTTTGAAGCATTTAACAATGCAATACTAGCACGGGGGCTACCACCCAAAATTACACGGGGATCAGTTCTGGTTCTGACTACCACGTCCCTGATATAAGACATTACTTCTTCGCTAATATAGACCTGATCTTGAACTACTTGCTGCATTTTTACTACAGTAATAGGATCAACCTTCTTTTCAACTCTTAAATAAACGCCCTCATGTTTTAATTTTATAATTTCTAATTCTTCTTCGGGTGTGGGAAGATCTAAAATTAACTTAAACATGAAACGATCCATTTGAGCTTCTGGAAGTGGGTATGTTCCTTCTTGTTCGACTGGGTTCTGAGTTGCAATTACCATAAAGGGTGGATCTAATTTGTAAGTTGTCCCCTCAATAGAAACTTGTCTTTCTGCCATTGCTTCAAGTAATGCAGACTGTGTTTTTGGAGGAGAACGATTTATTTCGTCTGCAAGTAGGATATTGGTGAAAATTGGTCCTCTTCTCATTTTGAAGGTTCCAGATTTGGGATCATATATGTTTGTCCCCAGAATATCTGATGGCAAAAGATCAGGAGTAAATTGTGCTCTTTTGAAGGTACATCCAATTGCAGTAGCAAAAGAATTACTAAGATGAGTTTTAGCAATTCCAGGAACACCTTCCATAAGTACGTGCCCTTTACCTAATAGTGCGATCATAAGATCTTCTACAGCATCAACTTTTCCTACCATAACTTTCCGGATCTCTCTATAGACCTCTCTCCAAATTGCACGAATATCTTTTGGAGTTAATGTTGCTCCTTCAGTTTTTACTTCTTCATTTAATCTATTTGCTTTACTTTCTGCCATTTCTATCCACTCTTTTAATTTTTTTATTTTTTATTGAGGCGGAGAGGAGTTCATTAATAATGAACATGATATTGAGGAGAGGAGTAGTAGAAATTCATTGTGTTTTCAATTTTTTAGTCTTGGATAAGTAGATCAATCATTCTTTTTAATAAGGCCATATAGTTTTTAGCTAGTAATGGACGAATTCTCTGATATGGATTATGATAAATTGTTTGTATTCTCTTCAATTTACTATAAAGTTCTCTTTTGTTAAATAATGCAGGGAAGTTTGTAGCATAGAATTCTGCAATTGTCCTAGGAGTAGGTACTTCTTCAAATCTCACATCATTGTTTAATAGGCGTAACAATTTTCGATATAGAAGCCGAATTGCTTCTCCGAAAGCACCAGTCTCTTTTATTGTTCTTAATCTCCGTTCAAATTTGGAGACCCCTTTTTCAGCGCGATATTTAGTACGAAGTAGTCCTTTCTTGGTTTTTTTCTCAGGAATAACATATTTCCCGAAAGCTTTACCAATAAGTGGTGCAAACGGTGCGAGTACCGGGAACATACTTAATTGTGCAATTATTCTCATGTACGCCGCTGAATATAATATCGGGCTATTGATTGGTTGATAAACATGAGATAAATCAAATATCACGGGAATAGGACCTGTGATGTTCTGGTTGTAAACCGCCATGTCAATTAAATTCATAGCCAATATTAAATTATCATTTTCAGTAACTTTCTGAGTCCATTTATTGATGAATATAGAAGGATCGGCAATAAATACCATCTTGCCTCCACCTGGAATTAAAGGCATTGTCAATGCAACTGAGAACTGTGTATTACCCCATTCGGAAAGGTCAGGTCTTGCAGTACCTTCTAGAGCGGCTTTATGATCAGTTTCTATCCACGTATTTTTACTAGTATATAATGGGAAAAATGGGAGAGATATAGAATAGTTAGTTGGTACGCCATCAATTAATCCTCCAAGCACTTGGTCAAGAGTAATTTTTTGTAGAGGGAACCATTGTTTTCTTTTTGTTCCATTTTGGAAGTCTAATTCTGCCTGGAAAGTAATAATGCTTGCAAATTCTAATTGGACTTTATAGACATCTTTGGTAAAAGTATATCCGGGTATATCTGTATGATCTATGTCGACGATTAATGGATTGACAGGGCTTTCGGTATAACTACCAACATCCATTAAGACACTGCCATTGAAACCAAATCGCTTCAATTTAGAAATGATTGATAATAGTACAGTAGTTCCAAATACTTCTTCTGCACTCCCACCTGTACTAGTAGTGTTTTCAAGTCCACCTGTCATCTCACTAAAAAGACTACTGACTGTTGGTATGTTTGTTCCAAATTGTTCATTTATTTTTTCTAAAGTGTCATCTAAGTTTTCAAGTGCGGTAAATATTGGTTCAAGAATCTGGTTTGCAGAGCCGTAGTCATCAACGATTATTACACTTCCTCCTCTCATCATGTAGAAAATCAGTGAAAAAGTCTCCGAAGGATCGAATCTAGAACTAGGACCAATTATGAATAATACTCCCGAACCATTAAACCTGTTAAGAGCATTTAGTGAAGAAATCGTTG
>JAMOVR010000123.1 GCA_027061945.1 Candidatus Heimdallarchaeota archaeon
TTATTAATAGATCAATAATTATTATTATCAAATTAATCAAATTTAGAGGATTAAATTTAAAAACAATGGCGTTCCTAACACTCATAACTTAAAACTAGTTTTGTTAAATTTCAAAATATTAGAAATTAAACTGTTTTCTTAATTAATTAGGTTATTTTTAATCTTAACTCTAACCACATATAAACACAACCCAACATAAATTCTTATAAGTAGACTGTTGTTTTTTTATAATGGAGTTTATTATGCCAAGTGAAACGCTTATTCTTAAAGATGATGAGAAAGCAATCGTAAACGTAGCAAAAGCCCTCGCAAGTGAGACTCGGTGGGCGATTCTCAAGCTATTAACCGAAAAAGAATATGATATCTCCAGACTCGCTACCGCAATGCAACAAACAGAAGCAAACGTTAGTGCACAAGTGAAACATCTAGAGAAAGCAAAACTAATTACTTGCAGATATGAGCCAGGAGAACATGGTGTAAGAAAGGTATGCAAAGCAGTAGTTAACGAAATAATTATCAAGATTGCTCAAAAAGTAGAAGTTGAGCCATAATGTGCTTTTAAAATAAACTTTTTTCTTTTTTTCTTTTCTTTTTTCTATTAGGATCATTTAAATTCTTGAAAAAACAATTTTACTTTGTGGCTTTTCGAAGATTCTTAGCTAAAAGCATTGCCTTCATATTGGTAATCGTTGCTTCAATATCTAAATTGTTAGTTTGGTTGATTGATTTTTTTATTCCCAGAAAATTACAGGAATTAATACCTATTATCGATGTTCAAAGAACATTTTTATTGTATGGCTCACAGATGTTAACACCGCCAGTTAAAAAGGAATTGGAAGAAGCAATTGAAAATTTACAAAGTGTTACTGGTCAAGTAGAAGAAATTGCTAAAGGATATGCAATAAGAAAAGCCATCGGGCAGTCAGTAGATTATGCATTGTCATTTGCAGTATTAGGTGGTTTAGGTGTTGCTCGATGGTTAGTTCAACATAATATAAGTCCAATATTAATCGCGTTATTTGCATCTAGTGCAACAGTACTTATCGCGACCTTGGCAGGATTTTTTGGACCAATATATGAATTATCCAAGCAATCAAAAATTTTATGCTTGAAGCATGGAGCTTACCGAGGAGCATCGATGTATAAAAAATTGGAAAATATTTTTGGCGTTCCATTTATGGTTGCAAAAAGCTCTTTTATAATTTTAGATACACCGCCAGTAGATAATGAAACTCTCGAAGAATTCAAGGAAGAATTATCAACCAAACTTAACAAGGTTGAACATTCATTAAAATCACTTTTAGGGCAAGACGACGCGGATATCCCAGAAACAACTCGTCAGTTACTTGAAGAATTATTACAAAAAGCAGAAATTGAGCTTAAATCTCTTAATTATGAGCAATTAAAAACTGAAATTGCTCGAGAATTTGCTATGATCTATTTTGAACAAGAATTTTCATTATTGCCTTGGAAGCGTAAAAGAGCATTAAAACAATTTGCTAAAAAAATGGGTTTATCAATAAGAGATGCTGAGACTCTTTTAAGATTATTAAGTTTCAAATTAGAGTATGGTCAAGTTGATTCTGACTTTGTTCAGTCTATTCTAATAAGTGGTGCTGCCAAAGGAATAATTGAAAAAGAACAAGAGTACCATGAAATGTTTGAAGATGTAGAAATGAATCAAGTAGCAATTGGGTTAGCCATTGGTGCTATAAGATTCTTATTAGATCATTATCAACCCCCTCAGCCTATAACCAAAAGAATTGCTAAAAGGATTAAACACTTTTTTATATCTATATTCGCTATGCCATGGGTATTAATCTTATCAATAAGATCATGGTTTTCACATTTGAATAAAATGAGTAAAATCACTATATTTCACATTAAAAATAATACCCCCAAAAAATGGATGGCAATAAGATACCGTGAAATATCAACCCAATTGGAAAATATTTTTAATGAGCTACCTGATAAATTCGTGTTCTGGAAAAAAGAAGATAATAACGAAAAAGAACAAGTGATAAACGAAGAAAAGAAAAAAAGTTTGAGATGGAGAGTCTCACATTCTATATGGGTTGGAATTAAACTAGTTCTTGCATTTATATTTATTATACCCTTAGGGATACTGAAAATTATAAGATGGTTTATCCGACTTTTTATTACTACAGAAGATGATGTAAGGAAGAAGTTCCAAAGCGAAGTTGCACATAGTGCACTAGTAAGTATGTATATAGAACTCTACGAAAAACTTTCATTGGGTTCATACATAACCAGTGCTTACTAAAAAAACGTATTAAACACAAACTTTTTTCTCTCTTATTTAGTTCTAAGTACGCGTGAAAAAAAAGTCTATATTGATCACTGGTATTACTGGAAATGCCGGTAAAAATGCTGCAAAATATTTTCTCAAAAAAGGATATGAAGTAACTGGTTTTTCAAGGAATGCAACTAAAGACCCTTTTTTTAAGGAAAACAATATTGTTGTTTATGATCTAGACCTTCTAGCGTTCATAAAACAAGAACAAAAAATTCCTTTTACAGAAGCAAACATGGTATATCACACTGCTGCTTACGTGTTAGGTAAGACAAGAGAAGAAAAAGAAATTATGAGAAAAATCAATGTTGATGCGACTCTGAAACTTTATTCTTGGGCGATAGATGCAGGAGTAAAAGATTTTGTCTTTCTTAGCTCCGTATCGATTTATGATTATCCTTTTAAAAACAAACCAATAAGGGAAGATCATCCAAAAAAACCCAGATATTTCTATGCAAAAACGAAGTTAGAGGCTGAAACAAAATTATTAGCGTTATATGAGTCAGTTGTCAAAAAAGAAAAGGTCCCTAAATTATCTATTCTGAGGCCTTGCTATATAGTAGGGAGAGATGATCGTAATTTTGCTCCTCAATTTATTGGGAGGTTGTTAAGAGAGGATCTTCCTATGATTGGGAATGGAAATAATTTAATGTCTTTTGTACATTCTAAAGATTTAGCAAAAGCAACATTGGTTGTAATTGATCGTGATAGCCAAAAACCAGAAGATTTCAACGTAGTTAGTTTCACAAAAACATTTTATGAGTTTTTCAAACCATTCGCAGATTATTTTAAAGTAAAATTTCCCTCAAAGAAATATCCATACTGGTTAGCATATATTGCCGGAGTAATCATACAGACATATAAAAAGATGGTTGGAAAAGATCCCTCCTTAGGAATATCAACATATCGAGTTAAGACTCTTTCTACCGACAGGATTTATGATACGGAGAAAATAGAGAAATTGGGGTATAAACCAGAGTTTAACTATCATACCGTTTTTGAAGAAATACTCCAAGATATAAAGGAACATCCCAACAGATATGGCCTATTATTTAATAAAACTCAACCAATATGATTATTCTTTATTAAAATAAGTTTGGATGAACTTCATTTTTTGTTTTATTCAACATTTGCATGTTTCTCCTTCATTTCTTTTTCTTGAATACCCATGTCATAAGCAAGTTGAGCTATCAAACTGTCTAAAAAGTTTGCTGCTACAAACTGAAATATTAAGTCATCAAGTTTTCTGTGGTAGGGAGCTTCTTCCCGAATAAAGTGTTTTTTTGGCTCAGGAATTTTTAAGTCGATTACCATCTCATCTTCAATATTCTCTAATGGGTCTAAGTAATTAGTAGTTAATACATTTGTTCTTAATTTATTCTCCTTTGCTTCTTTTGCCAACCATCTGGCTGTTGGATCTTTATTAGTGTCGAATGCAATAAGCAAAAAGTGATCATACGCCTTTTTGAAACGCCATGATGTACGTGCCCTAATTCTTATTCCGGCATGTCTTGCTCTCATTCCACTCATAGTTGCGATGTATTCTGAAAGTTCTGAACCTAACCAAAACACTTGATTATCGTATTTCAAGTCTTTTTCTAAGATCTCTAAAAATAGTTTCGCGGGTTCATACAAATACCCTCCTGGTTCTAATCCTTTTCTTACCTTATTCATTACTTCGATTGTATATCTAGTAATTTCTTTGAAAATTGTTTTTGGTTTTTCTGGATCATATAATCCTTTTGTAGAGGTTATAGCAAATATTAAAGTAGCAAATTCAAACAGAGTTCCCATTGGCGTTAAGGGGGACTTTCTTCCGGTTAACTGGTTAACAATATAGTTTGATTGTACTCTTTCACTAGCGGCCCATTCAAAAACCAGTGCTTGATCTGCGAAACGTGCAAGTTGTGATCTTCCTCGGGCAGTAATCCCAATAATAAATACCTCTCTAAACGTAGTTGCCCTAACGTTATCTACGGTACTACGTGTTTCTCCGGAGCCTGAAATACCAATAACAACGTCTCCATGACGTACTGGTTTAGCATAGGTGGAACCAATGACCGAAGATGAGAGATTCTCATCTAATAAAAATTCGGCAAATAGTTCTGCAACTAGTCTAGAACGTCCCATTCCCATCAGATGAATCGTATTCTGAGTAAATAACGCATTATTAAGCATTTTTACTGTTCGTAGATACCCACTAGTGTCAAGCCCCAAGATATGTTGTTTTAAAAGACCAACTGAATCCGTTAATATTTTCAGGGACTTTCTAGCTACAAATAACGGGTCTTTTTCATCATCATTTTTCACATTTTTTATGGTCTCAGACATAGGGCTCTGTACTAACCTCCTCTAATTCTTTTTTGAGTTTTTATCTAGAAAAAAAGCTAAGAAAACAAAATTTTTTACTTAAAATTATTTAAAGCATTAAAAATCCAAGGAAATAATTTCCAATAGAAATTAAGAATTAATGATGTTTAAAAATTGTTTAACACTTTTTTCAACATTTTCAGAAGCTGTAATTGCTCTCCCAACAATAATTATGTCAGCGCCAATATCTAATGCACTTTTAGCAGTGTCCAAATTAATACCTCCTGCAACCGCAATTTTGATACTTGGACTCTTGGCTTTTATCTCTTTTATTATGTCCCATCTATGCTCTTCACCACTGAACTCCATATCTATGCCTCGATGTAATAGAACAACATCTGGTGCTTCTTCTAGCTGGGAAAGCAATTCTAAAGGATCTTTAACATTCATCATATCAATATATATCCAGATGCCTAGTTTTCTTGCAGTTCTAATTGCATCGTTTAAAGTGGAAATATTTGCAAGACCACTTACAGAAACAATTTCAGCGCCTGCATTCTCAGCTAAACTAACTTCTAGTGCACCTGTGTCTAATGTCTTTAAATCTGCTACCGTAAAACTATTTGGCCGTGCATCTTTAATGATATTAATGACTCTAATACCCTCTGCTTTTATTAACGGTGTGCCAGCCTCAACAAGCACTTGATCTGAGGGAGGAATCGAAGAAGCGATTTCATAAGCTTTCTCTGCAGAAAGAAGATCTAAAGCTACTTGAAGTAATGGAGTTTTTAGATTAGAGACCTTACGTTTAGTTTGTTTTTTAGTTAAGTGCAATAACTCTTTTTCTAATTCTTCAATTGATCCTTGCATATTTAACACAAGCACAAAGTCTTTCCAATCAACAAAATGTTTTTCCAAGAATTCATTAAGTTTAGATAGTTCTTCTTCGGCGGTGGTATTTGTTAAAATTCTTATTTTAGGATAATTTTTGGGGAATTCAATAACCGTCTCGTGTTTTTCTTTGCCACATACCAAAAAACTAGCACTTGTAAGCTGAAATTTATCATAAGAATTAAACCGAAATATAACCACTTTTTTTTTCGGCATGTGATCTGTTTCATAGATTCGTTTAAAATAAGATCTATATCTGAGCTAGTTTAGACATGCCAGTCCACAGTATGGATTCTATCATGAAAAAAGTTAGTTTTCCCTCCTTCATAAAATCAGAATACATCATTGATTTATGTGCGGAAGGAGTCGTCATTAAAACCACTTATCTGAGCCGTGAATGTGTAACTAAGATAAGAATAACAAAACCTTACCGTGTAAAAATACTTGATATAAAATTACGGAAAAAAAGGACGTTACAGGAAGCTAAAATAATTGTGTCTGCTCGTCTAGCAGGGGTTAATACTCCAGTTATTCTCGATTTAGACGTATATAACATGTCTATTACGATGACCTATATTGAGGGTTATCCAATAAAAGAGGTCTTCAGTAAACATCCCTCGAATTATGAAAGATATTTTGAAGTTTTTGGCGAAGAAGTTTCTAAACTCCACCATGCAGGAATTATTCATGGTGATCTTACCACTTCAAATGTGCTCGTAGAAAATAGTAGTAATCAATTGTTTTTCATTGATTTTGGTTTAGGAAAATTTTCAAAGAACATAGAAGATAAAGCGACAGACCTTATGGTTTTAAAAAGAACACTTGAAAGTACTCATTCAAATTATTGGAAACAAGCATGGAATGCATTTGTTAATGGCTATAGAAAAACGTTTTCTGCTCAAGCAAAAACAGTTCTTAAAAGGGTGGAAAAAATAGAGCTAAGAGGAAGACATAGTAGAAAAGATTCTTAATTTTATCTTTTCCAAAATTTTTCTTTTTATAAATCCAAATTTTCTTCTTTTTGTTTATCTTCTTCAATCTTTTTTGAAAACCATCTTTTTGTTAGATAGAACAATCCTAATAGCATTAGTGTAATTAATAAAGCATAAACCAATGCCAGATTTAGGCTTTTCTCTGAGATCACAGTAAATCCTGCCCCAATTAATACATAAAAAAGGATTCTTGGAACAAGTCCAATAAATGTAGCAATTAAAAAACTTTTCAGGGGTGTTCTCAAAAATCCAGCTACATAAGAAACCGCATCAAATGGCATAAACGGAAGAAAACGAGCAATAATAATTGTCTCAAAGGCATGTTTGTTCATAAATTCTTCAATTATTTTCATTTGTTCTTGAGGAACTTTATCATGAATCACTTGTTCTCCTTTAAATGCAATATAATAACAAAGCACTGCACCTATAAGAGATCCTGATAAGATAGTGATAAATGCAATAAAAGCACCCCAATACTTTCCATAAATAGCGACCATTGTTGCCCCTCCTATTGCCATCATTAATTCAGATGGGATGGGTGAAATTAATGATTGCAAAATCATCGCTATGAAAAGACCAAAAATCCCATATTCAATAATTATTTGGACTAGCCAATCAATAATTAATTCTAACACAATCAAAAAATGAAGAGTAAAATTAAAGAATTTATTTAATTAAACAAAGACTTTAAGGCTTATTCTTTAACTCTGTCGGCGTGAAGCCCCCTTACGAAAGGGAGGGGATGAAATTAAAACCGACACACTCTTTCACTCCTTCATGCCACCACAACAACACTACGATGCCTATACACTAAGAAAACGTTATTGCCCATGAAAACAACTATTAAACAAGGAAAAACAGGGAAAAAAAGAAGAGAAGAAAAGAGCGATACTAATTGATGCTGAGCTACAAGTTCAAATCTACCCCAACAAGTCCGTAGAAGAAAAACTGGAAGAAACTGGCTAGGAAATACGAGAAACTAAACAACCAGTATAAAGACTTCCTACACAAACTGTCAAGGTATTACGCAGATAACTACAATATGACATGATTTATGTAGAGAATTTGAACATCAAGGGACTGGTCAGTAAAGAAAAGAACAAAACCCTGCACCGCCACATCTTAGACGCTTCATGGGGAGAATTCATAGGAATGCGGTCTTACAAGGTGGAAGACGCTGGGCTGGTAAGACACTAACAAAAATTTCTCCCCAATACACTTCCAAGAAGTGTGCCGTGTGCGGAGAGATAACTACCGAGCCAAAACTGGGCGACAGAGTGTTTGTTTGCCCTGAATATGGCTGGGAAGCAAAGCAGACAGAGACTACAACGCTTCCCTAAACATCCTCAAAATCAAGACAGGGGCGTCCCGCCCCGTAGCGACTGCGGAGAGGATACTAAAAAAATACTCAAAACCATTTCTTACAATAAATAAAGGAAGGGGTTTTGGGACAAGTTTTCTCGATGAAGCAGGAAGCCCCTTACAAAAACAAGGGATAATTCACACAGCAATTCCCCATATAATACATATTAGTTCTTCTGAAAACGGAATTCTGTTACATAATGCCAAGAGTGTTGCTCTCTCAGGGTCCGCTGCATTCATCACTTGATCAGTTAGGCGATATCGTCATCGAGAGCAACATCGTCAATTTAAAATTGTTATAAGAATACTAAAATTTATTTGAACTACGCCTTTTTTATGCAAGGAGCTTTTTATTCATTGATAATAGTTGCTTAGATATAATCTTCTTGTAACACAGAGAATAGAATAAATCTTATAGGACCCACGCCATAGTCTTACAGTACAGTTTGTCTCGAATCTACCCTTCAAGATTCCCGTTTCCAGAAAAAATAAAGGGACTTTCTGCCGATATTAAACGCAAAATTGAAACAGCTTTTGTTATCTTAAAGAATTGCCAGTAAATCACCTGCTGAAAAATCGATTTTAATATTTAGATTTAATTTTGTTTCTATTTTTGGGAGAGCACTTACCTTCTGGGGTTTATGATATTTTCCTATTAAATCGTTATCGTCTTTAATAGCAAAAATTTGTTTTAGATATTTGTCTTTTTCGGCAGCATCGTGAAGAATTTTAGGGATCTCATTTAATCTATTGGGATTAGTAGTAGTTGTTGAAAAAATTATGAAGTGTCTAGATACTATTGTGTAGTACTCAATTTCAGTAATCCCCGTTTTTTGACTTATTTTATGAAACAATTCTTGGGTTATTAAGAAGTCAGCAATCCGATCACCAAAAGCATAATAAAGTCCAGTTTTTTTTCCTAATTCCCCAACATATATAATTGTTTCCCATTTATTGTTAGATTCTAAGAACATTTCATATGCTTCTTTCTTTGGGAGATTAACTCCTATCTTATTAATTGGTAAAAACTTATGTCCTTTTATCAATAGCATTTTTCCTTTTTTATTTCCGCATTGAACACCAAAAACCCAATAAAGTCCCTCTTTTTTAATAATAAATGGTAATTCTTTAGAGAATTTTTTTTGGATCGTAGAATTTTCTTTATCCTCAACAATTGCTATTGGTAATGGCCTATATGTTAGAATATTATACTCAAATTCTGCAAGTTTATCTTTTTTAGATAAATATCTCTTAGCTTGCTCAATAACAAGATCTTCATACATGTGGAATAAAACTAAAGGCAAAGAATCTTCTAATAGCTCTTCTTGAAATTGTTCATTAGCTTCGATTAATTTTGAGATAGGAATTTTTTTCTCTAAATCATGAAAGACAATAATGTCTTGCTCGAAAGTAATGTTCTTGTTAAATTTTTCACTGAATTCTCTGATTATCCTCCTAGCAACACGTAGGCGTTTTTGTTCTTCATTATCCATGTATTCATTCCTCGGTTTAATTGAATAATTTGAATAATAATTAATTTTTAGTTAACATTTTTTTCTAATTCACGCGAATTTTTGGGTTTTACGTTGAAATAATAGGGAATTTCGATAAAACATTTATAACCCTTTTGGATACTTCCATTAGACGCAACTTATTATGATTTTGGTGATATCATGGAAATAACGGCCGGAATTGACGGTGAAGTCCTAAAAAAAATGATTCTTTATTCTAAAGAAGAAATTCAATTTAAAAAGGACTATTTAGATGCGATTAATGTTTTTCCTGTTCCTGATGGAGATACAGGAATGAACATGTATCTAACAATAAATAAGATCGTAACTGAACTAGAAAAAGTCCCTTCTCCTCCAACTGTTAAAGCAGCTGCTAAGTCAATTAGCAAAGGAGCGTTTTTAGGTTCTAAAGGGAATTCTGGAGTGATCCTTTCTCAATTCTTAATTGGACTTTTTAAACACTTAGAAAACAAGCAAGTCATAACTCCAAAAGACTGGGCTGAAGGAATGAAAAAAGGTGCAGATAAAGCGTATAAAGCAGTTGTTAATCCCCGTGAAGGAACAATACTGTCTGTAATAAAATCTACTGCAGCAACAGCTGAAAAAATAGTTCAAAACGGAAATGCTGACTGGGACACACTGTTCAAATCAATGTACGAAACTGCAGTCAAGTCAACATTAGAAACTCCTGAACAAATGCCGTTATTAAAAGAAAAAGGGGTAGTAGATGCCGGTGCCCAAGGTTTTGTGTATGTGCTAAGAGGATGGTTAAAAGCCATTGGTGTGAAGATCAGTGAAATGGAACAAGAAGTTAAGGATCTCTTCTCAAACGTAACTGATAAGTTTTTGAGAAAGGAAAAGTTAGAATACCAATACTGCACGGAAATAATATTAAAACCAATAAATGGTGTTGTTACTCAAGAACTTCATGAAACACTTACTGAATATGGAGACTCAATAGAAATAATTAATCATGATGGGACTTATAAAATCCATATCCACACTAATGAACCAAAAAAGGTTGCACAGGAACTAAATGTTTACGGAGAAGCACAACTAATAAAGGCTGACGACATGTTAAAACAACAAGAAGAAAGAAATAGCAAACTAAGTAATTTTATGAAGGAAATAGAAAATCAAGGATATACGGGAAGTTTTCAAAGGGTTCCAAATTAAAGCATAAATTAAAAAGATTTTTTTGATTTTTAAAGCGTTTCTTAACAAAAAAAATGATTTTATTTAGTTCTCATTATTATATGATAACCAAACTTGGTCTTTACCGGTTCCTTTGTTATTTCCCCTGGTTTTAAAGCAAATGCAGCCTTCTCAAATTCTTTAACCATCTGTCCTCTTCCAAATTCCCCTAAGTCTCCTCCACGTTTCTTGGAAGGGCATAAACTGTATTCTTGAGCTAATTTTTTAAAGTCTTCACCAGCAGCTAAACGATCTAGGACTTCAATTGCTTTCGAGTACTTATCCACTAAAATATGACTGGCCCTAATCTTATTTTTCGCCATGATGAATATTATCTTCTAGAGGTATTAATGATAATCGATTGATTATAAGAATTATTTAAACATAATAATCGTTTAAAATAATACGTTAAATTATTGGGATTATCTGTTTTTAACTTTCTCGGCGGGAAGTCCCCTTCCGCAAGGGAGGAGATTAAATGAAAGCAAAGCCGATACACGCTTTCACTCGTTTACACCACCATAATACCACTACGATGTATAGACGGTGGGAAAAAATTATTGCCATGAAAAACAATCATTAAACAAACAAGCAAAAACAGGACAAAACAAATCAGACATAAAAAAACAAAAAACAGAAGAGCTACATGACATGATGCTGAGCTACAAGTTCAGACTATACCCCAACAAATCAGTAGAAAAAACTGGAAGAAAGCTTGGAATAGCCAGCTGGCTATACAACAGGTTGCTAGAAGAAATAAGCAA
>JAMOVR010000124.1 GCA_027061945.1 Candidatus Heimdallarchaeota archaeon
AAGAAAAGAAGAAAAGTTGTTCCGAAAAGAGGTTATGATGCCTTAGCAGATAAGTATGAAGATTACTATGGAAACAATCTTGTTCAAATAGAATTAGTTAATTGGTTGATTAATAAGCTTCCTAAAAATAGTCATGTTTTAGACGTAGGTTGTGGGACAGGAATTCCTGTTGCAAAAATGTTAAGTGATAATGGATTTAAAGTAACGGGAATAGATAATTCATCTGAAATGATAAAAAGAGCAAGAAACAATGTCCCAACTGGAGAATTTTTAGAAATGAATGTTAAACGATTAAGATTAAATAAGCATTTTCAAGCAATTACTGCTTTTTTTACGTTATTACATGTGCAAAAAGAATTATTTCCTAAGATTTTAAGAAAATTAGTGGGACTTTTAGAAGATGAAGGTTATTTTATTATATCAATGATAGATGGAGACTTCGATGAGGAAAACATGTTTTTAGGTAAAAAAATGCATTATACGGCTTATAAAAAAGATGATTTAAAAAAGTTATTGTTAGATGCGGGATTAAAAATTATTTTTGAAAAAACTCAAGAATTCACTCCCAAGATTAAGGGAGCTGAAACGGAAAAACAGTTATTTTTTGTATGTAAAAAATCATTTAAAATAAAAAGTTAAAAATTTTTATTTTTCAATTTTCCCCAATTTTTACTTGAAAAATTCACGAATATCAATGCTATCATTATTACTTGTCTTTTCTGGTGATATTTTTTCAAATTCTTTTTTTCTTATGTTTATTAATATTTCATTATACAACGTTTTCCACTCATTTACTCTTCTCTTCCAAGAATGGTCTTGAGACATGGCTACTTTTACAATATGTTCCCACTTCTCTTTATTTAAAGAATATACATTATATGCTTCTATGATTGCATTTACAAAGGAATCTTTATCATATTTTTCAAATAGAAATCCTGTCTTGAATTCTCCTGTATCAAGTACGGTATCAGCCAATCCTCCAGTTTTATGTGCTATTGGAATTGAACCATATCTCATGGCGTACATCTGCGTTAGCCCACATGGCTCAAATTTTGAAGGGATCAGGAAAGCATCTGTTCCTGCATATATTATTCTTGCTAATCGAAAATCATATCCAAATTTAACCGATAACGTGTCAGAATAATCATTTGCAGCGTTCCTAATTTCTTCTTTTATTTTTTGGTCTCCTTCGCCAAGAATTACTATCTGGATTTTTTCTTTAGAAAGATCGGGTAATGCTTCAATTAATAAGTCAAATCCTTTTTGTTTACTTATTCTAGCTATCATTCCAAGAGTGAACATATTAGGATCTTGTTTTAGATTGTAAGTTTTTTGTAAAGTCCTTTTACAAACTTGTTTTCCTGATAAATCTTTTTTAGAAAAGTTTTGCGGAATATTTTCATCAGTTTCTGGATCCCATTCTTCTGTATCAATACCATTGAGAATTCCCACTAAGTCATTCTTTCTTTTTATTAAATCATTCTGAAGCCCAAATCCCAAATCAGTATAAAGAATTTCTTTAGCATATGTCGGACTTACTGTTGTTATCTTATCTGCCCATTTAATCCCGATTCTGAGAAGCTTAACAGTATCGTTCTCTATTAAATCGCCGAAATAAATATGAGGGAGCCCTATTTTTTCTAAGAGGTGTACTGGGATTCTTCCTTGGTATGCTAAATTATGAATAGTTAATATAGTCCCTACTTTATTTTTTTTACATGGGGGAAAGGCTTTTACGAACGCGGGGATGGTAGCTGTGTGCCAGTCATTAGCATGAATTATGTTAGGAGTCCATCCTACCATTTTTTTTGTTTCGACTGATAGCCTACTTAGAAATAGAAATTTCATTCCAGTTTTTTCTACATTTGTTTTTTCTATATCTAAACAAACTTTTTTTTCATCCTTAAAGATTTCATGTTCTACAAAATATATTGTTAAGTCATGATTTGTTAATTTACCTTCCCAGACAATTATTTCTCCTTGAATAAAGGGAAATTTTCCTTTGAAAACTCTTATAAACCCATGTTCTTCGGGATTGATAAACTTATATCTTGGAACCATTATTCTGATATCAATGCCACTGTCATACAGGGCTTTTGGTAATCCCCTGCTAACATCACCAACACCACTGACTTTAGAATAAGGGTCTAATTCTGCAGAGACCCATAATATCTTTAACTCATCAGAGTTTAGCATTTAACCTCTCGATTATTACTTAAAAAAATAAAATATATGTGTTCAACGCTTACCTTAAATTAATATTAATAACTATTTACGAAAAGTAGTGAAAAATTAACGTTTTTCTAATTTAAATATTAAGTTATGACTTCATGATCTAGTCTTCTCTAAATAATTAGTCAATTTTAGTACTGGTAAGGAGACTAATGTTATACTTCCAAAAAAGATCATACCTAAAAAAGACCAAAATTTTGCACCTGGGAAGAATTCTATCACGTAACTTATTGAAACATTATTGTTTAGTGATATTAAACGCACTTGATAATTATCATGTACTGTTTTTAGATATAGCTCCAAACTACCTTGAAAAACAATTTGAAAATTATCAACTAGGACATCATCCCTAACACTATAAAAAACAAATTTTATTGTTTTGTTTATATTATTTATCTTAAAATATACATGTGTTTCAGATAGATAACTACCACCAGTTATGTTCCAAAAAACGGTAGAATATTCTTCTTCAAGAACAATACTTCCTTTTGCAATCATTTTTTTGGATGTAACTGGTGATAAAAAGAACAGATATGCAAATAAAAGTGAAATTAATATTAGCACGATAACGGAGCGTGGGATCTCCAAATGTTTTATCATAAAACTCTAATTAGTAATAC
>JAMOVR010000125.1 GCA_027061945.1 Candidatus Heimdallarchaeota archaeon
GGCGTTTTGGCAGGGGTGCCTTTGTTATGCCAATGCGGGGAGAAAATGGGTGGGGAAGAGGGGGAGGTAGGAAGAGAGGGAGCATAACGTGTGTTATGTGTTTTTTATTTTTAATGTGTGTGTTTTCTTACCTTATTTTCTGCGTCTGATTTTTATTGCTACAGGGACGCTTACTAAGGCAAGCAATATAGTTGCGAAGTTAGCGAAGGGTAGTGATAGGAGGAAGGAGTCATTGAGCATGTCTTGAACCATCTGAGCTAGTAAGTGTAGGTCTGCCATTATTCCAGCACTTGCTTGCCATGAGATTTTTTCTCCTCTGGGGAAGGAAGCGATGATTGTTAGGTTATCATCATTGTCTTGTGTGGAGGTGGGTTCATACTGGGACACAAATGCGAATTGTGTTTGGTTGTCTACAGTTACCATGTTATCCCAGAAGAAGTACGCACCAAGGGCAATGTTTTTGGTTAGTTTGAGTAGGTTTGTGGTGTTTGTTGCAGTGGTGTCATTGGTGGGTGAGAATTGCTCGTCAGATTGGTTGGTTTCTTCAGACATTTCTTCAACATTCATGTCGTTGTTTTTCACATTGAGTACGGCTGCGATTTGGGACTGATTGTTTTGATATGCAAAGTTGTTGATATCTAAATCAAATTTCATTTCCATTGGTTGGAGGAACATGCCTTCGTAGATTGTGAGTTGGTTTGTGAAGTACATTGTTATTACGAAGTTTCCTTTAGCAGTGTTTGAGACGGCTTTTAGTATGTATACCGTGGCGTTGTCGTCGGTTTGTTCTTGTACTACGGGTTGGAAAACAAAGCTAAGTTGTCCAGGGGTTAATTCTTGTACTACGGTGTCAGTGTCAGGGTTGTACTCTACGGGCATTGGTGGGGGTGATGGAACTTCGGTGTCGTTGACGAATGTGTCATTGAAGAAGGTGTTTGAAGGAACGAATTCTACAAACTTTTCAATGGAGACACTTAATGCAAGTGAGGTCTCTGAATAGTTTGCTCCTTGGTACTCAAATTCGAATTTTACGTTGAAGGTGAATGTTTCCTGATTGAGGATTTCGAATACGAGCCTTATCTCGGATTCATTGATTTTTTGTTTGAGGGCGACTCTTACTTCAGATGGCCCTTGTTGGATGTCTACTTGGTATGGTTGCATACCTACGTATGTGTCTTGATATTGATCCATTATTTCTGTCATATTTGTCTCATAATCTTCATCCCCGCTGTCATCATCTAGCAAGGCAGGCGTTGTTTGATGATGGTTTGTAACTAGATTAGATTGTGCGTGTGCTGTCATCATCATTCCTGCGAGGAAGAAGATTGTGAGCGCAATTGCGAACACGATCTTTTGTCTTTTCATCAAAATAGAATACGGATTTATCTATTATGAAGCCGTACGGAACAGAAATGCCCATGGGGAATGCCCATAGTTTGTTTTTTTAGGGAAGTTTATTTTATTTTTTTAAGTGCATCAAGTATTTTTTGGAGAGCAATTTCTTTGTTTTCACCCCATGAGAGTATGCCTTCTTCGTGTCCCAAGAGCACAACAGGTTTTGTTGTTTCAGGGATCTCATTATACGTGTTTTGTATTGCTCTTGCTAGTTGTGGTGTTCCGTATTCAGCGTTTGGGGGAGTAGTTGGTAAGTTTAGGTTTTGTGCATGTTCCCAGAGCATTCTATGGTGAACGTGTATAACCCATTTTATGTTAGGAGCAATTTCATATATTGCCGCGTGTGTTAATGCTTCTGAAGAGGGCCTTGTTTGCCCTTTAGAATATATCGTGTTTTGTTCGATGTTATAGTCTGTTACTATTGCATAGTGTTTTGTGGTGAGATGTTTTAGGTGACCAGTTTGTGTTCCGGTGATTATGAATTGCCCGTCAAGAGTATATCTTTTGCTTACATTCCCATATCCTACCCCTGGTGTTTTAGGGTGGTTCTCAGGGTAGATGCCAATTAGTTTTAATTCCCATAATTTTTCTCGGACTTGGTTTATGTCGGTTATCTGTTGTGGGGTTAGGACTTGTTTATGGTTATGTTGCAATTGATATTTTATCATTCCTTCATTTGGTTGGTCTTGTGTTTTTTTGATAACTCTTATTTTAAGTAGAAGCTGTTCAAAACTATTGATTATATGTTCTGTTCTTATTTTTTGCATGTCTTGAAAAGACTGGTTTCCTTCAATGTTTATTAAGAATGCTTTGATCCCCATGAACTCTGCGGGCTCTATGTCATGTTCGTAGTTATCTCCTATCATAATAGTGTTTTCAGGAGTAGCCTTCATTTTGTTTAGGGCGTGGAGATATATATGTGGATGTGGTTTTTCATGGCCTACTTCCTCACTGGTAATTACTGCTTCAAAGTACTGATCGATATTTAATGCGTGTAGTTTTTTAAACTGGATATCTGCAGACATGTTTGTTATTATTGCAAGACGATGACCTTGGATGGTTAGTTGTCGAAGTGTTTGTTCTACATTTGGGAATGGTTTTATGTTTTCTATGAATCCTTCCCAGTATTTGTGTGTGAGCTCTGCGATGTGTTTTGCTTGTGTTTTTTTAAAATTCTGTTCGATCATTGTTTGGAAGTATAATGAGCGGGAGTGGCTCGCCGCAGTGTCAGGGAGATATCTTTTAATGGCCTTTTTGACTTGTTCATACTGTTTTTTGAACGTGTTGTAGTCTTGGTTAGTGATTCTTTCCCAGTATTTATGTGCTCTTTTTAGTCCCTGTTGGTGCCCTGTTTCATAGGAATATAGTGTTCCATCTAAATCGAAGAAGATTACTAAAGAATGTTTTTGTTTTTTCATTGATCGGTTTTTTGTTTCTTGTTTTAAGAATAGTGTGTTTTGGTTTTGGGTGTTAGGTTAGGTGGTATTAGGAAAAAATGTTTATTTTAGAAGTGATAATGTTTTTTCATGGCGTCTTCTGGTAAGGATCGCGCGGGTGCTGGTAAGAAGGCGGGAAAGGGCCCCCTTGGATTTTTAGGCTTCACTGAAAAAGAATTGATTGCATTTTTGTCAGCATTGGCTTCTGGTTTTTTGACCTTTGGTAAACTGATTATCGGTATTTTAACAGGTAGTTTAGGTATTCTGTCAGAAGCTTTGCATTCTTTTTTGGATTTACTAGCTACGTTAGTAACGTTTTTCGCTGTTCGCGCTTCTGAAAAACCTGCGGATCGTGAACACCCTTATGGTCACGGTAAGATTGAGAATATTTCTGCATTGACTGAGACCTTGTTGTTGATGTTGACTGTTGTGTGGATTATTTATGAAGCAACACGAAGAATTATTTTAGGTATTCATGAGGTCGAAGTTAATTTTTGGTCTTTCGCCATTGTTATTACCGCAATTATTATTGATGCTGAGCGTTCTATGGCATTGTTTAAGGCGGCAAAAGCTCATGATAGCCAAGCTTTGAAAGCAGACGCTATCCATTTTAGCACAGATATTCTTAGTTCTAGCGTTGTTTTAGCTGGATTAGTGTTTACTTGGCTTGGTTTTCCAATCGCAGACAGTATCGCTGCGATTGGTGTGGCTCTAATTGTCCTTTGGATCAGTATTCGCCTTGGAAAAGAAAACTTAGATGAGTTAATGGATCGTGCTCCTGAAGGAGTGGATGTGCGAATCATGACTAGTGTTAAGGCAATTAGAGGCATTAAGAGCGTCCCACGTATAAGAGTAAGAAAGTCAGGATCCACTACTTTTGTGGATTTAAACGTAATAATGGATCATGAACTCCCATTAGTTGCAGTCAATCACGTGGTTGAACAAATAATTTCTAAGGTAAAAGAAATCGTTGGTAATGACTCTGATGTGGTAGTTCATGTAGAATCTGAAGAAACATATAAAGGATTAGTAGATATTGTTAAGGAAAAAGTAATGGAAAAAGAAAGTGTGATTAAGTCTGTTCATGACATGTCTATCTTACAATTCGATCAAAATTTATATATTATTACACATGTCGAAGTTTTACCTTCTTTAGAGATCGGAAAAGTAGAGGAAGTCTTAGAAGGGCTTCGTGAAGAAATTAAGCAGTTACATAAAGGTATTAAAGATGTCATTTTTCATGTTGAACCTTTTGTTGGACAGAAATACGAACAATACGACCCAGAAATTGTTAAAAAAGAGTTAGAACGACTTGTTGCTGAAAGTAGATTTTTACTCGGGATCCAGAGTTATGATGTGTTTGAAATTGCTCATGGGGTTTATTCTCTGATTTTAAAGGTTTATTCGGACCCCACTTATAAAGTAAGACGGGTACATAAAGCCGCCACAGAACTAGAGGACCTAATTAAAGAGTTATTCCCCTTCTTTGTCCAAGTAATTATCGAGATTTCTGCTAAAAAAGAATAATATAAAGCTAATTTTGACTTATGACTCTTGAATATTTTCCATTGCTTTTTGTTGTTATTAATTAATTTACTTTTGTTCTTGTCTCATCAGCGTGTTTACGTCCTTATTTTTTTAAGGGATCAATCTTATCTACTATTGCCTTGAATACAGCCCCCCCAAGGATGTATAACAAGAACTCAAACCACCAGTCTCCTTCTTCAGCAGGCATTCCTTTTATTCTGCTCTCAAAAGCGTCAATTGTGTTCCCACACATGTTCCCAAAGTATATCATTCTAAGAACAGTGAGAATGTATTTTGCTTTTTTTGCCCCATAATGCTTTACCAAGTCTTTTATTGCTTCTTTTGATGGATTCCCGCATGTTTCAGCGTAGTGCTGCGCAAATAAAAGTGCGGGTAACTCTTCTTCTGATAAGTTTTTGAAGTCTCCAGCAAGGATTGCTTTGATTGTATCAATATCAACTCCAGCGTCTAATGCTAGATATGTATGTCCCCAGGAACAGTACTTGCATTGATTTACAGAGGTACAGGCAAGCATTATCTTTTCTATGAAAGCCTTTGGCAAGTTTTCAAATGCCTCTTTGATGTCTTTTTTGTTACTCATTATTTTTTTGATGTCTTTTTGGAAAGTTTTATAGTCATAGCTTTTTTTAGGGAAATACTTTTTTCTCCTTGTGAAGGGGCTGTGGGATTGGGACATAGACATTTTCACCTTAATAAAACATGTTTTTTCTTATTTTTTAGAATTTAGAACATGCTTTGTTTTTATGCTTGCTTTTTACCTCGCAATACTACATACTATATCTACAAACACAACACAACAAGTGAGGACAAGTATTAAGGGCAATTTTATGCATATCTTATCAGTATAATAATAAGGAAGTGCGAAAAAACCCAAAAAAAATGCTTTTATATACGTTGAAAAGAGAAAAAAAGCACGTAGATTTTTGATGGGCTCTTTTTTTCAGACATCTTTGTGCCGTTATTTGTTTGTGCTAATCCCTAATAAAAGATATATTCCACATGTCCGTAATAGACCCGTTATAAGACCTATTGCCGCAAATAATAGGTATATTATTATTGAAACAATTTGTCCGCCGATTATTCCTAATTTTGGGTACAAAAATGTTAGGGTTGCTAATACTAAGAATATTAATCCTAAAATGATTCTGATTATTTGGTCTGTTTTTCCTACGTTTTTTTCCATTTTTCACACCTTAATAGTAGTTTCGTGTCAGTATTTTCGGAATAGACTTTATTTGTTTTTAGTGTTTTTTTGGAACATGTTTTGCTGTTAGTGTTCATTTAGATGTAGTGTTGAGAGTAGGTGTTGTTTTGCTTTTTCAGGTACTTTTCCCAGTTCATCTAACCCTCTTTGTTTATATAGCTCTGTTAGGCTTTCCTCGAAGTCTTGGTGTGATATGAATGCAGTCATTCCTTTTGCTCTCCCAGTAGGCAGTGGCTCATTCATTAGTCTTGGTGGTAAGTTATCATATTTTCTTGGCGGATCGTTTTTGTATTCTCTTTCGTTGAATAGTCTTGTTAGTGTCCAAATATTATGTGCGATCTTTCTGGCTTTTTCATAATCTGTTTGGATACCAGTGATTGCTGTGAGGATCTTAGCAGTATCGTCGATATTTAATGCGGGGTATATTGAGTGCGTGAAGTGACACATTATTAAGCTATCTTTTAATATTTTAAGATCTGTTTGCTCAATTAGGCTTGGAATTACTTCTTTTGCTGAACGGTTAGGCGGGTCTCTTGTTACGGGCCACCCCCTAAGATGAGATGCCCCCACAGGCGTTACTGCGTATGATAAACCAAGACCAAGTTTTCCACGGGGGTCCCATGCAGGCATTTCTAGTCCTTTTACTTGTATCGCCCATTGTAGTGCCTCAGAGTTGAATTGTTGTGCTGCTTTTTTAACGCCCATAGATAATACTTTTCCTACCCCCTGTCGGTAAGCTATTTTCTTTATCAAGTCTAAAATAGCCTTTTCATCACCGAATTCTGCTTTCTCTGCATCATATTCTGGTGGCACCATACCTTTCTGTGATGTTTCTAAGAACCACCCAATCGTATTCCCTGTTGAGATTGTGTCTAGCCCATATAACGTGCATAGATTATTAAAGTGTAGTAGTTTTTCGGTGTCATGGACACCTACGTTTGTTCCTAATAGCGCAAGTGTCTCATATTCTGGATGCTGGACATATTTTTGTTCTCCAGCCCATCTGAATTGGTCTGCTTTTATTACGTAAGAACATACTATTGTGCACTTGTAACATGGCTTTGGTCGGATCTTGTGTTTGTATTTTTCTTCGAAGGCATAGCCAGAGAGTTTGTGTGCTTCAGGGTCTGTTGCGTATTGAAAGTTCAGTGTTGGGAGTTGGTCAAGCTCACTTGCTATGTCTATTAGCCAGGAAGTCCCATGCTTGTATAGTAAGTGCCCTTTTTCTCGATTCGCAGCACTTCTTTGGCGTAATTCCTGTTCTACTTGCTTAGTCATTTCTTCGTCTGCAATAGTTATTTGATGGTCTCCTGGGAGAATACTTATTGCTTTTAATTTTTTTGCGCCCCATAACGCACCTATTCCTCCTCTCCCTATTGCTCGGAACTGGTCATTAATTACACTAGAAATCCGGACTAATTTTTCACCCGCAGGGCCAATGCTTAAGATCTTGGCTTTTTTATCATGCTGCTCTTTTATTTGTTGTTCTGTTTGGTAAGTGTTTAGCCCCCACAAGTCTCTTGCATTATTTATATGGATTTGTTGGTCTTGCACTGTTAGCCATACTGGCTCTTTGCTTGCTCCTTTTACAATTATTGCATCATATCCTGCAGTTTTTAATGCGGGTCCTACATGCCCTCCTGAGTGGCTGTCAATATATAGACCTGTATGCGGTGATTTTGTTACAATTGTGTATCTCCCAGCTATAGGCATTACTAGTTGAGCAGGACCTGTTGCAATAATGAATATGTTTTCTGGCCCAAGAGGATCAATTCTTGGGGGTAATAACTTGTATAAATACCATGCCCCCAGCCCTTTTCCTCCGATCACATGTGGTATTATTTCCCATGGTGTTTCTTCGTTCCATGTTTTATTATGAGTAAGGTCTACGAAACCAATTTTTCCAGTATAACCGGGGATGGGTTTAGTCATGATGGTTTCCTCCTTTTTGTTGTGTTGTTTTTTTGTTTTTTTTTGTTCTTTTAAAGGATTTGGGGTTTTTTTGGTGTTTGATATTTTTTTGTTTTGAAAGCATGGTTATTACTTTTGTTTGTTTTTTTGGCATACCGAACAATTCATATTTTGTGATGCTTAAAATTACTTGGTAACATTAAATTTACCCATTTAGCGTTTTAGTATTAATCTATTCCTAAGAAGAGGAAGCAAATGAAACAGACGGACAAATTAGCGGAAGAGATGATAGGCAACATGAGTGTTGTAACGCCTAATTCAAATGTTAGAAAAATAGTTTCCGAGCACCCGGAATTAAAAGAATTCTTAGTAAGCTTATCACCGAAATTTAAGAAATTGAAAAACCCATTGATTTTTAATACTTTGGCTAGAAAGGCAAGTTTTGCGGATATTGCAGAGATTGGCGGTATCCCCTTAGAAGAACTATTAGTGAAGGTGAATTCTTTTTTGGGGAATGAATACGTTCCACCTAATTTAGGCCATGATGTTAGTGGGGAAGAAGAGGCCCGCCCTGAGTGGATGAACAAAATCAGGTTTTCTCTGACCGTAGATGTTCGAAACCGCGATGACTTTTTCTTTACTGAATTAATAAACAAGTTGCAGTCCTTAGCTGTAGGTCAAGCATTAGTAGTGATTAATGATTTTGACCCAAGACCTTTAAGAGAAGAAGCAAAAAAATTAGGCGTAGAATCTTTTTCCGAGAGCTTAGAGGACGGTTCAGTAAAAACTACGTTCTATCGTGTTAAAGTTGTTAAGCGTAGCGTCGACGAGAAAAAAGAATATTTACCTCATGAAATTGTAGATCTTAGTTATTTAGAAAGAGATGTTTTTGAGTATGTCTTAGACATAGCACGTCATGCAAAAAAGGGTAATACAATTACTGTTTATCATAAGTATGAGGATTTTGCTTTGACTAAGCTCCTTATTTCTAAAGGATTTTCTTTTGAGCGGGAATGGGACAAGGAGAAAAAAATGTTTAGAAGTGTTTTCACGCGTGTTAATGAGGACGCGGGAAAAGGAAAGGTAAAGATGGTCTTACAATCGGCCACACCATTTTTGTATCCTTTTTTTGTCCGATTAGTCCAGTCAGATGAATTGCTTGCCGTTGTTGATTTTGACATGATAAAAGTCTGGGAAGAAACAGAGAAACATTTAGCATGGGTAAACAGAGGGATTGCAGATATTAGTTTGTCTGCAGTTATGGTGTCTGCAAAGTTTGCTGCTAATCGTAAAGACGTGAAACTTTTGAGTGTTGATGTGTGGAATAATTTTTACTTGCTAGTTCGCGGTGCTAAACCAAAAGATCTTACAGAACTACCAGAGAAACAGATCGTAATGCCGTTGTTCGAAAAAGCTCCTCCAGCATCAATTACTTCTTACTTGTTAAAGAAGAGTGGGTTACGTAGAGAAGATTTTGACTTTATTTATGGCAGTGGAAGCTCAAAGATGGGTCGGCCGAATGATATTGAAAGAGGATTTGTTGAAGGATGGTTCAACCAAGTGCTTTTGAGACAGCCAGAAGCAAGTTTTACGTTGTTCGGCCTTAAAGACGTCCATGTATTATCTTATGGGGAGTTATGGAAAAAATTCCACCCTAATTCCATAGGTCTTCCTAATGCGGGTGTTTTAGTGAAAGGCTCCTTTTTGAAAAAACACCCTGAAATTGTAGACTTGTTTGTAAAAGAGCTTGTGTCTTCAGCAGAATGGGTTAAGAAAAATTCTAAAGAAGCAGCACTAATGACTGCAGAATTCATGAAACATTCTCCAGAAGAAGTTGAATTATTTATTAAAAATGCAGACATAAGACATGTTCCTGTGGAAGAAGCCTATGAGGACTTGCTACGTTATTATCAAGTATTGATTGATTCCGGTGTGTTGTTGCTTAGGGCGTCTTTAGAAGAGACTATGCAACGATTGATGCCAGAAGAAATTCATAAAGAAAAGCCATTAGAAGCGAGTGGACCGTAAAATAACATAAACAGTTAAATTCAGTTCTTGTTTTAAGTTATTTACTAATAATAAATTTTGTTGTTTTCAGAGGCTAATTGTTAATTATTTTTAATAGAACTTCGTTAAACGCAACAGGATTATCTAACATTACGGCATGTTTTGCGTTGGGAATTACTTCTTTTTTAGCTATTTCAAACAAGTCTTCTGGGGGGTGATAAGAAGAACTTTTTTCCAAGAATTCTCCTATGATTAGCGTTTTTTTAGAGGAGAGTTTTTTTAATGAAAGATAAGTTTCAGGATCTGTTGCAGATGCTACTAATTGTTTTGACGATTGTTTCATTACTGTTGCAGGTGTTTGTTGTAATGCATTCACAATTATTTTTATTGCTTTTTTGTCTTTATTGTGTAGAACGCTTTTTGCAAATTGCCAAGGAGCAATATACGTCATTATTTTTAGGAGTGATAACATAATTGTGGGGGTCTTTGCTAGTGTTTTGGAAAAAGATAAGTCATTTTCGACAAGTGTTGGTTCTACTAAAACAAGATGTTGAGAAGAAAGCATTTTGGTTAAGTAAATAGCAATAGGACCGCCCATCGAAAAACCAATAATAACGTCTGGGGAGACCTTAAGTTCCCTAAGAAACAGAGCCAAGGCATTTGCTTGTGATTGCATTGAATAATCAAATTGTTTTATGCTTGGTTTTGATGAATACCCATAACCTAAAAGATCTACCGCGATCAGACCCAACTGACTAGTAAGCTTGGGATCTTGTAACAATGGTTGCCAGTAGTTAAGATCACAACCCAAACCGTGAATTAAGAGGGTAATGAGACCGTCTTTTTTTCCAGTAAATTGATAATGAATTTTGTATTCATTATTATCCCAAAATATAGACTGGTTCATTTTGAGTACCTATATCAGAATCTTGAGCCTTTTACTTAATATTTCTTCTTTGAACTTTTTATTAAGAAGCTTAATGATATGTGATGTTATTTTGTCTCTATTTGTTTTAACAAGATATCTTACCTTAAATAATTGTTCAGCATCGGGTGGATTTATGTACAAAGTAGTATCGTTTGAATTAGGAAGTACTTGAAGATAGACTACGAATAATGGAGCATCAAATTTTTCTTTGGAAATTCCTGAGATTAAGCTAGATAATTGGTCTAGAGTATAAATTTCATTGAAATCATTAATTAGATAAATGTGTTTAGAATATTTCAAGTATTTAGTTATTGGAATTGTTATGAACACGTTATGTATTACCGGTAATAAATCAGAACCCTTATTAGAAGTATCATATCTCCATTCATCATGTTTCTCTAATTCCTCTTTAATTTCTTTAGCAAAACCACTTTTAGTTTCTCGAGAAAAGATTCTCAAGAGATATAATAAGAGGGAATAAGAAAGCTGATGACGAATTTGAGAATATTGTTGAATGTTATCCGCATTATTAATGACCTTTTTTAATTTAATTAAGGTATTAAAATATGTAATGATGGGCTTATCAAACGAATTTGTAAACTTTGGGAGTTGATAATTTTGAACGATTAGTTTATCAATCACTGTATCAATCAAGTCTCCTGTTTCTTTCTCGAATAAAATATTGAACTCACTCGGATTTCTCCATATGGGGATAGGA
Source organism: Candidatus Heimdallarchaeota archaeon (assembly GCA_027061945.1). Classification (GTDB taxonomy): domain Archaea; phylum Asgardarchaeota; class Heimdallarchaeia; order Heimdallarchaeales; family JAJRWK01; genus JAJRWK01. The sequence goes on from JAMOVR010000125.1 coordinate 11,148, forward strand.
AGGTTAATACGATAAAAGAGACTTGTCATTACTAAGTCCCAATTATTAACATATACAAAGTGCTCGTCAAGATCTCCAAGAGTACTATTTAGAG
>JAMOVR010000126.1 GCA_027061945.1 Candidatus Heimdallarchaeota archaeon
TTTGTCATGAAACCCCTAACTGTTAATTCTAACCTAAAGTCTTCTACTTTGAATTCAGGTTTTGGAAGTTCCATGAAATGACCAAATGAGAAACCTAAAAGAACTTCAGCTTGTTTAGAAAGATTTAACGGGGCAAAGTGTCTATGTCTTATAGCTATCCAAGTTTTATTATCATCTCTGTATTTAACGATCTCAAGACCAAGTTTATTAATTTCCTCTTCAAACTGTTCTAAAATATATTTTAAACGTGCTTTTTTCACACCCAAAACTTCTAACAATTTGGTTTCTTCTATACCAAATCTTAGTTTATTCTCTTCATCAATATGATGCGCACTTAATATTGTAAACAGAGAAGGAAAATCAATAAATTCTTTCGGTTCTAGATCCAATTTAGTTTCTGTTGGAGAATTGCCGGACTCAAAACTATTTATTTTAATACTTTCTGAGGAATCAATATTTTTCACAGGATCTTTATTTTCATGCTCATCCATAACCATCATTCTTCACGCTTTTTGATTGACACAAACAAGAGATAATACTGGTATTATTTTTTTACTTTCAGAGGAGTTCCCCTAAATAGCACAGTATAATATTTCCATTCTTCTCCATCTGTCTTTTCTTTGGCGTACTCTAAGAGAAATGTATCATTGCGTATTGAGATGATTTCGATATTTAGTCTTGAAAGTAATAATGGGATAAGTAAGAGTTCTTTTTGAGAAAAAATGTTTTCAAAATCTTTTTTCTTAATTGGTTTTCCCATTAGATCAATAATTTTAATTTCAAGCTCAGTAGTATCAATTTTCTGTGCTTGATAATTTTCTTTACCAGTAGTAGTTTCTAATTTTTCTTCTTCAATAAATTCATCTTCCTCTTCTTCGATTTCAAAACCAGCTATGTTTTTTAACAATAAAGAATGGAAAGCAAGAAGTTTTTTCTGTGTAGCAAGAACTGTAAATAATGGTTTAGAAGAAAGGCTAACATACAAAGCAATGCTTAATGCCCTTTGTCGTGGGGAAACTAAACCTCCAATTTTATGTTGATCTCTTAATTTCTGCATTTCCACGAAGTCATTATATACCTCTTTATCTAAGTTTAATATTACTAAATCATCGTAAATCAAAGCATGTTTGTTTACTTGAGTTCGTTCTTTTTCTGCTTCAGATACCGGCAAGGGTTCTTTTTCACGGAGTTTCTTTTTTAATTTAGCATGAACTGAATAAAGTTCATTTCTTTTTTGGAATTGATCATGCAAGTCCTTAATTTTTTTTTCTGAACTCATTTTAACCCTTGTAATATTTTTTATTGGTTTTGCAGTGATTTTTTGTACTCTGTTTTTCACTGCTCTTTTTTTATTTATAAACCAACGTATGATTTACTCCTTACTACCGTAATATTAATAATCAACCCATGTACAATCGCTAAAAATGAAAATCAATCAAGTTTGAATTTTGTTGGCAGTAAGTTTCCTTCCAAAAGGTGGGATAAGTGATGAGGCTGATAACATTAATATAGTCGCATAAATACAATAAGTCATGTATTATCATGGAATGAAATATAACTTAGATAAGTCCTCACACGCCGAATGCCATGTTCACTATACTATCACTTACTTTTTGAGTTAAACAAGAACAGAAGAGAAGGAAAATGATGAGGAGCTACAAGTTCAATTTATACCTGAAATACCTAAAACGAACAGATAAGAAATTGGAGGAAAACTTAGAAATAGCCGGGGGGATATACAACAAGTTATTTGAAAGAATAAAGTTGTTGCAGAGTAGATTATCAAGAAATAAGAAAGGTAGCTATAATCACGAGAAATTCCAAAAAAAATTAGCAAAAAAATACGAGTGGTTGAATAATCAACGCAAGAAAATCCTAAACAAACTATCAAAATACTACGTAGACAAGTATGACTGCATGATAGTAGAAAATTTGAACATTAAAACCTCAATTGGGAAATGGAATACCATGAAGCATAAAACCACTTGCGTAAGCAAGAGGTAGATCAAGCATTATAAGTGACGTTGTTGTGGGGAAAATGCAGATTTTAATTAAAGAAGTAAAAATAATTAATTTTGGTCTCCATCGGCAGACAGAAATAAAGTTTCCAGAAAAACCAGTCCTTATTTTTGCTGGCGCTAACGGATCTGGTAAAACACAAATTTTAGAAGCAATCTTATTAGCTCTTGGTTATCAATCAAATCGTATTCGTCAAGTTGGTTTTAGAACTTTTATTGGTCGATGGGGAGATACCGCATTTATAGAACTTAAACTTTCAAATCCAATGCATGAAGAAGAACGCTTCATAAAGCATTCAAATGAAAAAATTTCAGAAGAAATCGATAAAGATGAATTCACAATTAGTTGTGAGCTGACAAGAAGCGGAATAAAATACGCTATTAATGGTAAGAAATCAATTAAGGGGATAAACGTTTCTCAGCAAATAATTAGGGAAATAGCAGAGCTCGCAGGCATCAATCCTTCTAGTAAACTAGCATTTACGGCAGAAGACACAGTAAGTAATTTTGCTAAAGAAAGCGATAGAAAAAAGCTAGAAACGCTTTTAGAAGCAGTAGGTAAAAAGTCATATTATGATAAACTAGAAGAGCTAAATCAGCAATTAAAAGAAATAGAGAAAGAGATTGATCCTTTAGAGAAGACTCTTTTTTTGAAAAGAGCAAATTTAGAGTCCATGGAAAAAGCATTAGAAGCGTTTAAAGAGAGAAATCGACTATTGGAAAGACTAAATTATTTAGAAGTAGAGCTAGCATGGGCAAAAGCATTACAAGTTCAATCTACAGCAAATGAATTAAGAAAATCTAAATGT
>JAMOVR010000127.1 GCA_027061945.1 Candidatus Heimdallarchaeota archaeon
AAAAATTTCAATCCCCTTACGAGGTTTTCGGCATTTGCTACTGGTATTTTTTTAGTTGTTTTGCGTGTTCTAAACCCATTTTAAGAATCGGTTTAGGGTACAATCTAGGGTTTGCAAGCCCATTTATAAACATTGTCAAAACACTCCCACAAGCCGTGAAAACAAAAAATAAAAAAACATACGGAAAATAACTCAAAAACAAAGTAAAAAAATAAAAAATTAGAATTTATTTAATGTTTATCTTGAAAGTCGGATGTTTCTCATTCTAACTCCTTCAGGCCCAGCAGTGTATACTGGAATCCCTTGCATTGGGTTTCCTTTTCCACACATTGCAAGTTCTGCTTTGAAGCCTTTAGCAACAGCGTCAATACTAGTAAACAAGCCAATTGTTGTTAGTTCAATAACTGGACGTTTTATCATTTCATCAGTGATTTCGCCGTTAACAATTCGGTATGCTATGGAACCAACATATTTTGATTGAAACCTTCTGTCATCAATATTCCATTCTGAAAAAGTTTTCATGAAAATACCGTCTTTAATGTCATCAAGCAGTTCTTCAAATGAGTATTCACCTGGGGCAATGAATGTATTGGCCATTCTTACAATTGGTTCTCTGTCATATGATGTGGCCCTAGCTGCAGCAGTACTTTTTGTACCCCATAACGCAGCAGTTTCTCGGTTATGTAGTAATTCTGTAAAGATTCCATTTTTAATTAAGTATCTTGGTCTTGCTTTTACACCTTCGTCATCATACTTATAGTAACCACCGCTTTTAGGAATAGTAGGATCATCAATAACAGTGACTGCATCACTACCAACTCTTGACTTTCCAAGCTCAAGTTCTTGTACATAGCTTTCCCCTGCTTCTGCACCTTCACGACCCCAGATACGATCAGCTTCAGAAGGATGCCCCGCATTCTCATGAGCAATTATTCCTGCTACTTGAGCACCAACAACCATATCAGTTACGTCCTTGTGAAATGTTTTAGCATTAGTCGCAGCTTTTGCAATTTCACTTACAAGTCCAACTATTTCTTCATAGGGGTTACTCTCTTTGAACCACTCCCAGCCCATTGTTGCCCCTAAAGAGAAAAATGCTTGTTCAGAGCCATTTTCACTAACCGCAGTAACAAAATTAGTAATCTCAATAAGCGAATAATATTCATTATCAATCTTTGTCCCTTCATTATTCACAAAATACTTATGATACTCAGTTGTGGCGAAGAAAATATTTCTTCCTTTTATCTCTGCTTTGAAGCGGTCTTTATCGGAAAGTAATTTATCTAGCTCCTTGATCTTAGTTATTTTGTCTTCTAAAGAGATGTTTATAGGTCTTTGTTTCACTTCAACAGACCATTTGTCTTGAACAATTTCTTCCTCAGAAAAAACAACCGGATTGTTTTTTCTTCCACTAGCTTTTGCAAGTTTCAAAGCAAAATTAACTGCTTTTTCGGCATTGTCTTTCTTAAGCGTTTCAAAACTAGCAAAGGCAATACCACCTTCGTAAATAAGTCTTAAACCAATCCCACTAGTTTTGTTTTGTCCAGCAGAAAGTACGTTTCCATTAACTAAGCCTACACCACTCTTAATCGTATCAAGGAATCTAGCTTCTGCATAGGTAGCACCTTTAGCAGTTGCATAATCAATTACGTATTCAGCTAATTCTATTCCATCCACGAACATCATAAATCAGAAGTAATATTTCTCATTTACTCAAAAAAGAAATCGAAAAGTACCTTTTGATTAATCAATAAAACGCACAAAATTATCTACCATTTTAATTAATAGTATTATAACTAATATAAGATAGTTGATAAAATTAAAAAAGCTAAAATAAATATAATATATACCATATATAGATAATTGATATATTTTTCTGAATTAAATCATAAAACATGAACGAGACATTATATTGGATATTATTACTAGGCACACTAACTTTGATTATTGCGAATGGAATGTACAAACTATTACAAGTAAGGAGCAAAACGAAGGTTAAGGGTCGAGGAAAGCATTATTACCCAACAGAAACGGCAGAACCATCTTTAGAAGTCCAGCAAGACCAAATAACAACTTCTGAGATGACTAGATTTAAATTTAGCTTTTAAAAAAATGTTTTTGAAAAAACTAAAAAATTTTTTATTACTTATTTTGTTGCAGCTGTAAATCTAACATTAGCTACTCTTACTGATCCAATAAAGGTAGGTGTTTCTACTTCCCACCAGTGGACTTGTTGTCTATCGTTACCCATTGCTTGAATTCTTTGAGTCATTCCAAGCAGATTATCTGAAATTCGGAGTTTTTTGATAGGTTGTGAAATTTCACCGTTTTTAATAATGTACATACCATCTCTTGGGATAGTACTGAAACTTGTTTCTAACATATTTGTCCATCTAGTATACCAATTACTTGTTACGTAAATAATTGGTCTATTATTTTCGCTTTCTAGTTCCATTAATTCTTCTAATTTGTGGTCTCCATTATCAAATACTATATTAGTTGGTGTTGGTGCTAAAAACTTATTTCCTCCAAAACTAGCTAATTCTGCATTTCCCGTGCTCTTCGCATTCATCATTTTAGCAGAGGAATAATTATGAATTAAGTTTTTAAGAACTCCTTTCTCAAGAATCGGTGTTTTTTGTGTAGAAACGCCTTCAAAATCAATAGGTCTTGAGCCAAGGCCTTCCTCAATTGTACCCCAATCATATATGTTCAAAAATTCGGGGGCAACTTGTTTACCCATTTTATCACCATAAGGACTAAAATTCATCATGATTAATAATGGATTAGCAGATGTTCCAAGCATAC
>JAMOVR010000128.1 GCA_027061945.1 Candidatus Heimdallarchaeota archaeon
AAGGAAAAAACGCCTTTAACCCCTGTAAAATCGAAGATCGTTCTTAAATTCATTTATCAAGCAATGCAGTTAATCGATGAATTAACATTAACATATAGATCTCTAAATCCAGTAATAAAACATGACCCGTTATTTGAGCAGTTTATAAGTAATTATAAAAATGCTGCAAAGCTTTATACAGGGATAACAAACGTTCCCGAATGCTTAACTACTAAAATACTCACTGAATTCCTAATTAAACATGAAGCATACTCAAACGCTATCAATCACTTAACAGACTCTACGTTTCTAAGTAAAGTCAAAAAGTTCTCTTTTTCATCAATATCACAAGAAAACACGTGGTCAATAGTCAAGTCATGGCAGATTATTGCCGCGAAAAGTGAAAACATGACCCCAGAAGAATTTAAAATTTTCTTAGAGACAATTGAAAAGAACATAGAGCTAATTAAAAAGCCATGGAAGAAAAACAAATTAGTAATGAAACAACTTGAGCACTTACAGCTAAAAATAAGAAAAAGTCTTCAAGCAACGCCAGAATCAATACATACTGAATTACAGCTATTATTAAGCCTTATGACTAAAGAAAGCTAAAAAATTTTAGGATGAGAAGATTTCAAGCAATAATAATTCATCATGAAGCTTTAACTCTGTTGGCAGAAAGTTTTCTTCCAACACATGAGGTGAAAACGAATAATTTCATTTTTTATATGGTCGGGTTGGATTAAAGCATAATAAAAAAGAACAAGGCAAGAATCCCATCCGTAGCGTCGGTAGAGAGTTCATAAAATAAAAGCTATTTAAAGCGTGATTCTGAGGTAAAATACTATTAATGACGCAGGATGCCCTTAACAAGAGCAAGGGATATTTCACTCTGCCATATCCCAAAAGTCATCTCTTAAATGATGAATATTCTTGATTACTTTCCCTTTTTTAATAGAAATTAATTCCTCTGAAGAAAACATGGAAACACCAAATGCTAAAGGAGAACCAGCTTTTTCTTCTCTAACCAAAACAATGTCTCCTTCTTTAAATTCTCCATTTATTTTAGTTATTCCTGGCCTCATCACGTCAGCACCGTTAGTAATAAAGCGGATGGCACCAACATCGACAATAACAAAAGGACAAATTACTTTAATGTTTCTCAGCCTCTTCAAAAAAGGAACAATTATGTCGCCCACTTGAACAGCTACTGCAACACCATCACTAAAATATAGAATGCGTTTTTCGTCTAGAATTAATTTCTCAACAGAAGCTTTCTTATGAACCAGTAAAGAAACATCTTCAACAATTGAACTAAGCTTAGAAAGCAAAGCTTTCCGTTGCTTGACATTTAATGAGACCCTTGTTCCTATTTTTTTAGACCTTTTATTCACCACATAAATAAGATAGTAGTTAATATAGAAAAAATAGATCATTTAACAAAAGATAAGTTCACCAAATAAAAATGGAAAAAAGCTTAAACAAATCGGGTGTTTACGTTTACTCCCACCTTCAGAAGGAGCTCTTACTCATTTATTTCAAAAATTCATTTATTCCCCAATTTCACGTCTATTAGCCTCTGTAATGTGATCATTGCTAAAATAATTAATAAAGAGCCAATAGTCATGTATTTCCAGGCACGCTGAGTGTCATGAGGATCTTTAGTCGCACTGTCCATCAAATATAGCCCTGCGAAACCAATAAACATCAATAATGCCGCAACAATTCCTTCTAACAAGAATTGACGATCGATACCACCAGGGTACCATAACAATGGATTTCCATTGGTATCAGAACCAATTGTTAAAGGCTTCTCTACGATGTCGTAAACGCCACCCATATATACATAGAAAATTGCTAAGAATACCACTAAAATAAATAATTTTGAAGGAACTTCTCGAGGAATAGAAACAGTTAACCTATAAAAACGGAAGTTCGGGCGACGAATCCCTGGAACTACCCATGGAAGTTTTTTATCCATAATTACACCTCTAACCCGACTAACACAAAAAACCTTTTAACTTTTTTGAGCTTGTACTCTCCTACTAACAAGTAAAATAATAATTCAAGACTCATTTCCCCAAAAAACAACTTAATCATAACATCAAAATATAAGAATAAAGCATACAACGAAGAAGTGTGGAAAAACTACAACAGCATATCAAAGAACTATACCTCGAAAAAGACAAAAAAAGACCAATCCAAAAAAATATTCTAAAATTCATTGAAGAAATCGGTGAACTTGCAGAAGCGATAATAAAACAAGACAAAAATAATATGGAAGAAGAATTTGCAGACGTATTAGCATGGCTAATAAGCCTCGCGAACATATATGACATTGACCTAGAAAAAGCATTTTACAAAAAATATCCCCCAGGTCCATGCCCGAAATGTAAACAAAAACCATGCGTATGCAATGATTTTTAACTATCTCACGGAAAATTCCTTTCCTATAGATGGAGTTATAGAAAATCAGTAGTCTAATAATTGCAACAATTAGATCCTCTTGAAGAAAGATAGTATGGTTTGTCCTCATCTTGTAACGCTCGTGGAGAGAAAACCAATTAAAGCTACTCTTGATAATTCCTTACAACGAATTAAGGAACAAGTTCTGAGACGGGCCTTCTTGATAAAAGCAATAAACTTCTCAAAAAACAAGGGAGTAGTTCATAAGAACCATACCTTTACTTTCAAACTACCCTCCCAAAGGAACAAAAACAAAGAAAATAATAACAAATTAGGAAAATAATAAAGGTCGTCATTATGAGCCAAGATATCCCCGTAGAAGAAATAATAAAAATAATACAAGAACAAAAGGGGCTTTCAAGAGAAGAAATTCTTGAGCTTATCCAAGCAAAAATCGAGAAATTAGGAGGCTTCTTAACAGAAAAAGGAGCCGCTCACATTGTGGCTAGAGAATTACAAGTAGATCTCTCACAATCAGCACATTTCGAACCCATCAAGATCAAAGACCTCACCCCAACAATGAATAATGTAAGTTTAAAGGCTAGAATTGTAAAGATTGCTGTACCTAAAATATTCACCAGAAAAGATGGATCTGAAGGAGCACTTGTTAGACTAGTAGTACAAGATAATACTGGACAAATCCCGGTAATATTATGGGATCACTCAATAAAATATATCGATCAGTACTCTCTGAAAACAGGGGACATCATAAAAATAACTGGTGCATATGTTAAACCCGGAAGAAATAATGATTTAGAATTACATGTCGGAAACAGAGGGCAAATAGAAAAATTAGAGGATAATCAAGACATACAAAAAATAACACAAGAAATAACAAAAATTAAAGATTTAGAAAATATCCCACCTACAGAACAAGAAATCAACGTAAAAGGAAAAATAGTTAACATATTTCCTATATCAACATTCCAGAGAAAAGACGGAACTACCGGAAAGGTAGTTAGTCTTATTTTGTCAGATGAAACCGGAAATACCAGAATAGTTTTTTGGAATGAACACGCTGAACTAACGAAACAATTAGAACCTGGTCAATGCGTAATAATAATTAATCTAAGAGCAAAAACACAGGATAATGGAACAATAGAACTTCATTCCACACAATTTACCCAGATAGAACCAATTGAGCAAGACCAATGCCAAGAAGTTAAAACAACAGTTCCAGAACCAAAACAAGTAACCATCTCAGAACTTGTTCCTGGAGAAAAAAACGTCACTATAAAAGGGATAATCATTGGGAAAGAAGAAATAAAAGAATATAGCCGACCAGACGGCACCCCGAGCAAAAGATTGACGCTATTTATAAAAGATAACACTGGAGCAGTGAGATGCACTCTATGGGATGAAAAAGCAAACGAAGCATCCAAACTAAAACCTGGTCAAATGATAAAAATCATTAATGCGATGGTAAGAGAAGGATACCTCTCAGACGAACCAGAATTATCTGTAGGGAAGTATGGTAAAATTGAGATTATAGATGAAGAATATAATCATGAAGAAATAATAATGCCAATTTCTAAAATCGAGGATGGGCAAAAAAACATAGTAATACAAGCCAAAGTACTCAAAAAAGATGAGCTAAGAGAATTAACCACACAAAAAAATGAAGAAACAAAACTACAAGCTATAATTGTATCAGACAAAACAGCTCAAATAAGAATAATCGCATGGGACGAAAACGCTGAAAAACTTTCTCAAGTAAGAGAACAACTCGCATATGAGTTTGGAAACCTCAGAGCAAGGCAATCTGCTCAAGGAATAGAGCTAATATTTGGAAAAAGTAGTTATATTAAACAACTGCCTATTGAGGACTTCGATGACATAATAATGACCGCTGATAACTTATTACTTTCGAAATATCCCACACAAGAAAGAGAAATATCAACATTACAGCCCGATGAATACGTAACAATAACTGGCACAATAGTAAAGATCTTCGATCCTGTAATATACGATGCATGTCCAGAATGTTATAAAAAACTAAGCCCCGACAAAATCTGTGACACACATGGATTAATTGAAAAACCTGAAACAAGAATAATCTTATCATTAGTAATTGATGATGCTACTGAAACAATTCATTGTACCTTCTTCGGAGAACAAGCAGAAAAGCTCATCCAAATGGACAGCGAACAAGTAAAAGAAACCATTGACACCATAGGAATAGAAGAAATGCAAACAATATTAAAAGATAACTTGATTTTAAGAGATATCAAAGTCACAGGAAAAACCAAAGAACAAGAAGAACTAGGAAGGCTAGAACTAAATGTATCAAGATTCGAGCTTATTTCTCCTAAGAAAGAAACAAAAAATCTATTAAACAAACTAGGGCTACCAAAATAATTCTATAATTCGTTTCTCCCCCATTTTTTCAAAAAAATGCGATGACTCAAAAACAAAATACTAACTATCATAGCAAATATAATTATTATCTACTCACAAACAAACTTTCCAAATAACATTTCAAGAACATGATAAAAAAATGTCATCTAAATATTCAGTTGCCTTGTATGCGATTAGGGCGCAGACAGAGACTACAACGCTTCCCTAAACACCCTCAAAAATCAAGACAGGGACGAGACGCCCAGTAGCGACTGCGGAGAGAACCCTAAAAAAAGACTCCGAACCGTTTCTTACAATAAAGGAAGGAAATGGTTTAGGGGCAAGTTTTCTCGATGAAATAATGATCACACATGTAAGCAAGGAGTAGTTCATACAAAAATAATAAAATAACAGGAATAATGAAAAATTCTAATTAACTAAGAGATCTCATAAGATATAGGATGAACAAAACTTTAACAACAATCACCTATCAATGTGCATATTGTTCTTCATTAAGAACAATTTCTATAGACCCCCAACAAGTAGAGAAGCAACTAAAATCCCCTATGTCAAGTGGGATAGTACAAATAATCGATGCCCATATATGCATAAATAACGCCCCTAAATTCATCGCATTAGAAATAGATGGTTCCTTGGCAGTAAGAAAACAACATGTTATTGAACCAGTAAATAAAAAACAAACATTTGGTGGGGAAAATGAGTTTCAAATTCCTACACCAAACACTCCAACAATAACAATAACAACAAACCATATACAAGTAACTCAACTAACTTTAAAGACGAGCAAAAATGAAGAACAAGAGCCATATATAAGATATAAAGACAAGAAAAATAACTTAGTAATTGAAATTAACATCAAAAATAAACCCGAAATTATACATAGCGATGATAATGATGTCTTAGAAATATGGGCTGATACTAACGATAATAGAATAAACCAGTGGATAATGCTTCTAAAAAACGTAAATGAAGTAATAATGCCTTCAAATCCAGATCTGATTCTATACCAATTTTTGTTAATACAAAAAAAGCTACTACAAAATCAATCACCAACAGCACACAATACTCAAGAATTAATGCAAGTAGTATTATTGCCAGAAATCAAAATTTTAACTACAGATCAAGATGCACCCGAAATATTCGAATTATTTGGAAATAGTATAATTACCAACGAAAAGCAATTTGACATTGCAAAGAACATTCTCAAGGCCGTTAATAATGGCCCTACTTCCTTAAATACGGTAATATCCCCCTTAATAAATGAAAAACATGACCTATTAGAATTATTACAAATAATCAACAAACTAAACCAATATGGCCTAATAGAAATCAAATACTAACACTAAAACATTAATAACATAACCTTATTCTTATTTATCCCTCAAAATTTTTATCAATCAATAAAAAAATTAACATGTATGGTAGATACCCCCAGACCAAAAACTGCAATGCTCACAGCATTTTTAAAATCAGCCCTAACAGGAGAACTACCTGAAATAATTAAATTTATGTCAAGTTCAGGAATGGGTGACTCCGCAACTGCGTTATTATATCAAACGAAACTAGGATATTACGCACTTTTAGAGCAACAAACCCCTGCAGGAACAACAATAAGAGAAACGATCAAAAAGCAATTTATGACACCAAAACAGATTGCTCTAAAAAATGAATTAGGAATAGGAAAGCAAGGAGAAGTAAAAGAGCACACTATAAACTTCATAGAACGGACATTTCATATCCTAGCAAACGATGGTGTTCTAAAACGGAAAAAAATAAACACTTACACTTATGCGTTCAAATTCAAAAAACCATGGCCAGAAAACAAGCCTTCCCCTAAAAAACTAGAAAAGGCAAAAAAGACAAACGAGATGATCTTGAAAACAGCTGAGCTAATAATCCCTAAAAGCATGAGGACATTGGAAAAAGGAGAGCCTTACACTAAATATGAAGCAAAAGCATATTCTCTCTTATGGGACAATGCCTTAAAAGATCCTGTGCTGAAAGCAGAAAGGCAGGATCTTATAAGTATACTCCTTAAAAAACTAAAAAACGTCTGGAGTAAAAACAAAACTCTAAAAATAATTGACTTAGGCGCAGGAGTAGGTGCTGGTACAATTGATTGGTTAGAACAGCTCATACAATTAGGGATAAATGCAGAGTTTTTATTAGTGGACTACGCACCGAATCTTCTAAAACTCGCAGAAACAAATGTAAATAACTTTCTAAGGGAAAAAGAAGAGTACATAAATACCCAACATCTCGAATATAGCTTCCAATATCAAAAAGCAGACATAACAAAAAAAGAAGACTATTTACCTCATGACATCGAGTTAGAGTATTATGATGTCGTTTTTATGAGTCAGATTCTACATTACCTGCCAACAAATGAAGACATTAAATTAGTAAAAACAATTGAGCCATATCTTAAAAGAAGAGGTATTCTTGGGCTTGCTAATGCATATAGTTACTCTGAGACGTATCATATCCCACCCGAATTCATGCTATGGAACACTGAGAATTTTAGGGGATTTCCATATCTCTCAGAAATAAAATATATCTTAAAACAGGCATTTCCTAAAGTAAAAGAATATCGCTTAGGTTTTGTTCATCTTGCCTATAAAAAATAATAAATAAAAAAACAAGTTTTTAACGCCACAATTAAAACAATTAAAGCCTAAAAAGGTACCATGGAAACAATCCTTATCTGCTCAAAACACGATCTTTACCCTGGTCTAAAAGAAGAAATCAAAGAGTTAGCCCAAGAAGCAGATCTAGACATAATCCGTGAGATATGGTTTAACTCCCCTCCAAATATAAAACAATATGCTACTAAAACAATTATTGAACAAATAAAAGAAGAACATGAAGAAATCGAAGCGATATTAATCCCTGTTGAATTAAAACCCAGACAATACAATACTCTCGCAGAAAAAATTGGAGAAAATGTGGAACTGATTGACCGTGTAAACTTGCTTTTACAAGTATTTGAAAAAAAGGCAGATTCTTATGAGGCCAAACTAGAAATACAACTTGCAAAACTAAAATATTTAACACCGAGACTACAAACCACCCTAAAAAAAGCCATGACAAAAGAAAGAGCTGGTTTTTTCAGTAGCGGAGAAATGAAAAGAGAAGACCTAACAAGAGACGTAAAAAGAAAAATCAATAACCTTGAGAAAAAGCTAGAACAGGCCTATCAAAAAACAACTAAGATCATGGAACAAAGAAAAAAGAAAACAAACCTTCCTTTAATCCCAATTCTTGGATTTTATTCTACAGGAAAGACTACGGTCTTTAATTACTTAACAGATTTGAATAGACCAACCGGTGAAAAACCATTTGTAACAATGGCAGCAAAAATTGCACGGACAAAAAAATTGGGTCTCCCAATAGACTTCGCAGATAGTGTAGGACTAACATTACTTCCCTTAGACATACTAGACACTTTTAGGATCACCTTTGATCCATTATTAAAAGATGATCTTGGGATAATTATTCTTGATTTATCAAGAACAACCCAAAGAAACATTGAAGAAGTGGAGCTAATCAAAAAAAACATTAGCCACATAACAAAAAAAAGTGTTACAATCTTCGAGCAAAATAAAACCAACACTTTCAGATTAATTCCTATATTTACAAAAATCGATAAAACGAGGGATCCAAAAGAAAAAGCAAAAACAATTCTAAAATTAATCACAACAAAAGAAGAAAAACAGGAAGAGAACGGTAAGAACGAGATTTATGGAATAATAAAGGAGAATGCGATCTTTGAGCATGATCTTATTTTATTTTCAAATAAAATGACATCTCAAGAAATAACAATGTTTCAGCAAAAATTATCAAAAACAATAAAACGATACTTAACTCCTCAATTAATAAATATGACCCTAAAAAATGTTCCCCCACATGTAAAACATAAGCTATACGAGATCGGTGAAATCACCCTAGAAAAAATAACTCCGCGTGGGGAAATCATCATAAAAGGAGTATTTTATTCTTCGCCCTTACAAAAAGTACTACAACAGAACCCCCAAATAAGAATTGTGTGAAAAATTTCGCATAATAAAATAAAATAAAAACCCAAAAGCTAATCAAAAAACAACAATAAAGGTGAGCAAAATGAGCGGTGAACGCTTTTGCACAAGGAATAATGTTTTCTAAAGTTGATCCTAAAAAACAAGCTATAAAGCTTGACGACCAGTTTTTCAATCTAATTGGAAACACACCCCTTATTGATATCACAAATTTGTCATTTCTACCAAAAATTCCTAATACAAAAGTCTATGCTAAACTTGAGATGCTGAACTATGGTGGTTCTGTAAAAGACAGGCCTGCATACTGGATGATAAAAACAGCAGAACAACAAGAAATTCTTACTAAAGACAAAATAATAATCGAACCTACAAGTGGGAACACGGGAATAGGCATAGCATGGATTGCTACCCTAAAGGGATATAAAGTAAAAATAGTGATGCCTGAAACAATGAGCTTGGAAAGAAGAAAAATTTTGCAGTCTTTCGGCGCAGAACTAATTCTTACACCGGGAGAACAAGGGACAGACGGGGCAATCAAAATCGCAAAACATCTAGCAAAGATAAACAAGAACTATATCATGTTAGATCAGTTTAGTAATTACGCAAACGTAATGGCACATTTCTACACCACTGGACCGGAAATATGGAAACAAATGGGGAATAAAGTTGATCATTTAATACTTGGGGTAGGTAGTGGAGGTACAATCATGGGCATGTCAAAATATCTTAAACAGAAAAACCCCCAAATAAAAATAGTTGGTATTGGACCCACTGACGAAACAGATATCCCTGGACTTAAAAACCTCTCAAAAAGTATAACACCTGAAATACTTGATATTTCTATTATCGATGAATACATCAAAGTATCTTTAGAACAAGCAATAAAAACAACAAAACTATTGGCTAAGGAGGCTGCTATTCTTGCTGGTCCAAGCTCAGGGGCGGCGCTTATTGGAGTAATAAGATACATGGAAAAATACAAAGATAAAATAAAAGGTAATATTGTTACACTGTTCCCCGATACAGGATACCGTTATCTAAGCCAAAAAGAAATGTTTCCATGAAAAAATAACTAACTTTATCAAATTATAAAAGATCTAAATAATTAATGCCTTTTACTCCTCTGCATCTATCTTTGCCCTTATTTATTTATGCTATAACAAATACAACAAAACAACATAATAAAATCAATAAGATTACTTGGTTATCAATAACAATTGGCTCTATTGCCCCAGATATACAAGCATTTCTTTCATTATTCACACCAAAAATCAAAATGCATGGTTTCTCACACACCATCATCGGAGCAGTTACTTATTCTTTAGTATATTATGCAATACTCTTGATTTTTTTAAAAAAACGACCAATAAACAACTTAAACCCCGAAAAACAAGCTCTGTTATTTCTACTTTCAATAATTTTTTTTCACCTATTACCGGACGCAATAATTTATTCTGACATGCATGTTTTTTGGCCAATAAGCAATAAGAGCTATGCATCCCCCCAAAACTACTATTACGTGTCAAAAGTGCTTATATTCATCGCACTATTTTCATTGATTGTGATAATACTAACCAAATCAATCGAAAAAATAAACGTAAAATGAAGTAATTATCATCCTTGCTTTTGCAAGTGGTTTCCCGCTTCTAATTAAAAAAACAGGCAACATAAACAAATAAATATTGTTAAGAAAATCCTTTAATCAAGAATTATCATTAAAAAATAGAAGGATTATGAATAATCCCGTTCGTCTTAAGCTTTATGTCATTTCCACGACATCAATGCCTTTCTGGTCCAATGAATATATTAACAAAAAAATAATGACTATAAAGGAACAACACTTGGAAGAAACAGTTTTTGGAAAAACAAAAAATTTGGTGAATCTTTTTAAATTAGAACGAAAAAAAGAAAAAGATTACATTTTAACTACTGGTATTAATTGTAAACACTGTAGTCATATCCCGTTTTTTTTCAGAAACAAGAACATTTTTAAAAAAGAGGGAGTGATTCTTTCATTTTTCATGCGACCTTCAGGGATTTTTTCTTTTCATCTAGAAAAAAAATGGTTTTTAGAGAATAAAAACAACAAAGAAGAAACGATAAATAATCTAATTGACGAAACCTTAAAAAAAGCCTATAATCTTCGGAAAAAATCGTTTAATAGTGCCAAAAATTTCATTATTTCCGCAAGTAACAATTTTTTTC
>JAMOVR010000129.1 GCA_027061945.1 Candidatus Heimdallarchaeota archaeon
AAATTAGAAGAGATCGCGGTAGAATTGAATTCTACTCCATCTTTTAATACCCATGAAGTAATGTTTCTATCTATTAATTCACTTAATGTTTGACCTAAGGGATACCCCATTTGAACATGATAAGCAGTTGCATCTCCCTTGTTTTCCAAAGCTACAGTAACATTAAGAGTCCCCTGGTTAAGGGCTGCATTATCTACGTATAATCTCCCACCGACCATTGGAAATTCATTAATACCATTACTCGGTATCGTAAATGAGACGCTAATGTCAGTTTGTTGCCCTAGAGCATATTGAGATAATGGATGTGCCAGATCCCATATAAAGGTACCCGTTAGCTGAGGTACAGGATTGGATGTTTGAGCTGGAACAATTCCGTTAGGAACTACAGTGATTACATATGGGAAGTTAAAACGAACTCTACTAATATAAGAATCGCTTCTGGGGGTAATCACTGAATTGAATATGTTTTGTGTAGACATTACATAAGGATCGCTTGTAGAACCAACGCCAGTTATTGTAGCGGTATCAACATACAAGACTCCATAATAAGAAACTTTTACGGCACCTATTGTCATTGCGCCATATCCTACCGCCTTAACAGGAGCATTACTTACAACTGCCTTGTCAATAAGACCATTAAATCCGCTTGTTGAGAAGGCAGCCACATCATCTAGAACGGGACCAAGTAATGTGTTTTTGTCGCCCCCAGTAAATAAGAATACTTTTTCAGTCTGACTTTCGTATGTTCCCACTAAGAACAAATGTACTGAATATTCTAATTCGAATGTGGCAGCAGCCTGCATTGCGTAATATTCAGCAGTTGGTAGTGTATTTGAATAAGTAATTGCTAATACGGCTCCATCAGGAGCAGGGAGTGGAGGGCGTACTAAGTAATTTGCATAGTTAGACTGGTCTACTACGTAGAACGTCCATGATAAGGCTTGTTCAAGGGCAGTTCCATAGGTGATTGGGTAGTCTGACTCCACTAGATCGCCGAATGTAGCGATTTGGACAAGAGCGGAACTACCGATCCCCGCGACAACTGTTATGAATTCTGTTGGGCGGGAGTTGTCAAGAGCCTGTGACCCCACATTTGATGATGGAGCTAATAGTGCCCCTTGTACTGATGATTGACTAACCAGTAATAAAATTGTGAGAATCGCCAGACTCAGAGCGATTACGCGTTTGTTCATATATTGTTCACCCTTTCGGTTTCTTTGATATAACTAACGATTTTATTGTATTTATAGGCTCTCATAAATCTAATATTTCAATTTTTTTAGGAATTTAATGTGTTATTTTTCCAATTTTTGTTAGATTCTAATAATAAAAGAAATTAAAAAAACATAATTTGTAGCTTTTGTTATTAGGAAATTATATACATCGACAAAAATAAAATAGTAGCGCTATACCCCATGGTAATAAAATATTATCAAGAAGAGAGATACTTATCGATTCTAATAATGCTGCAAATAAGGAGGCAATTAAGAATGAAATTAAGATCATGGGGGATAAAAGTAAAATAAGAGATCTGTAATCATAAACGATTAATGCCAGAATCAATCCAAAAAAGCTCCCACTAAAAACAGCAATACTTCCTTCTATGCTTTTCTGCCGGTCTATTTTAAATATTCTTGCAAATAACGATGTATATTTGTGTTTACCATATTTTCTTCCAAAGAATTCTCCAAAAGTATCACCTATTGCAAGCACATACATTCCAGAAATAAAATAAAATAATTGATATTGAAATACGAGGTATAAAACAATTAGTGAAGTACTAGTGATTGTAACATTAATAATTGTCTCGAGAAGCTTTTCTTCATTTCTTTTACTTTTTAAAAACAAATATTGAGTTAAATGTGGGGGAATTATGGCAAAAATAAATAATAAAAATAAAAATATTGTGAGAGTGATTATTACATCTATCAACGATTTGATAATTAAAATAAAAATACCGATCAGTAACATCCCTACAGAGTGTATAAGCTTTCTAACTACCCAATGGGGCAAAACGTATTTTTGATCTAATATAAACAAAAAATAAAATAATGCATATGCGATTATAGATGGAAGAAACCACAGAGGATTTATAAGCATTTTTATCACTCGACTTATTATTAAAAAGAAATTATATTTACTGGTTTCCTATTATTAAATCGATTCGTTCCCAGTAATTTTTATCTCTAAAACGATTTAATAGCTCTTTCAGTCTTTGAGGAGTTATTTTTTCAGTATCATCTCGCTCCCAATATCCTAAAGCTTCAGTTTTTTCTGGCCCAGGATGAATAAGTATCCCGCCAGTTTTCCCATCTTTTGTTTTATAGAGAATTACCCAGATAAGCTCCATTTCTATTGCATCCATATCGTCAATAGTTGTTTCAACTCTTTTGATGTTTCTAAATATGTTGATAGGCAACATCTTATCCCTATAATTATTTAATAGCGTTTTGAGCGTCTCATTATCGATCTCAATTGGCTTGTCAAATGGTTTAAAAAAGATTTTTAGGTCGTCAGAGTTTCTTCTTGTTTCTCCTTCCAAAAACACTACATATCCTTTTAGATTAGAATTACTCATAGTTTTTGCTCTCCTAGAGTTGTTTTAATATTTTCTTGATTGATAGCGTCAAGAAAAGATTTGACATGGTCAAATTTTTGATATCTGTATAATGTTATTCTCTTTCTTTTTTGAGTATTTTTCTCATCAAGTTTAGAAACAATTCTTAACGCTCCTTCCTCCCCCGACTCTATTTTTGAGTGTTTTTTAATAGCTGGTTTTTTTATTTTTTTTAGCAAGGGGGCATATATTTCGGCGGGTATTACTTCTATCCTTTGTATCATACTTTTAAGGTATGCTACAGGATATTTAGGGGGAGGAAGTATTGCGTAACTTGCCAGTTTTTCAGCCATTGAGCTTGAAACAAAACTAATTAGCGCCCCAGGAACATGCCCAATAGCAAACCCTACAGCAACAGGAGCGGCTTTTTTTAAGATAAATGTACCAATAGATTCTGGCAAGCCCAATTCCTTAAAAATTTCCTCAGGCACCCATACAATCCCTTCTCCACGGATATAAATAAGAACTCCACCTAGCACGGGGGCAACACTGAGATTTTCTTGGGGCACATTAATTATTTCTGTTAATTGGAGTACCCACTCTTCTAATGTTTCAATTGGATGGGTGGGTAACGGATTAGGTTGTTTGTTATATTCTTTTTTATTCCATGGTAATCTCATTCTTATAAAAATAAAGGTAATCTTGTCTATTAAACTTAGAGTAAGAATAAAGTAAAGTTAGAACTAATTAATTAATGTTTTTTCAAAAAGGTGCATACAGATAGTCCCAAACTACTACCCAGAAGAATAAGAACATAAGAAACGTTGAAAATAAAGTGAGTTTCAGTACTTGAGTAAATGATTCTTCAGGCATGTATTTTTTGCGAAGCCAATAGCTAGTTGTTAGTTGAAATATAATGTAAACAAACATCCCAAACCATCCCTCATACTGTATTGGCATTGGAACTGCTCCTGCGATAATTCCAGCTAATATTGAGAGATGAAGCTTTATGGTGTTTATTTTTTCTTTTGGTTCCATTTGATCGAGTTTAAGGATTGGGAGTAGACCATAATTAGGCGTTTGACTCAAGTTAATGCCTCCTTGTAAACATATTGATTATGTTTTTTTCTGTGTGGGATAACAAAACCTCCTTTTTAACGGTATGGTTTAAGCATTTTCGGAATGTTGTTTGTTATTAAAAGAAAAGGTAAATAGATTGGAATTTTTTTAAGTATTTTTCTCATGGTATTTGAGCTTCAACGAGTATTCCTGTATCAGTAATTATTTGAAAGGTTTGACCCGAAATCATGGAAGAAACATCATAAGCGCCGTTGCCTAGAGAAACTACGATTGCTGTAGAGCCAGTAGTGTCACCACTGGATACTGGTATCTCTTGATTTGTTAGGGTCAATAATACATAAGCATATTTCGTTGGTGTTGAGCCATCAAACTGAACTTTTACTGATACATAAATATCTGTTGTAAATGTATAAGTTGTCCCTCCCGTAAAATAATCTATTGACAAAGTATAGGTTATGTTTGCTTCTGGTTGATTATCGGTTGGAACAGCTTTTTGTATGTTGAAATTTGTTTCTGAAACCGTAATTGCTATACCTTGTGAGGTATATAAATCAGCCATGTCATCTAAAGCATTTACAAGGTTGTTTTCCGCGACTGTTTCTGCATATTTATTTTGTGTATAACCACCCAATATGACTTGAGAGATCATATGGACTTCAGTGATTATTGAGCTAACGATAGCGGGAGTCAAGTCAGAATTAGGATTAGTATTTCTACTCAGTTCTACAGGGGCAGAAAGCATGGTAAAAGCAATAGACATTGAATATAAAAGGACAATTACAGTTACCACTAAAAAGATCTGTCCTTTTGAATGTTTTACTTTCTTTGCATTATGATTCATATCCTAACACCTTTTTATACTGCCCACACTGTAACTACAATAGTATATTGTCCTTGAGTATCGTATACTGTGAAGACGTTATAAAAAATAAAGAATAGAGTTGTTTTACTTCCAGGTACAAGATTATCATTAATAGTATCCAGTATATCTCCAGTATTTTGATCTATTAACGTTAAACGAAACTTATATTGCGTTCCCAAAGCTCCTTGAAGAGCATTTTTTACTACTAACTTCTGCGCATTATCCCCAGGAAGAACCCCACCATTATTTATTGCCGCTTGGATGTAAGCATCTAAGTCTAAATTTATCCTTAAAGAATTTAAAGTGGCATACACATCTTTCGAGGGGTCTTGCTGGAGATTATTTTCGGGAAGTGTTTGTTTTGCTTGGAATATGAGAGATGTTAATAATAACAAGAATGATACAGATATTAGGACTTCTATCATAAATAATTGTCCTTTCTTCTTTTTTCTATTATATGTATTCTTCTTTATTTTTGCCATATTGATACCTCCAATATCAAAATGACCCCTCTACTATATACGGCCCTAGTAAACGTATATTTTTCAGGGCTAGTGACTAATGGGGTTAATGCTGTGACTTCAGAACCGGTTATTGGTTGAGGATAATTTCTAACAGAATAAGAAACAATATTATCAGTACCAGTTTGTACTTGCCTTCCAAAGCTTACAATTAATGCAAGCCCATTTGGAGGAAGATTAAAATTAGCTCGCCATTCAGTTCCTGCGGCATCTAAAGATCCATCATATGAATGAATATACAATACTTGTTTAGTGAGATATATTATCCAGTGGGTTGAAGCAGTAACAGCTGATACTGAATGATCCATTATTATCATTTCTTCTGGTAATATTGTGCTAGACGTTGACGAATGAGTAACAATACTAGTTACTTCTGTTGGAGCCGTTTCACCTGGTCTAGTAACTTGTGCCCATGCGCTTCCTTGAAGTTCTTCGCTAAGATAGGCGATTATCCCAACGACATAGATATTTTGGGATGTTCCTGTTAAGGTAGTTGAAAATTGTCCATTATTATCAGTAGTTACGATGATATCTGTTTTGCTTCCCAACTGATTTGGATTACCCACCGCTGTAATATACACATCAATATTTTGTGCAGGATAGCTGTTATAAGTAATTATTCCAGACACATCAATAGTAGTAGATGTCGCTGTTGTAAAAGCGGCTTTTGTGATTTCAACCTTAATAATGGGATAGAATTTTACTTCCATGTCCCACTCATTAAATACTTGTCTACCTTGGATAACCAGGTCATTATAAGAAAGTCTCCAATTAACTGGAGATTCTAAATATAGACGTCCAATTTTAGCAGCATCAACTTCCCCATATTTTGTTCCAGATAATCCAATTACAAAATCATTTGGAAAGCTAATTCTGCTTAAAGTTTCCCATTTTTCCGGATAGCCTGGAGAAGACAAAAGGCCATCAGCAATCACTCTAGCTGCGCTTGACTGGTTGAAAGTAATTGCTTGAGAACCACTGTCTTGTATTTGTTCAACAGTAAAGAAAGTCATCTGAGTCATTACTAATAAGAATAAGATCATTGCAGCCATGAGGTCAATTCCTCTTGCTTGACCTTGTTTATTCTGAAAGATTCTCTTTAGCATGATTTTCGCCCTTTAGGCTTGTATTTTTAAGTGATTAAGAGACCATTAAAAGGTCTTGCAATTTTTATTATTAGAATTTTTTATTGAAATAAAGGGAAAATATGATTTCATCCCTATTCCTCTTTTAGTACTGTTTCTTCTAATAAAGACTTAATATCATCAAGAGTATTTTCAAGTTTTATTATTTCTAATCCCTGTTCAAATAACGCAGTCAACCTAGCTAAAGCTTCTTGAGCTTGTTTTTTATCTTCGGAAGCGAATACTTCGATTTTTTGACTGATCTCTGTTAAGTCTCCTTTAGTAATCATATTTGATTCGATTTTGTCAAGTCTCTCTACTAATGGTCCCAAGTCAATAGCAATGTTTCCACCAATCGCTTCTCCGCCTGTTCCTTTTTTAGAGAGCTCTTTAACTTGATTCATCACTTGTATTAGATAATAATTAATGCTGTCGATTTTTTTGCTTAATTCATCTACTTTTTCTTTTAATATTTTAATCTCGTCATCAGTTTTTCCCATTGATATCACCTAAATATTTATCCACATAATTGATTAGATTTGTTCGGGTTAATAATTTATTTTTTTACATTTTTGGTTTCGAAATAATAACTTACTAAACCATTATATCGTTTATTTTTATTATTGTCATGTCACGTCGCTCTTTTCTTCTCTTCTTTTTTCCCTGTTTTTCCTTGTTTAATAGTTGTTTTCATGGGTAATAACGTTTTCTTAGTGTATAGGCATCGTAGTGTTGTTGTGGTGGTATGAAGAAGTGAAAGAGTGTATCGGCTTTAATTTCATCCCCTCCCTTGCGGAAGGGGACTACCCGCCAACAGAGTTAAAGTGGAAGCTTGATTCCAAAGAAGTCAGAAGTAATGAATGCTTTGTATGCAACATAACCAAATATCATCATTATTGCAGCATGTAGTAAACCATGTTTTATGGTTCCACTTGCCATTTTTCCAGCTACTAAACCACTAAAGAATCCCTCTACTGCAACCAAATACATGAATAGTATTGTAAAAGGACTTAGCGGGATATTTATTTTACCCATTGAAGTCCCAATTCCCAAGTCAACAGATTTCTCTGAAAACGGAATGAAAAATGCTTGGAATAGAACAATAATTACTGCTACAAAGACTACATAGGAAATATAAACAATATATAAGTAAGGCTTGATAGCGCTTATTCTTTCTTCCTCTACATTGAGTATCTCCTGTGTGTGTTTTTCAGATGCTGCAAAAATCTTTTCTAAGTCTCCACCAGCTCTTTCTGCTTCCAAAATCAAAATGTTGGCTTGCCTTGCTAATGGAGTATCGACTTCTTTCATGAATTGGCGCATTGCCTCAGGGAATGGGATACCCCAAGAGATCTTTGCAGCAAGTTTTCTCAATGGTTGCGTTAAGGGGCCATATTCTCTTTTAGCCGCTTCTTGAATAGCTCTTGGAAGACTCATGCCTATTTTTTGGGCATCTGCGATCTCTCTCAAGAAGTATGGTAATTGCCGATCAATTGCTCTTTCTCTTCGATATTCTTTTTCATAAATCATCACACCAGGAATAGAAACTAAAACGATTGCTGAGAAAATAATCCAATCATTAATCGTTAAACCTAATGAATTAGGAATGATTCCATCTTTTCCAGTAGGAACTGTAACGAATCCTAAAAACGCTTCAGGGCTATTAGAAGGAACAATTCTTGTATCTTGAATAAAGTCAATAATACCGATTAATAAGAAGAAGAAGGCTAATCCACCCGACAACATCCATATAACCCTTTCCCTCGTGAAAAACGGTGCACGACCGATTATCTCCTCTTCTTCCTCAATTTCTAAAAGTTCAATTCCTTGGGCCATATTTTCCACCTACCAAATTATTCTGGCTGGATACCGTCAACCATAATAATAATCATTCCTTGAAGCATTGGTACTACTACAAAAGTCATGACAGCGGTTATTAATAAAATCGTTCCGGGAGCCATTGCACCTTGCATAGAAACCATTGAAAGCATAACTACAAAAAAGACTGGTGCAACTACGCACATCACCAAGAATAATTCTGCAATTAATCCTAAGCTCTCTATAAAGCTTCTCTGTTCGTTAATTTTGTCTTGCATTAAGTTCGCAGACATTGTTTCTAAGTAAAGTTGGAGATCTCCACCAGAAGTAAAAACACCTATTATCCCTTCCAAGAAAGTAGCAAATTTATGGGATGGGGACCGTTTAATTGCATTTTCTAATGCTCGTACAATATCTTCATTAAATAACTCAATATCCCTCGCGATTTTAGCAGCTTCCTCAGTTATTAGCCCCATATCTTGTTTTGCAATTGACAGAAATATTTTGTCAGGTGTTACACCTGCACTAGCCATTGCTGCCATATATGAAGCTGCAGCAGGTAATTGAGATTCTATTTTTCTTTTTCTTTCACTTGCAATATAGGAAGGATATACTAAATAATAAATAATAACGCTTAAACCAGCAATAATTGCAAATAGTGGTATAAACACGGCTGGAAGGGATGGCATGACAAGTATTTTTATTAATATAAGGGCAATCAATGCCGCTATGAACGCAATCCCACTCCAAAATATTGCTATTGAGAGATACATCCGAAGACTTTTTCTAATATTTGCTTTTTCCAATTGTATTTTCAGATCAGCAAAACGGTCTAAATGTTCCTCTAACAATGCTCCTATGTATTGATATGCTAATCGATCAATTCTTCCAGCCATGACTCATTCCTCGTGGCTCTATATTATCATCCACTTGCTTCTACTTAATTTTTATCTAGAAAAAGTTGCTTGGTTTTAATGAACTAATAATTAGTAAAGATTTTCATTACGTGAACTACCCCTTGCTTTGGCAAGGGGCTTCCTGTTTCATCGAGAAGACATGTCCCAAAACCACTTCCTTTATTTATTGTAAGAAATGGTTTGGAATATTTTTTTAGGATTCTCTCCGCAGTCGCTACGGGGCGTTCCGCCCTGTCTTGATTTTGAGGATGTTTAGGGAAGCGTTGTAGTCTCTGTCTGCTTTGCTTCCCAGCCATATTCAGGGCAAACAAACACTCTGTCGCTTAGTTTTCGCTCGGTAGTTCTCTCTCCGCACACGGCACACTTCTTGGAAGTGTATTGGAGGGAGACTTTTATTAGTGTCTTACCAGCCCAGCGCCTTCTGCCTTATAAGACAGCATCCTTACGAATTCTTCCCAATGACTTGTATCTTCCCTTTTTCTTATACCTTAGCTTGCCTATTTGCTTGCCGTTCTTCTTCAGCCTCAACAATGCTTTCACATTGCTCCATAACATAGTTGGTAATTGACCATTTGCAATACTTTGGAGTAGACGTTTTTTAGTTAGGTGTTTTCTTCTTTTTTCAGCTTCACTAACTGTTAGTGCTTGTGTTGTGTATCTTTCTGAGCTATTTTTCCTTCTTTCCTCGCCTTGCTTATTTCTTTTAGTAATCGGTTGTATAGCCATCGGGATATTTCCAAGCTTGCTTCCAGTTTTTCTTCTACGGACTTGTTGGGGTAGATTCTGAACTTATAGCTCCCCATCATGTCATGTTGTTCTTCTCTTGTTTTCTTTTGTTTTGTTTTCTTATGTCTTGTTTGTTTTTCCTGTTTTTCCTTGTTTGTTTAATAGTTGTTTTAATGGTAATAACGTTTTTCCAGCGTATAGGCTCCGTATTGATGTTGTGATGGTATAAAGGAGTGAAAGAGTGTGTCGGCTTTCATCCCCTCCCTTGCAGAAGGAGACTTCCCGCCGACAGAGTTAAAATAAAATTGAGAGTTTAAATAAGGTGATTAAATGAAACTTCTTTTTATTGTGGATCAATTCATTTCTATTTGCAAAATTATTGAAAAACGTTAAATACTATTCGAGACACATTTTAATATTTTTAAAAAAATAGTAAGTTTTGGTGTTTTATATGAAAAACAAGACGATAAAAAAAAGAAAAATAATAATTTTAGGGATTGTTGGGCTATTGTTTTTAGTTTCTTTTTCAATAGTAAATAACATTAAAATTGTCAATGCTACGGATACTTATATTAATGGAGATTGGATAGTTAGTGATCCGACTGTAAAAAATAATGAAAATATCACGATTAATGGCAACATAATAATTAACAGCACATTACAACTAGAAAATAGTGTTATTTGGTTTGAAGGAAACAAGTCATTTATTAATATTACTGAATATGGTGCACTTATTCTTAAGAATACCACTATAAGGGGATATAGTGATGACATTCGGTGGTCATTTAGTGTTTATAATGGTGGCATGTGTAATATAGATAATGCAACATTTATTAATGTTGGATATGAAGGTTATGATTATCAATCTGGAGTATGGATAAATTCTGAAGCTACAATAATTAATAACACCATTATTATTAATGGTTATATATCTATCTGGATAACTAATACTGAAAACGTTACTATTCAAAATACTAGAATTATAGCCACTAAAAATTCTGTTAATATGGGTATAAGGATTAGTAACAGTGATTATGTTTATATTAATAACACGACTATTGATTCAGATTATTTTGGAACAGGAATTAGGCTAGAAAATGCTGTGAACGTTTCTATAGGAAACAGTCTAATAAATGTTAATTCTACTAGTTTTGCTTTGTATTCTTACTCTTCTAAAAACACTATTATTCAATCTACAAATATTACAAATAATTATCCTGGTGTTTCTCAGGGTTTTGGTATTTATCTTAGTGATATAAATAACTTTGAATTTTATAAAGATATTATTATTTCTAATTGGCACTCATTTTTTGCATATAATAATATTAATGGTCTAGGAATTAAAGATACAAAGATAACATCGATTAATGGAGAGGCTCTATATGTTAGAGGAGAAAATCTTACTAACTTCGTTATAAATAACTCGGAAT
>JAMOVR010000130.1 GCA_027061945.1 Candidatus Heimdallarchaeota archaeon
GATTTACCAGTAGCTTTAGATCCTGTTCTTACTATGAGTCGATTAAAACAGATCTTTCATCTTGAAAGAATCGGATTTAGCGTGCTTAATACTTCTTTATCTCATCCCTTTTTTTTATCACGATTATTAAATTCCTTGTATTCCCTATATCCTGGATCAGATGTAGTTATTGGGTTTGGTGCAGGAGATAAATTATTAGCAAAAGAATTAAAAATTGATTGGGGCGTATATGCTTTTCTTGAAAGATTAAAGAATATAATACATTTTTTGGAGAAAGATAGAGATCGTCATTCTTTACAAAATAGTACCGTAAAGTACGCGATTGGAACACAGAATAGAACAATTGTGAAAAATGTTCCTTCACGAATAAGTGGGATTATATTTAATTCCGCTAGTATTAATGAGATTAGTTGTTTATTATCTATCAAAAATTTTAAAGAAAAATATGTAGCAACACCTGTCTTAGACACTATTAGTGACCTCCCATATTTTAATAGATTATTAGAACTTTCTTTGAGGTCATTAAATCATGAGGTGCTTGAAGCTCTCGATTCTAAGATTAAAGACATTGTTTTAAAAGTTAAAAAAAGAAATGATATTAATTATTTAAACAAAAAAGAGCAAATCTCTTTAGGATATGAATTTGGATTAGTACTACTAGACGATTCTTTTGTTGATAAATTAAATATCTTATCTGAATTAAAAATTGATGAGTTATTATTAATTGCTCCCCCTTATTCTTCTATGTCTCAAATTAAAAGAAAAATTCTACTTTCTTTTAATCGTTATTAGTTATTGAATCCCATTATTAGGGAAAATATTAAAGAAATAATTTAATTACTATTCTTTGTGAACGAAGCTGACATACCTGAGTTTGAAGATAGGGAGTTAACTGACCTTGCAAAGTCATTTATAAATAATGGGAGAGTTAAGGCCTTTGAAGAAATGCAGGCTATGTACCAAATGTGGGTCAATAAAGAAAATATCGACTCAATTGAAAGAAAAATTTTGGAATTTAGTGATTGGCTAATAAACAAAGGATGGGAGATTGAAGCCGCTTGGCTATTAGGCCGATTACTAATTTTAATGATGTCTAACGGAAATATTCAAGGAGCAAAACTTATTGCTCCTAAAGTTGAAGAATTCAAAAGTTTCTCTCCTACAGCCCAGTTAGCCCTAGCTCTTTTTGAAATAAGAAAAGAACGCCCCGAAACACTTTTTAGTCCATCTGGAATTGAACGAAGAACAATTTTTGGTTTTTCGGTTGCTAAAGAGCCTGTACCTGTATCATTTTTTGAAAGCGTAGATGACGTAAAAATCTGGATTAAAAAGACATTTCCCCCAGGAATATATGATATTTCACTATTGGAAGAAAAATCAAATATTCAACAACATTTACAAGTTCAAACTACTAATACAAAGAACTACATGATAATGGAGCATCAATATTCTGGCTTTGTTAAGTAGTTTTCATTTTATTTTCTTCTACGCAATAATATTGTTTTTTTCTAAAAAGATACTGCAAAATATAATGTGCAGATTTTCCCAATAGATCTAAGCCTCTAAAGAAAAATATAAAACCTATCTGTTATGTTCCCTATATGCTGGATACGTGTTTGTGAACACGTGTCAATGATGGCCTCGGTCGTCTAGTCCGGCCCAGGACTCCGGCCTTTCGAGCCGGCAACCCGGGTTCAAATCCCGGCCGAGGCACCATTTCTAATGCTTTCATAAATAAAATATGTAATTCATTAATTTGTTAATTTTACTTTTAAAATAATATAATTGTTATTGCGGAATTTTCTTAAACGAGTAAGTTAATTCTTTTTTAGATTCCTATGGAAACTGCCGGTATCGCGACATTTGAAACAATTACTATTAACGATGATGAAACTGTTTTAGATGCTATCACGTTAATGGCGGAAAACGGGATTAGAAGACTCCCCGTTTTAAATCCGCAAGGACTAGTCTCAGGCATCGTTACAGCTAAAGATATTCTCAAAGTACTAGGATATAATCCTCTAAAAAAAGCTCTTTCTATGCCTGTTAGTAAGATAATGACCCCTGATCCATTAGTTATTGATGCAAGGGCGTCTGTGCAAGAAGCAGTTGATAAGATGGCTAGATATAATGTTGGATCTTTACTTGTTGTCATTGATGAACAGGGGACTTTTGGCGGTATAGTGACTGAGAGGGACATTGTACGTCATTTCGCAGAAGCACTGGCAGACGCCGACTTGGCCGAATTTATTACAAGAAATGTTATTACCGTCACTGCAGACGAAAACGTTCATGAATCCATCAAGATTATGACTGAAAACAGCATTCGCAGATTGATTATTTCTCCTGATAAAAAGAAAATAGAAGCGATAGTTACAGCAACAGATATTATTCGATATATATATAATAACAGTGAAACTCTACTAAAAGGAGAAACTTCTCTTTATAAAATTCCCATAATTGAATTAGCCACTAAAGACGTAATAACTGCAGATATTAATAGCTCCGTAAAAGAAGTAGTAAAAATAATGATTGAAAAAAATATTGGTGCGTTACCTATCACTGAAAATAATGAGTTAGCCGGCATTTTCACAGAAAGAGACTTAGTCCGAATGATTTCTATTTACAATTTATTACCTGATTAATTGAACTAAATACAAGAAAATTTTTTTCCTAACTTTTTACTTTTTACTTTTTTCATTTTTTATTTTTTTATCACATGTTTTTCAAGAGGGATAAAATTAAGATATGATTATTTTTAGAGAAAACAATTCTTCTACT
>JAMOVR010000131.1 GCA_027061945.1 Candidatus Heimdallarchaeota archaeon
TTTAAGAGCTCTTGAATTCAATAAGTTGTTGTGATATTAACTCTAAATAAAAGATGGTAGTTTGTTCCTTAAATGAGTATATGAAGTATCTGTGAGATGTTCCTTTGTTCCTCTGTCTTTTTCAAGGTGTTGTTATGGCAAAAAAATTTATGTTTTTGACGAAGCCCTTGCCAGGCTGAAAGATGCCCAAAGCGAGTTTATAGAGCACGAGGAAGTCAAACGTGGGCTTGAAGTATAAAATTAGGTGGCGTTAAACTAGGCTCAACAATCAGCATATTAGAGAGGATAAGGCTAATGAAATATACACTTATTTACTGGCAAGATGGTAACTGGTTTGTGGGCCGTTTAAAAGAAAGACCGGATGTATTTTCGCAGGGTAGAACTCTAGATGAGCTTGAAGAGAATATCAAGGATGCCTTAAGACTTATGGAAGAGACTGACATGCTGGACGTTCCGCCCAATTTTCAGGTAAAGGATATCCAAGTTGAAGCGCACTGAGTTAATACGTCTCATAGAGAAAGCCGGCTGCACTTTACTGAGGCATGGTAGTAAGCATGATATTTATGTGAATCCTGCAACAGGGAGGAAAGCTCCTGTCCCACGACACAGAGAAATCCCTCCGACATTAGTCAAGATCATATTGAAGCAATTGGACGTTAAACACTAATTAGAGGTCCTAATAGGCTGGCATCAAGAGTTGTTTTCCTGGACGGTTTTCGGACTAAGTCCCTTTTCGTTTTTTTGACTACACCTAATACAATATAATCAGATAATTTAAGAGCTCTTGAATTCAATAAGTTGTTGTGATATTAACTCTAAATAAAAGATGGTAGTTTGTTCCTTAAATGAGTATATAAAGTATCTGTGAGATATTCCTTTGTTTCTCTGTCTTTTTCAAGGTGTTGTTATGGCAAAAAATTTATGTTTGTAAATATATAGGGGGTTACTAATTAGAAAGCCGTGTCCGTAAATGGGGGGACCGGCCAGATTGTGTTTACTAAGTAAAGTTCAAAGACTCCAACAGCAAGGTCAGGTGGTAACGTTGCGAATGAGCAAGCGAAGGCTGGACAGCTGATTCAGCACAAAGGCGCAGGGCAGAACTCATTGAGCAAGACAGGACAAGGGATGATAACTTTAACAGAAGTGATAAGGATTAAGTCATGGGTGCATTACAGTATGTGATAGACTCGGAAGGTAAAACCATAGCGGTACAGATTCCTATTGAGTATTGGGATCTAATAAGATCAGAACTCGAGTTTGATGAGATCTCCGATTTTGACGAAGCCCTTGCCAGGCTGAAAGATGCCCAAAGTGAGTTTATAGAGCACGAGGAAATCAAACGTGGGCTTGAAGTATAAAATTAGGTGGCATCGTAAAGCCCACAAGGAGCTTCAAGGGCTGCCTAAAGTTGAACAAAGAAAAATTGTTGAGGCAATTGAAAGGCTTATTGATAATCCTTCGCAGGGCAAAAGTTTGAAAGGCAGATGGCAAGGACTCTTTCGTATCAGGGTTGGTAAGTACCGGGTAATCTATTCCATAGAATCCGACCAAATGCTGATCCTCATTCTCAAAATCGGCCACCGAAAAGACGTTTACCGCTGAAGGATAGCTAGTTTTGGTGTATCTTTTTAGGTCCTAATAGGCTGGCATCAAGAGCTGTTTTCCTGGACGGTTTTCGGATCTCTTCTCTCACCAGGAGTCAAATAACAACCACAATTATTTCTGAAAAATTCGAAAACTTAAACTCTCAGAGATAGGGGCAAATGCATAATAAATGACTAATGAAAATTTTGGTGCCCGGGGCGAGAGTCGAACTCGCACGGGGACAAAGCCCCAAGGGATTTTAAGTCCCTTGTGTCTACCAATTCCACCACCCGGGCATTTTTAAAGATCGCTTTCTCAACTAGCCCTAAAAG
The DNA here is from genome assembly GCA_027061945.1 of Candidatus Heimdallarchaeota archaeon. GTDB lineage: Archaea > Asgardarchaeota > Heimdallarchaeia > Heimdallarchaeales > JAJRWK01 > JAJRWK01. Next base: position 1,917 of record JAMOVR010000131.1, read on the forward strand.
AAATACTGTAAATCTTTGAAATCGTCAATTTGATTTTTAAAAAAATTTTTATGTATTTTAAAATTTTTTTATTTTTTCATATCATGAATGTATCTTATCCTTTCTAAAACAGGAGGATGAGAATAATTTAAAAATACATCCAAAGGATGTGGTGTAAGATTAGACATATTATTTACACTTAGTTTTTTAAGAGCATTTATAAGATCTTCTGGTCTATTTGTACTTAATACAGCAAATCTATCTGCTTCATATTCATGTCTTCTTGATATGTAATTAAATATTATGGATAAGATATTTGATATTGGATTATATAAAAATGCAAAGAATACAAGGGATGCATATATAGATAAATGTTTCATTTTAAATGCTTCAAAAAGTAAATGATTATTTATAAAAATGGATAATAAATAAAATATTATTCCCATCTGGATGATGGATATCGCCATTGATTTTATTATATGTTTTAATTTAAAATGTCCTGTTTCATGAGCAAGTACTGCTACTATCTCATTTGGGGTTAATTTTTCTACTAATGTATCGAAAAATACTATACGTCTAAAACGTCCAAAACCAGTAAAAAAGGCATTTAGCTTTGTGGATCTCTTAGAGCTATCCATAGTATATATCCCTTTTATAGGGAACTTTTGCCTTTTAACATAGTTCATTATCTTGTCTTTTAATTCACCATCTGCTAGGGGGGTAAATTTATTAAAAATAGGAAGGATTACAACCGGAGCTAAGAATTGAATAATTATTGTTACTATTGTCACAGTTATCCAGCAATATATCCATGCATAATTGCCTGCCCAATTAAAGAACCATAGGATTGCATAGATAATTGGTCCACCTATTAAAAAAGAA
>JAMOVR010000132.1 GCA_027061945.1 Candidatus Heimdallarchaeota archaeon
CGATCAAGCTCAAGACAATATGATATTATACAAATTTTCAGTAATCATACCAGCTCAAGCATTGCTTCGGGAACTGGAGCCATGGCGGCAAACTACCTGCAAACTGTCGAGGCCTACCAAGAATACTTTGAGCATCTAACTCCAAATGGCATTCTCCAGATTAATCATCATATCTATCCCCGGATGCTGACAACAGCGGCCGTGGCCTGGAAAAATCTTGGAGGTCATGATTTTCGCCGACATGTGGTAGTTTTTGAAAAACAAAATGTTGTTGATAATCTGCCAACAGTTCTGATCAAAAAAAGTCCTTGGACAAGAGAGGAATTTTCTCGCATAAGTGCATTTATGGGTGATGAAAACAAAGTTGTTATTAATCCGCTGGACCCAAAGAAGAATTTTTTACCGGACCAGTTTTTCACCGGTTTCTTACCTGGAGCATTGCTTGCCAGCATTAATTATCGTATAGATCCGCCCACCGATAATAAACCTTTTTTTAATTTTTTTCGTAAAAAAATAACCATGGTAAGTGTGGATCCCGAACATTATATGAATTTTTCCACAGCCGGTTTACTAAACTCCCAGCTCACTGGATATATTCCCATGGATATCGCCCACCTGATTATCACTGGTGGTGCTTCGATGTTGTTTGTCGGTATTTTTCTTTTCGTACCCCTATACTTTTCCGCAGCTGGAAAAGTTCGTTGGGAGCATAAAGCAAAAACTCTTATTTATTTTGCCTGTTTAGGCGCAGGATTTATTATTATTGAACTTATTTTTATTCAGATGTTTATGAAATTGGTAGGTTATCCATTGTATACATATTCGGCGGTTGTCTTTGCTTTGTTGCTTTCCGCTGGTGTAGGAAGTCTCGGATCGGAAAAATTGGGAATTGACCTGGAACACCGCTGGTACTGGCCGTTTATTGGCGTACTTGCCTCCATTATGCTTCTTCTTCTCATCTATACCCCAGTGACATCTGCTTTATTGACCGCACCTACAGCCATACGTATCATGGTAGCCATGCTAATGATTTTTCCTGTGGGATTTTTTCTTGGCATGCCATTTCCCTTAGGTATCCTATCCATAAGAAAAAGAGAAGACGGAGCCATTGGATGGGTCTGGGGAATTAACGGGCTGTTTACTGTTCTTGGGGGATTAATGAGCGTTGTGCTGTCGCTTGCATTTGGATTTCGAATAACCCTGTTTGTAGCACTTGCCGCATATTGTCTTGCCTTTGTTTTAATGGGTCAGTTAAGAAAAAGAACCGCGTGATAAATAACGTGATACACATGAAAAAATATAGGGTTATAATAGGAAGTACATTTGTACTATGGGCTATACTGTTGGGTATTGTCGTACATGATAATAAAGAACTCTTTTTGGAACGTTATCGGGCATTGAATAGAGTTCCTGTAGTTATTCTTGACTTCGATATTGTTCTTCATGAGGTACCGGCTGGAACACAGCGAGGGAGTTTTTATTTTGATACCGGACGTGGCTTCAATCCAGCTGAAGTGGTAGTTTTTTCTTATTCCCAACCAGCAGGGGAAACAGCAAAACATTATTCAATATCGCTACCCACCAAGAGAAAAATTTTTCGGCTGCGTTTTGATCCTCTTGATGGCCCCGGCAAGATTAGTATTGCAAACTTTCAAGTTCGTAAAAAAACAACAAAAAAAATATCTTTTGTTCAAAAAGAGCTTGAAGCTACTAAAAATCATTCAATCAGTACGATAAAGGTTAATGGATCAACTCTTACGATCACAAGTGTCGGCGGAGATCCTCATTTCGTATTATTGAATGATTTTTTATCCTATCAGTAATAATCTAATTTAATAAAATCAGTTATTGTCTGTCATGGGCATTAAATCTTTGCAAACCATTGCTATAAAATTGATACCTGTTCAACCTTTTTACTGTTGCCTTGTGGATTAAATAGGCATGAAGCTATTTGTGTGGCTTCATTGTCATAATATGTTGAACAGGATACAAAATCCTGAATTGTGGAAAGTGGTCAAAATAATAGCCATCGTGTGTTGGCTTCTTATGGCCTTAATTTCCCTTGACCATCTTTTTCCCGTTTGTTCGTTCTGCGCCGGACTACCGACTTTTGCTCTTGGTATTTTATCCTGGATGACATTTATCCTGACAATTGTTTTGTTGGGGCGAAACTGTCTTCCCTTCCTATTTCTGCTTGTTACCGCATTTATGGTTCTGGGTTTTTTTTTGGGTCCGTTTCTGGAGCCGCCCGCTGATCCCCTTGAACATTTACGCAGGGTAAACGAGTTGACCTGCGGTAAAACAGCTTCTGATATGCCGCAAAAAAATAGAGGATTATGGCATTACAGCATGGTTGGAAATTTGCTTTGTAGTGACAACGAATCAATAGATCCAGAAAAACGATTAAGAAGTATTGATTTAGTCAACGGCTTGTTTTGGGGCCTGGCAGTTGCCTGTCTGCATATCTTATCTCTGCGGGCCGGATTACCTTGTAAATGGGCATTTCTAAGTGTTCTAATTTGTTTCCTATTTTTTGGGACTAACAGGTTTAGCTATTTTAGGTATTATAGCTTGGCACCTTGTTTTAGTTCCTTGATGATTTGCTGGTTATGGACAGCAGTCTTTTTTTTCAAAAAAACTCTTTGGCAGACCTTTGCAGGGATTACTGCAGCACTAATATGTTTGCCAATTCTCTGGGTAAATCATAATCAAGAGGCTGTTTTTTTAGGTTTTATTGCGTGTATATGGCTCATTATTAATATCTT
>JAMOVR010000133.1 GCA_027061945.1 Candidatus Heimdallarchaeota archaeon
GTTGTAGCCAACCATCAAGCTGGGTTAGATGCCTTTTTGATGGGGATGATCTTGCCAAAACATATTCACATAATAATGAAATGTAAAGGTTAATAATAAAACAAAGATTATTCCTGGAGAAGTTAGTGCAAATCTTGATATTCGTATATTACCTGGCCAGAATCGCAAAGATGTTGAAAAAGAAATTGCTAATGCATTAAAAGATAAAGTAAAGTATCAGCTATCTTCCTTAGAAAATAGTTTTGATATGCCTTAAACTAGAAGTAATTTTGATACGCCTTTAACTGTAATTATTAGAAAAACAGTTAATGAATATTTTGACAAAGCACTTGTTGTCCCAAATCTAGTTACTGTTGCTTCTGATTCACCTTTCTTTAGACCCAAATTTAACACCATCTCTTATGGTTTCATACCAATTATTAATGGATGAAAAAAATAAAGACGTTATCTTGAGTTCATGGAAGAAATGAGCGTATAAGTATTAGGGACTTGGTTCTTAGTGCATCCATGCTAAAAGATATCGTGTTTAAGTTTTTATTTTAATAAAATAGTTTCAATCTCTGATTTTAGGCCTTTAGATGGATCTTCTTGCGAGTTAGAGGGTATAAAAAATTGATGTTTCTTATATTTTTTATTTTACATTTTCTATTGTTATGTTAGAAAAATTGAGTATTCATTCTTGAGTAACAATTAAAAAGTCAGTTAGAGCGAATTGAAACTAAGTGATACAATTACTTATCGGATTTGTTTTTCTTTTAAATACATAATTTGGTCTCTAATTTTGGCAGCTTTCTCAAATTCTAAGTTCTCAGCGGCTTTTTTCATTTCTTCTGTTAATTGACTTATTACATCATTGAGGTCTTCTCTTTTTAGTAATGCTTCTGAAATCAATGTTTGTCCTGCTTTCTTCTTTTCTTTTTGTTCTTCTATTTCAATCATAGATTTTATTGCTTTTCGGATTGTTTTTGGAGTTATATTATGTTCTTTATTGTATTTTAACTGTATTTTTCGTCTGCGATTATTTTCCTGTATTGCTTTTTTCATTGCAGAAGTAAGTTCATCTGCATAAAGAACTACTTGACTGCTTGAATTCCTTGCTGCTCTTCCAATCATTTGGATCAGACTACGGGTTGATCTTAGGAAACCTTGCTTATCCGCATCTAAGATCGCTACAAGTGCTACTTCAGGTAGATCTAAGCCTTCCCTTAAAAGATTTATTCCAATTAGAATGTCTATTTCTCCTTCTCTTAACTTCTGTATAAGTACAACCCTGTCTATAGTGTCTATATCTGAGTGAATGTATTCTACTTTAAACCCTAGTTCATGGAGATACTCTGATAGTTTCTCAGAAGTTTTTTTAGTTAATGTGAGTATCAATGCCCTTTGGTTTTGAGAGATGACTTGCTTTAAACGAAATACTAAATCATTAATCTGATTTGTTGAAGGTTTAACAACGATTTCAGGATCAACAAGCCCCGTTGGGCGTATTATTTGTTCTACTACTTGTTGAGAAACCTTAAGTTCATATGGGCCAGGGGTTGCACTCATAAACAGAGTTAAAGGCATTCTTTTTTCAAATTCTCCCCATTTCAATGGGCGGTTATCTATTGATGAGGGAAGTCTGAATCCATATTCTATAAGGTTCTTTTTCCTAGACATTTCTCCTGCATACATTCCACGAATCTGCGGTATTGCTATATGAGATTCATCTATTACCATGAAAAATTCTTCAGGAAAATGATCTAACAAAGTGTATGGTGGTTCACCTGGTTTTCTTCCATCAAAAAAGCGGGAATAGTTCTCTATTCCAGAACATGTACCTATCTCCCTTAGCAATTCCAAATCATATCGTGTTCTTTCCCATAATCGATTTGCTTCAACTATTTTACCCTGGTCTAAAAGCTCTTGATGCCTTTGTTTTAATTCGGCTTCAATTGCCGCAATTGCATCTTCAAACGTTTCTTCTTCTGTAATATATGGCGACGCAGGAAATAATCTGACCCATGGTAAAGAATTTATTCTTTTACCAGTAATCGGATCAAACGTTATAATCTTCTCTAAGGTTTCGTCAAAGAAATCTAGACGAATACCGTGTTCTGAATAGCTTGGAAAAATTTCTACTCTGTTTCCACGTACCCTAAATGTTTTTGGCGCAGGATTATGTTCATTGCGTATATATAGAAGTTTCACAAGTTGTGTTAAAAGTTCATTTCTTTCCCATTTCTGTCCAATTTTAAAGGTAATTGCGGCTTTACGGTATGCTTTAGGTAAACCTACATTATAAATACAAGAGACCGAAGCAACAACAATCACATCATCTCTTTCAGCAAGAGAACGCAGAGTGGAGTCTCTAAGTTTCTCTATTTCTTCGTTTATAGAAGAATCTTTTGCGATGTAAAGATCTTTTTGAGGGAGATATGCTTCCGGTTGATAATAATCAAAATAACTAACAAAATATTCCACAGCATTCTCCGGGAAAAAAGTCTTAAATTCACTGTACAGCTGAGCTGCTAATGTTTTATTAGGAGAAATTACTAATGTTGGTAGACCTAGTTTTTCAATTACTGACGCTGCTACAAATGTTTTACCAGAACCAGTAACCCCTAATAATGTCTGTTTTTTATATCCCTTTTTCAAGTATCCATCTAAGAGTTGTTTTATTGCTTTTGGCTGGTCTCCAGCGGGTTTAAAAGGAGAAACAAGTTTGAATTTCACTATTCTTTAGTTT
>JAMOVR010000134.1 GCA_027061945.1 Candidatus Heimdallarchaeota archaeon
TTAATAAAATAGAACCATTTATCGTTCATGAATATTTACCCCTAAAAGCTAAAGTAATTTTTTACTTGGCAATTACTGGAAACAAAGAAAAAAGAAAATTATTAGAAGAACAACAACTTGATCTACCCAAAGAAATAACACTGAGTATTAATGGAAAAGTATATCGAGGAACAGAAGGTTTTGTAGAAGCTCTTAAGAATTTTTAGAATATAAAAAAAGAATGCTTATAAAAGGAACAATAATGAATTATTTATTTATACATTTCAAAATTCTACCGTCAAAATTGGATTAAATCCATGTATCGGTTTAGGCTTTGAGAAAGGAATCTTTTTGGTTAGACTCGTTAAAATTATAACTCCAAGAGTCTGTATCCCCTCTCGCGTTAGGCCTTCATGTAATTTACTAATCGTTTCTCCACTTCTTACAATATCATCTAAAATTAAGGCCTTATTTTTACCCTGAACAATTTCTCTATTTAAAAAAAGTGGCTCTGTGACTGCTACTTCTGCTCTTTCTAAGTCAATTCGTATAAAATCCGGCCAAGTAACCGAGCGCTGTTTCCTGAAATAAGCTACCGTTTTTCCAAGTAATAATCCAAAAATAGTTGCAAATGGAATTCCTTCTGTTTCTACAGTAATTACAATATCTGTGTCTTGTACCCATGGATTTTTTTTAATAAACAAATAGCTAATTAAGAATAATTTTTTGGGTTGATTCATTAATTTAGTTAAAGAAAGAACCTTTTTACCAGAAGCAGTAAGCATTTGAGTTACGTACCTATTTACAATAACAGAAGCTTCTAAGCCTTTATTTTCAAGCCAAATAATTATTTTTTCTTTATGTTTAGAAGTAGGAAGTATTTGCTGGTTTAGATATCTCGAGATAGTGCTTTTGTTTACATTTAATTCTTGGCTTATTTTTTCAATAGTTAAATTTTGTTCCTCCTTGATTTCTTTTAATCCTTCAATTAAAGCAATACTTTCGAAATACTCAAAGTTATTACTCATTCTTCACCAAAAAAATACTAAAGTTAAAACGTTAAAAATAAATGTATATTTTTTAAAAAATTAAAGCATAAGTTTGAAAACACCTACGTATTACCTTTTTTTAAGCATTTTTCTTATTTTTTCTTCCCTAAATGTTTTAAGGATTTCAGAACATTTTTCGTCCTTCTTAGCGAACTCAACAAACTCTTTAATTGCATTTATTGTTGTTTCGCTAATCTGGTGTTCCATAGAACATGCGTCATTGATAGCAATATTTTTAGGGACTCCTAATAATACTAATAATTCACTCATTACCTCATAAGTAATATCAATTTGTTCTGCAATTTTCATTCCTTCTTCTGTAAGGGTGATTTTCCCATATTTCTCATAATTTAAGAGCCCTATTTTCGCCATTCTTTGTATTGCTTCAGTAGTGCTTGAAAGACTCCTCCCCATAAGTTGTGAAATCTCTGTTACTCTAGCATAACCCTTGGACTTGATTAGCCAATATATTCTTTTAAGATAGTTCTCAGTTGTTTCGCTGATTCCTTCTTTTTTCACTGTTTTCTTATCTTTATTTGCCATGTGTTGTACCCCTGGCTTTGCTCAGTAATTCCAAAAGCATAGTGTATTTTATTCTAATTGGTTATCTTTATTTTATTAAAAAATGTTTTTCGTATATCCGAATTCATTTTGTTTATTTAGGTATTTTTGCTAATGTACTTTCTACTGCTTCCCTTTCCCATTTTTTAAGAACAGATTTTAACCTCGCAAGTAATGATTTCCAGTGTCTTTCGAAACCTTGAATAAACTCTTCTATTTGTTTTCTCTGTTGCTTTGTTCTAACCATTGAAGCATCAATAAAGAAACTTACTTGATACCCTTCCGCAGGCTTTTTCATTATAAAAGATGTTTTTGATCCTACACTTTGTAAGTAGCTTTTCAACATTACTTCTTCGAAATCATTTTCGAGTTCGAGGGGAAT
>JAMOVR010000135.1 GCA_027061945.1 Candidatus Heimdallarchaeota archaeon
GGCAGGATGAATCTTCAAAGATTGTCAATGGAGAATTTTATTATGCTAAATGAACTGTATGTCATTTATCGGGGATTGGAGGCAATTGGAGAAGCTCCTAAAATCAAGCACAATGATATTCAGCAACCTGGGTTTAACAATATAACATTTCGAGTAATGCTTGATAAATATGGTTTAGTGATAACAGTCAGGCTTATGGAAAAAGAGGATATTAAGAATAGTTGGTCACTTGGAAATAAACATACGCAATTTCCAGCAGTAAAAGTTAAGCGTCCGTTAATTCCGTTGGCTCATAATGATTACCAGAAATGGCTGAGTAATAATAAGAATGCCAAGGAAGCTGATTATCGAGATATTATAGAATGTCTGACTCATCTATATTTCGATAGGATTTCACATTTTGATTTTTGGCCTCGATATCGTGACAAGATCCTTAAAAGAAAGCAATCTCTGAAAGAATATGAAGGATGTAAGGAGGCTTATGAATTATTTAAGCGTTATAGTTTATCAAAAACAGGAGTGGAAATTTTAGAACAAGTTGCCAAGAAAGTTATTATATCGGCTTTTGAAGACGCTGACCTGAAAACCCTTAAGGCTATTTGCGCATTGCTTTTTGGCGAGAAATTGAAGCCTTCGGGTGAGATTGTTGATAGCAAACGAGTTACTCTTTTATTGGATTGTTTTCCAAGGGACGATATAGATATTTATGCAACTTCAAGAAAATATATCCATTCTTTGTCCCAAGCTTTGTTTGCAGCCGAAGAAAAAGCCTCAAGAAAGAAGGTTTGGGGTACTTGTGCGCTTACTGGAAAAGCCGGCCTGGTACTTGTGGAGAAATTTCCAGAGGAAAAATTAGCAGTTATCGGTCCTACCATTCTTTTTGCTAAGAATGAAGAAACAAGCGGAAAAACCGTTGAAAGATATGGACAAGCCAGAGGAAATGCATTTCCTGTATCTGCTGATCTTAGCTTGAAACTTGCTGCGGCAATCTCCTTTCTTACAGCAGATAAGCGCAAAAATGTAACGTGGGCCAAACTGCCTTCTTCCAGCTTGTTACTTGCCTATTGCAGGAACAATTTTGATATTCCAGTGACGGTGTTGATCACTGGAGAGTCAGAAATAGAAAATATTGACGATTATTATGATGCTACTGAATCCGTCTTGGAATCATTTAAGGGCAAAGATTTAAGCTTAGATGCTTCGGTAGATTTTGTTGAAATAATCAAGGTTGACAAGGGAAATCGAAAAGTCAACTTCAGCACAACAGCAAGAATTGATCAGTTGACTCAGGCTGTGAAACAGTGGAGGAAGGCATGTAACAACACACCAGATTTCAAATTGTTTGCCCAGATGGGCAAAAATAAACAGATGTATAGGCCATGGGTAATCAGTCCCAAGCAGGTTATGACCCTTTCGCATAAAAGATATATTCGTAACGGTATGGAATTTCTTTCCGTTCCTGAGATCAGCTTTGCTGATGCTTTGCGACTTTTCTTAGGTAAAAACAGAGAAATATGGATTCGGAAATGGCTATGGCGTATCGCTAATCGATATCAAGCATTATTTCAAAGGTGTGCATTAAGTAAGGCTCAAGAGATATTACCCAAGAAAAAAATCACGATTAAAACAAACCCTAAACATAACGCAGAGGCGTTATGTGCCGTTACTTTGATGGCAGTGCTTTTATATTATTTAGGCAGGACAAAGGAGGAATATATGAATGATTTTGCCTTTAAATTTGGCCAATTATGTTCGGCATTAGATGAGGTCCATATTGGATATTGTGTGAGTGAGCGTAAGGGTAATATTCCTACAACTTTATTGGGTAATCAAATTTACGGCATGGCCTTACATGATCCTATAAAGGCAATGGCTTTTTTAGCCCAGCGTATAAGGCCATATAATTCATGGGTTAAACGTATTAAATTTCAAAAAGAATTAAAAGACAACAAAGCTATAAAAAAAGACGATAAAGCTACAAGAAATGCAATATTTGCCCAAAGGTGGATATCTAAGCATATTGAAACACTTAAACAACATCTACTGTCGCAAACTGACTTTGTGAACTCAGATAATTATAAGGCTGAACTCATGCTTGGTTATTTGGCAGGCCGCCCGTTTATGAAAGAAGATATTCCAAAATCTGACATTACAAAGGAGGCAAAATATGAAAGCGCCGTTTAATCGTCATGTAGGTTTGGTTGTATTGGACGTAACCATGTCGAATCCCAATGGTGATCCTGATATGGAGTCAGAACCTCGCACAAGGGAACTGGATGGACGGGGGATGATTTCTCCTGTTTCATTTAAAAGAAAACTTCGTGACTTAGTAAGTCAAGAATCAGAGGTTTTCACTGCCGCCCAAAAAGAACTGAATTTGGGATCTGAAACCGAAAATAAATTTGAAATATTAGAGGAACGTGGCAGAGATCGTGAACGCATAAAAAATATGCCTAAAGATAAATTTATTAAGACATATTGGGATGCCAGAGTGTTTGGCAATACCTTTTTAGAGTCTTTAAAAGATTCTGAATTAACCAAAGAACAAAAAAAGAAAAAGAAGGAGGGCGGTTATGCCCATCTGATAAATACTGGTACCGTTCAAATAGGAGTAGGACTTTCCGTTGCTCCTGTTGATATTGTCCGCATGACATATACTAACAAGGCAGGGGTAGAAGCTGGTAAAGACCGAGGGATGGCGCCAATGGC
>JAMOVR010000136.1 GCA_027061945.1 Candidatus Heimdallarchaeota archaeon
TGCTGGTCTTCCTAGAAATACAAAATTAGAATATGGGATAAGAGCTGCAGTCCTATTAGCACATGTAGCAATGGAAAAAAGAGATCTGGTCGGATACTTGCAATTCGACGAAAGAGTGAAGGCTTGGTTAGAACCAACGAATAGCCCTAAAACAATGTTTCGTCTTATGGAAGCATTAGCATATGTTATTCCCGAAGGAAATAAGCGTTTCACAAACGCTGCGGAATACGTGGTAAAGCGATTAAAACGCGCTTCTCTATTCATTATTATTAGTGACTTAGAAGGAAGACCCGAAGACATAATAGAAGCAGTAAAAAAACTTAGAAGCTATAAGCATCAAGTAATGATAATTTCACCATTTGGCCCATGGTTTGAAATTAAAAGGCAAGAATTAAGCCCAATGGACCGACTGATCGGAGAAGCTATTGTTGAAGAACAAATCGCAAGACGCAGAGACTTGTTTAAAAAACTGCAGAAATATGAAGTTATTACTGTGTCTGTAGGCCCAGATGATTTTCTACCTACAGTATTAGCCCAATTTAATGCAGCAAAACAAAAAGGAATGGGTGCAATATGAGCGAATCAAGAAGGAGAAAAAAAGAAGATGCTGTTGTAATTGCTCAAAGATTACTTGCTAAATCAAAAACTAGGCTAGAAATAGTTAAATGGGCCTTGAGAGTAACAGGGATTATTGTTCTTTTTATATATATGGCATACCTATATTCAGCATTTGATAATCCTAGTAAAATTTTCAACACATATAATCTCTACATTTTCTTATCTATAATAATACTCACAATAGTACTAATCCTAATTGAAATTTTGATTTTACCTGCATATGCAATAATGTTTATTTTACCATCTACATCTGCACTTTACGTATTCTCAATCAGACTTTTTATTTTAGATTTTCTTTTCTCTGGGCTATCAGTACCACCAATGATCGATAAAACAAAATTACTTCAAAACATGAGTGCTTTTGCGCCACTTGCGTATCTCTATGATAAACCTATTAGAGATCAATGGGTCCATCCATTTCTTTATGCTTTAATTACTCTCTTATTTCTCGGTGTTTTCTTATCAGGTGTGGCTTTTGCATTCCAAAACGAGGTAAAACTAGCAGGATATGCATTCGGGCTTGGACAAACAATGTTCACAGTTGCTTATATGAATAAATTGTTGATTCCATTGTCTTTAGATCCTACTACTTTAACCACTTTGTTTAATTCCAATATGTTTGTATTAGCACTAGTCAGTTATCTCTATTTAGAATATTCTCTCCAGACGGGTTATGTAGGCAATTTACTGAACCCCACAGTATCTCGTCAGAAAAGGGTCACTAAGGCATTAGAACGGCTACAAAAATTCCGTCTAGGTGTTACTACAGAAAAAGGAAAAGAAAAGGAAGAAACGAATGAAGAGCTGCATAAAACACAAAAAGTGATCGCTAGTTCTGGTTCGACTTTAGCTAAGAAGTATGGAGCAACAGCAATAATATATCTTTTAGAACAAGCATCAGATACTCTTTTCGCAAAAGAAGGTGGAGAACAAGAAAAATTAACTGGTAGATTACAACGTTACCATGATGGTCTATTAAGGGCAGACCCTAGTCTTGATGCAAAACTTGCTGGTGCAACACAAAAGTATAATCCCATAACGATTCTCTCTTTTGCGGCGATCTCCTTAATCAGCAGATTAGTGTTTGTTATCTTCTTTACATGGTTCATACTAAATCCTTCAACATTTATGGCTTACGTGGGAATGGATGCTTCTGTTTCAAATAGTATAGAGATTAATCAACCTGAAGGTATTTTGTTAGTATTAACACCTATTGTTTTTGGATTGATTGCTTTAGGATGGTTTATCGGAAAAATACAAGATTTAGGTAAAAGAAGTATTGAAGAAACGATCTTGGAAGAACAAGTAACTCAGTATATCAGGAAACTCCAAAAAGAGACTGCTGCCCGGAGAGCTGGTGTAACACTACAAGAAAAGGAGGCACTTTTATCAGAAAAAAACGTTCTAACGAAAAATCAAATACTAAGTCTTCAAAACATTCTACAACAAGAAAAGCAAGGCATCAATCTAATAAATAATTTCATTATTTTTTGTCATACTTACTTCTTTTTTTAACTATTTTTTTAACTTTAACTCAATGCTTAGAAGCGTTTCTACGCAAAATTCATTAGGATATTACCCATATTCTTTTTTGAGGAACATTGTCGTGGAAGAGATATCCTAACAAAAATTCATTACGGATGCCGAGGGACCCTATGAGTCAGACAAAGTCTTTTTCTGCTTTATTTGACCCCATCCCCGATCCAGAAAATACTAACCTAATAAAAAGATTATTGGAACAAAAAGGCGTTAAGCCTGATTCGTACAAAGAAAAGTATTTTCTTAGAAGAATAAGGGTCAGAATGAGCAGACTTGGTCTAAGAACATATAAAGAGTATTACGACGTACTAAGGACAAATCCGGAAGAGCTAAAACAATTCATAGAAAGCATGAGTATTAATGTTACACGTTTCTTCCGTAATAGAGATACTTTCGAGTTTTTGGAAAACGTTGTATTTCCTACTTATTTGAAACAAAAATTTACTAGTAATTCTAATAATAATGTAACTATATGGGTTGCGGGTGTTTCTTTAGGTGCAGAAGCTTATACGTATTCAATTATTTTTTCTCGTCTAAGAGAAAGAATGAGAAAAAACTTTACTTATTCAATACTTGCTACAGATATTAATCCTCTAAATATTAATTATGCTAACAGAGGTGTATATTCTCCAGAATTACTTCAAGAATTAAAAAAAGATGAAATTGAAAAATATTTTACTCCTACTATTGATGGGGAATATAGAATAAAGCCAACGTATCAACGATTCGTAAGATTTGAAAGACAAGATCTTCTTTTAAGTCAATATCCTAAAAACGTGGATATTATTTCATGTAGAAATGTTTTGATCTATATTTCTAAAGAAGAACAAGAACGAATTATTAACGGCTTTATACGTTCCTTGGTTCCAAATGGAATCCTAATCTTAGGCCGGACAGAATCTATTTTTGGAGAAGCTAGAAAATATCTTGAACCAATAGACCTTAGACATAGAATTTATAGGAAAAAATCGTTGTCAGAGAAAAAAACTGCCCAGCAAATTTATGGGGCAAATCGTTATATCACTACTAAGCCTACAAACATTAAAAAACAGGATAGTTCTCCTACTATTGTTGAGACTGGTGCAACAATTAAAGAGATTATTGAGAAACTTAGGCAAGCTAACCAAGAAAGTAGAAAAAGATATCAACAAAGAAACTTTTATCCAAATTATCGCAGACATAGTTCTACTAAAAAATAGGTCTCTGCTTTTTTTTGCCTATTTTTTGGCAACCATTTATATACTTCTTTTTGTACGATTGAGTATCAAAAAAAATAATTATGCCTATCTCGAAGTTTATCATGCTTTCCTCCATTGACATAAAAATGGAAAAAAGAAATGGGGGAGGGGAGTTTATAATCAAAGGTCTAAATTTGACCTTAGACGTCTTTACCCATTAGGGTTTTTCTGTTGTTGGCTTTGGCACGTTCAATAGCTTTGTCGATAATTTCGGTCAAAGCTTTTTCCAAAGCCTCTAGTGCGTCTCCACCGGTGTTTAAACCTTTGGATTTAATATATTCGCGGGTTTTGCTTTGTACTAGCATCTTTACCATAATGCTTTCCTCCGTTGACATGACCGTCGAGCAATGCCCTTCGGTCAGTTGTCATTTTTTATTATTTACAAGCTATAATAAAAGCATTTTGCCTTAGACGTTGTGTAAAACCATTTTTTTCGACACCCACTCATTTCGGGAATTAGCCTTTGTTGTATCAATATTTTTGACTTACACGGGTTTTTGTCCTTAAATTATAACCTATAAAGTGTACAACAAAAAATGTCTTTCGGCGCCATGACGATCACGGAAAATCATATTTCACATCACTGATCGTCTGGAACACGTTTTCACAAAAGAATAAGCAAAAATTGTACAAAACACCCATTGAAAGCAGAACTAATTTAAAATAAGAAGAAAAAAACCATATTAATAAGGTTAAGATTTAACTTCATACAAATTGTTTTGTAAACTTATTTATCGAAAAATCAAAAAGTAATAAATAAAACAGAAGAAAATTGGGGTAATTGAATTGATCCGGCGAAGCATCTTTGAAGGAATAGTCCTTACAATTATAGGTGATCAGGGGCCAGAAATAGTAGCTAATTTGAGCCCAATTGATGACAATCAAGCTTTTTCTTTAGGAGTTCAGGGAATGACTTTAATTGGGATGGGGACACAACAAGCACCTAATGGGCTATTCGGGCCGATACCTGTGCCAAACCAAACTGAATTTAAGTCCTTAGTATATATTTTCACAATTAAAGCAGAAAGCACTCATGATACTAGAATTGAGAAACATGGAAGAGTATGCTCAATTTTTCTGCTCTTTCAAGAAGATCGAACAAGGGACATTATTCGTGGTTCTGGCTTAATACAAGCGTATTTGGAATACCTCTTGAATAGAATAAAATCAGAAAAAGACCTTAACGAAGACTTCGCCATAAAATTAAACAAAAAAATAACAGATCTTTTAACAAGACCCAAAGTAAGGACTATTCGTATTGAAGGGACAAAATTCCAAGAATTTTTTGATGAAACAAGAATTCCTGCAGGAAATAATTTATTCATAATTGATGAAGCTAAGAATCAAGGGTATTTATTGTTATTAAATCCTCCTGATCCATTTACTCTAAGGAGAATTACCAACATGGCAAATCAGATAAATTTGGAATACTACCGCAATAAAATTAGAATCAATATCTTGACTGAGTTCATGGAGATTGAAAAAATAATGAATTCGTATAATATTAAAATGTTTTAAAACATCAACAATATATTTATTATTTTTCAAAACTACTTATATTTATGATGAATTTTTTATTTATGTGTTGGTCTCTAAAGTATTAAGTAATGCTAAACAAAAATATTTATTTCATTCATTAAAAACACTACATAGAAATGTCACCTTCCTACTCATCCCCTGTGTCTGGCTTATACATTCTGGACGAAGCCGGCATACCGCTTTTCGCTAGGACTTATGAGAGCTCAGAGGAAGTAGGTGACGAAACTATCCTTTTAGGGGGTTTTCTAACAGCAATAGAACTTTTTGCCAGAAGTCATCTACAAGGACAAATAACCGATATAGGTATGCAAACCAAGAGATATTTCTTCTTGAAAAAAAAGGGTTTAATATATGTTGTTTCAGTTAAAATAACCCCTGAAGAAAAGTACTATACCAAACCTGAAGTGCTAGAAGCAGTGATAAATATTTTAGAGAATATTTCTTTAGCATTTGAAATAATTTATGATGTTGCCGGGGGAAAAACTAAGGACTTTGAAGAAATAGTAAATACATTTGGTCCCACGGCTGATTCTATAATAATGGAAGCAACAGTGGACTTAGAAGAAATTGAGGACATGGAACTTGAAGAAACAGAAAAAATTCTCCAGTCATCTGTAAAAGGAGAAACAATCGATGTTTCCAATGAAAGTGAAGAAATAGAAAACATCCTAGAAGAATTAAAAAAGGCAATTGATTCGTTACCTGAATAAGATTATAGAAAAATATTCGTAAACTACCTCTTGCTTTTGCGAGGGCTTCCCGCCAATTAAGTTAAAATAAATTATTAATATAATAAAAATAAAGTTATTAATAATAAATGAGGTTTTCGAGAAGCGAGAATACGAGAAAATACTGGGGTAAGAAACAAAGTTAAACACTCAAAAATGAATATTTTTAACACCATAAACTCCTGAGTTGAAGGGCCATGGCAAATGATGTAATTGAAGGGGATATAAATAAAAACCTTGGTGGATCCCAAGTGGGGGCGAAAGAAGAAATGGGATTAGATGAAATTGATCGGGAAGCGAGGGCATTACTTGAATTAGCAAGCTTTCCATGGGCATACGCAGAAGAAATAGGCAAACCTGTTCCGAGATATAACAATGCGATAAGAATCAATATTATAAAAGAAAAAAGAGCTAAAGTTGTAAGAAGTCCAATAAAATTTTTGAATTTTTTAAAATACGTTCAATCAATTGGCCCGGTAGGTGCTGGTTTAAAAGTAAATCTTGGGTCTTCTCCAAGTTATATTCATGTTATTCTAGAAGCAAAAAACCCAGTAGCACTTTGGTTTTATGATTATAAGAAGGCTTTGGGAACTGATAAACTAATACAAGCGGTAAATCTATTAAGAGCTACCAATATTAAGGCGGGTGTAATTATAACAAACATAATTGCTCTTCACGCAAGGGACTTCGCAGAAAGAGAAAGAAAAGAAGGCGAATTTGAATTATACGTATACAGATACAGCGATATAATTAATGGAAGATAGGCATAGTGTATCATTTCTCGTTTTAAATTATTTTTCTGAAAATTTCTTTTTTAGAAGTAGATATATTTACCATTTTATGACTTAGAGCGGTTATGGGAAAAGGGAAAAATAGAATTTTACATTCAGACTGGGAGAAATATTGAGAGGAAAATTACTATTATTATCCATGAAAAATCATAAAATAATGGCTTTTTATTGTACGTCATAATTGATAAGTAACCAATAACCTCAGCCATACTTAGAATTAAGAGAATTATTAAAGCAAGATAATTAATCGGCTTTCTAAAAATTTCAAACAATAAGGGAAATCGTAGGAATATCTCTAAAAAATCTGGATTAGGTGGGAGAAAAATTAGCACTGTTGTTAATACTATTTTAGTAATAATTGGATATTTTCGGGCATATAAAAGTTCCTTCGATAAAATATGTAAAAACTCAGGAGGATATGAATAGAAATATTTGTAAATTATATATAGCAAACTGAATTTTATTGACCATGTTACTATTCCCCATAAAGAGATTCCATATATAAAGTTGTAAAACGTATTATCTTTGAACTTTTGTTGGATAACTGGATCTGCAACATAGGTCAAGTCTGTTTTTAAAAAACATATTATCATCAGATATATTGTAGCAATCATTTCAATAAGAGTTGTTTTTATGAATAGTATCTCTATAGAATCGTTTTCATTAAACATTATTACCACATAACATAAGTCAAACAATAAAAATTTTTAATTGATTTTTAAAAAAAGGCAAAAAAGGATTTTTAGATTTTTAAGTGATCAAACGGTCTAATTCATTTTTCATGGCTAATGCTAACATTGAGAGTTCAGAAACGTTATTATTAAGAGAATCTGCAGCAGACTGAATTTGACTAGTTTCTTGTTCTAAACTAGACGTTGTTTCAACAATTGCTTTTTGCCCTTCATATACTTTAGTAATAATTTTATTTAATTCTTCGACCACATCTGAGATATCATGTTCAAATTCAGACGTAGTTTGTGTAATAAGCATTGACTGTCTTTTAGTTTCTTCTGCGAGCCTGCGTATCTGCTCTGCAACCACACTAAAACCTTTACCATAAATACCTGCTCTTGTAGCTTCGATACTAGCATTTATTGCTAATAGATTTGTTTGTTTCGCAATACTATGAATTGAGCTACTTAATTCGGAAATTTGCGTTAATACTTTATCAATCCCATAGCTTAGTGCAGAGATTGCTTGCTTAGCGATGGCTATTGCTTCATTTTGAGATACAGACTCTGCATGAACTCTTAGACTGTGAATTTTTGCATTACTACTTTCATTATAAATAATGTTTGAATTCATAGCAATTTGATCTTGTATCGTAGAAATCCCTTCAAAAATGATCTCAAGTCTTCCCTTAAAGTCTTCCAAATTATTCTTTAAGTCCTCAATCGCATTTACTATTTCTTTATATTCTACAGTTCGCATGTAATCAAGTGTTAGCGGGTCTAAGTTTCCATTTGCTAAATTTCTTAGTAAAAAGACTGTTTTATCAAGTTCATCACTAGGAGTTTTCAATATATTAAACAGAATAACCGTCTGTGCAAGTATTAGAAAACCAAAAAACATCAGTCTCATTGACAAAATAATGAAGTCTAGATATAATACAAAAATTAACCCTAATCCTGATAGGCCTATAACTGCGAATAATTGACCAAGTTTTTGTGGCGTGATGGCCGAAAATTCTTCTAAAACACCACTTTTAAACGCCATAGTAATTCCTCACTCTATTTTTTTATTATATCTTATGCTTTTAAGTTTGTTCTGTTCGAAAGACCAAATAGATTAGCACCAAAAATTCTTTTCTGCAAGATAATAAGAAATAAAAAACATTCTAACACGAGGTTTTTTATTAAAATATGAGAAATATAAAGGGCTTTAGTTTTTTAACTCTATGGGTGGGAAATTCCTTCCTTCTAAAAAAGAGAGAACAGAATCAAAGCCAATATATACTGATGCTAATAATCCTTTACGTTATATGTATAAAACCCTTAATCTTAAACAAGGATAGTAACTCAATTTATAGTAAGTGTGGAGAATATCCCTAAAATCCTTAAAACCTTTTCTCTATCATTCCTTACAATGAAAGAAGTGGTTTTAAGATAATTACTTTGATGAAGCGTAGAACCCTTTGCAAAAGCAAGGGGGTAGCTCATATAAAAAATATTTAAGGCCGTATTATAAAACACAATTAAATTATCTGTTTAATACTTTTTCAATCGCACTAACAACTTCCCCAATTCGGAATGGTTTAACAACATATTCTTGAGCACCAATCTTCATGGCGTTCAATACCATCGCTTGATTTCCGATAGCCGTAACCATTATTACTTTTGCATCAGGATCTTTTTGAAGAATTTCTTTTAAAGCTGAAAAACCATCTTTTTTTGGCATCACAACATCTAAAGTAATAATATCTGGTTTAAGCTCAAAATATTTTTTTACTGCTTCTTCTCCATCGATGGCCTCGCCTACCACTTCATGGCCCATTTTTTTAATTATCCTTTCAAGCATCATCCGCATTAGTCTAGCGTCGTCACAGATTAAGATTCTAGCCATTCATGATCGGTTTGTATCTTATTCATAAAAAACGTTTTTTTGAAGTTCTCTTAAATTAGGAAGTAAAAACTTTTACAAGTTGTAAACAATCGATAAGAAATTATTCTCCATACTGGTCAATATCTTTGAAGATATAGTCTTCAATTAAGATTACTTTGGCTTTTCCACTGGCAGTTATTTTTCTGGCTAACTCTTCTGCAGTATCAGAAAAAGCAGGGCCAATTATTATCGCTCCACTAAGACCAGTATCTTTTACCAACCTCTCTGCTTGGTGAATTTTATTTGTTCCAACTTTTCTTTTCCAATTTAACCATATTACCCCATACTTTTCGTTTTCTTTTTCAAGCAATGCATCGAGTTTAACAGGTTTTCCACGGTAGTTCTTTACATCTGGTGAGAGCTGTACGTTACCCAATACAGATAATGAGGTTAGCGGATTTTGTCTTCTGGTCTTTTTATGAGACGATAAAATGGGATCATCCCCCGTCAATATTTTGTTTGTACTAACACTCATGTGACAGAGATATTACTTTACCCTTTAAGAAATGTAGTATTATTAGCGCTTTACCAATGAGAAAAGAAGTAACCAAGTAAGACCAACATTTATAAATCAGATTAAATAATAAATTATTTTAATAATAAAAAAAATTAATTGTGTAGAAAAAGATTAAAAATATGCTAAGATAAATAATTTTTTAATTTTATAAATCTCATAAATGATTTCTATTGGGTATGTTAAAGAGGAAAAAATACTACGATAAGGTAAGTCAATAATCAAAAAATTATGAGGGCATTGAAATCAAAAAATATAAGATAACATTATTTTAAGTAAGATAATTTTTTCTTAAAAAAGACTTTTATAATAATACATGTGAAGGATATTATAAAAAAATATTTGGCAGGAAAATAATTTCAAATACGTAAATATATCACAGTAGTTTGGTTATTAGAAAATGTATATGCTTGCTTTTCCTTTTGGGGCATTAATCGGAAAAGCATTAATACTAAATTAAAAATAAAAATCGTCTCTTTAGATTTGCACAGCCTTAATCCTATATAAGACAGACAACTCGGGGTTATTAATATGCCTCCTAATTTATTAATTACTGTATCTTCGGACATAGGTCTACAACTAGCCCAAATTGGCGGGGTAGCTAGTAATATAGACCCTACGATCTTATCTTCTACAATCCCAGCTCTAAAATCAATGGTAACTTCTGAAATCTCTAATACTGATTCTTCTTTTATGACAGGAACTACCGATTATACTAGATTTGGGACATTTGCAATTAAAACGAATTTTGATATTAACTTGATTGTTACTTATCTCATTTCTTATGATGAAATGGATATTCCTTCAAACGAATTTGATCAGTTTGCAGAAGATGTAACATTAACTTTCGGACATTTATTATCTCGAGTTAAAAATCTCCGGCAATATATAGAAACGGGCAGGACATTTGACAAACATATAATTGTAAACAATTTTATTGACGCACTTACGTTATCAAGATTAAGATACGATTTTGAGATAAACAACTCAAGAGTAATAACAACGATCAAAAAGACCTTAACAAAAATTATTTTAGAAAATAGGACAAGAGAAGTTTTCAGCTCAATTAATCTCGCCGAGTTAAAAAAGAATAAAAATATGTGGGAA